>CAYOZV010000109.1:1793-15915 GCA_964408465.1 uncultured Pirellulaceae bacterium
ACGTAGATTCAAATTTTCAACGATCGGCGGGGAGGTTTAACAACCTCCACTACTCCAGACAACAAAAAACGCCGCTCGGAATTCCGAGCGGCGTTTGTGTTTTTCAAATCTTTAATAAAGATCTGCAAGTCTTAGTAGCGGTAGTGCTCAGGCTTGTAAGGGCCTTCGACTGGAACGCCAATGTAGTCTGCCTGCTCTTGAGACAGTTTGGTCAGTTTCACGCCCAACTGCTCGAGGTGCAATCGTGCGACTTCTTCGTCCAAGTGCTTAGGCAACATGTGGACGCCAATTTCGTACTTGTCTGTTTCTTCCCACAGAGTCAATTGAGCCATGACTTGGTTGGTGAAACTGTTGGACATCACGAAAGATGGGTGGCCTTTGGCACAACCCAAGTTCACCAAGCGACCTTCGGCCAACAGGATGATGGAGTTGCCGTTTTTGAATGTGTAACGATCGACTTGAGGTTTGATCTCTTCTTTGGCAACGGTGCCTGCTGCAACGTCCTTCTCAAGATCGTCCACGTCGATTTCATTTTGGAAGTGACCGATGTTACAAACGATCGCGTCGTTTGGCATCTGCTCAAGTTGAGCCTTTGAGATCACGCCGCAGTTACCGGTGGTGGTGACAAAAATGTTACCACGAGAGGCAGCTTCGTCCATCGTTGTGACTTCGAAGCCTTCCATTGCGGCTTGCAGAGCGTTGATCGGGTCAATCTCGGTGACGATCACGCGTCCGCCGTAACGCTGCATTGAATGAGCACAGCCTTTACCAACGTCGCCGTAACCACAGACAACGACGACCTTACCGGCGATCATTACATCGGTGGCGCGCTTGATACCGTCAGCCAAAGATTCACGGCAACCGTAAAGGTTGTCGAATTTACTTTTGGTGACTGAATCATTGACGTTAATCGCAGGCAGCTTCAATTCGCCTTTTTCGTGTCGCTGGTACAAGCGGTGAACACCGGTTGTTGTCTCTTCTGAGAGACCTTTGATACCAGATAGCAATTCTGGGAAGTCGTCGTGGACCATGTTGGTCAGGTCGCCACCATCATCCAAGATCATGTTCAACGGTTGGCCGTCGGGGAAGATGATGGTCTGTTCGATGCACCAGTTGAACTCTTCTTCGGTCATGCCTTTCCAAGCATAAACGGGAATGCCGGCGGCAGCCATCGCGGCAGCGGCAGGGTCGTGTGTTGAGAACACGTTGCAGCTGGACCAGGTGACTTCGGCACCCAGTTCAACCAAAGTTTCGATCAGCACTGCCGTCTGGATGGTCATGTGCAGGCAACCCGCGATGCGAGCACCCTTGAGTGGTTTTGTTTTGCCGTACTTCTTGCGAAGGGACATCAATCCTGGCATTTCGTTTTCAGCCAGTTTGATCTCGCGGCGGCCTAGTTCGGCTTGAGCGATGTCTTTGACTTTGTAAGGCATCTTTGTTTCGACGTTAGCCACACTTTTCTCCTAAGAAATTCTTGGCGGTAGGGGTAGATCTTTCGCAGCGGAGGTCAAATTTACCGCGGGCGATACATATGTAAGTTAGACGTAGGACCGAGCAGTATTTTAGTGGACAACACGATTTTGAAAAAGAGTAACCCAGAAAAGACCCTGATTTTGTCGTAATCTGCTCCACACCTGCCCGAGAAGACACCGCAGGTGACGAAGACTTACCCAAGGCTGCTGTTTACGGTGGGGAATGTCGCGTTGCCTGATTGGTTGTCCCTATTGATTTGTGCGCGAAAGTAGCTTCTCGGCTGTTAATGCGAAGGATTTGGTTTTGGCTGCGTTCTTTTGACGCGGGTTTGTCTCGACACCGCTGGCGACATCCACCGCAGTCGGTTCGGCGGTGACGATCGCGGATTCGAGATTCTCAGGAGTTAAGCCACCTGCCAAAATCTTTGGGACCGACGAGTTCAATTTCGCAAATCCAGCCCAATCAACTTGTTTGCCGGTGCCACCAAAATCTCCCGCCACAGCCGCGTCAATGAGAATCGCTCCGGCACCCGCCTCAACCCAACGATTGATTTCGGATTCGATTTCTTCCAGATCCATCGCCGCTTGCTGGTTGCTGGGCAGCGTGCGGATTGCGCGGATGTAGTCCAGCATCAGCCCGCGTGTCTCCGCCGCTTGGATCAGCTGTTTCAAAAAATCGGGCGATTCGTCACCGTGCAGCTGCACCGCGTCCAAGCCGATCGCAGTGCAGGTGTCGAGGATTTGCTCGGCGTCGGCGTTCACAAAAACACCAACCGTTACCAGTTTGGGATGGGTTTGGGCAAGTCCGGCGATGATGGACTGGGCGGCAGGTAGGTCAACGAATCGTTTGCTGGAGGGGTAAAAGTTCAATCCAATTGCATCGGCGTTGGAACCCGCCACCATTTGAGCGTCTTGGGCAGAGGTAACGCCGCAGATTTTGATCTTGAAAGGATGATTCATGCAGGTCACGATAATCGTCGCGGGGGCTTCCAGCCACCGCAAAAATGCGATGACGCAAAATGCGATGACGCAAAATGCGATGACGCAAGATGGCATGACGCAAGATGCCATCAAGCAAGATGCCCATCGCCAAATTCTCGGTCGCTGGAAACCTCTGCCCCGGAAAAAACGAACATCAACACCTCCCCACAACTTTGGCAACGCACTCTTCTATCCGACCACGACCGATTGCCGTTGCTGGTTTGCGGAGTCGCGGGTGTTTCGGGCTACAACGCGTTTCAGCAGTTTCGCGCGAAATACGGCGATCAAGTTTTTGGGCAGCGGCCGACCCGGAACTGGCGACTGTCAGGGGAGGGGATCATTGGTTGCGATCTTGAGGACACCGAATCCTTTGCCCAGCTGTTGAAGGATCGGAAAATCAAAACAGTGCTCAATTGCGGTGGCAGCTGCGCCCTCAAAGCCTGTCAGCTGGACCCCGAAATGGCTCATCGCGTCAACGTGTTTTGTGTGCAGCAATTACTAAAGGGCATTCATGGCACCGACATTCGCTTTGTTCACCTGTCGATTGATCTCGTTTACTCGGGAACCGGCGACGGCGGTCATATTGAAACCGACGCCCCCGATCCGGTGACCGTTTACGGCGAAACGATGGTCGCCGCCGAGCGACTGGTGCGGGAACAGCGTCCGGATTCGGCGATTCTCCGAATCTCTTTGCCGATGGGGATCAGCTTCAACGGGCACGCCGGCGCGATCGACTGGATTGAGTCTCGGTTTCGCAAAGACAAACCGGCAACGCTCTATTTCGACGAAATCCGCACGCCGACCTATTGCCAATGCCTCAATGAGACCGTCGAGGACGTGTTGGCCAGCGATCTTGCGGGGATTTACCACTGCGGCGGGCCAAGGCGTCTGTCGCTGTATCAGATCGCTCAGATTGTCAATCGCGTCGGTGGCTACGATCCGGACCTGCTGATTGGGTGCCCTCGAATTGACGCCGGGCCGATCCCACCGCGCGCCGGTAACGTCACGATGGATTCCAGTCGCCTTACCCAGGCGATCGGACGGACTCCTTTTCTCCCGTGGCCGCTGAAGGAATCGCAAGTGCCCGATTCAGTCAATTGGCACTACGACCGCGGCGGCGAGGATGGATCGCGGCAGCGAATCATTGATGAACTCTATCTGCGGCCGATCGTGTAGGGTGTGGTGTAGCCGTGCATTACCTACCAAGCCCGAGGCGGTACGGGACGAGATGAGACCGGAGACCGGAGACAGACAATCAATCACGATGTTTGTTCGGCGTGCCCTTCAGACCAAAATCTGTTCCGATTAGGTAGCTTGCGTCTTCTTTTGTGTCCATTCCGCTTGGCAGCCATGGCGGCCGCGGTTTGTGAGTCGATCTTGACCTTTAGTGCGGCCTTTTCGGCAATCTACCGAACGAAATCCAGTTCTGGTTGCTATTCGGGCACCCGCTGACCCTTCCCTTTGGGACAATAGACGGGATAATATTGCCCCTCGAAAGTTTGACGGACGATCGGTCCGATGACTCAACTCTGTTCGGCGACTGAAGCGCCGTTACTCCTCCATTGAAGAAGGTAAAAGCTTATGTGTGGTATTGTTGGATACGTTGGGCCACGAATCGCTCAAGAATTTTTGGTCGAAGGCCTGCGCCGGTTGGAATACCGAGGCTACGACAGTGCTGGCACCGCGACGCTCAATCGTAACAACGAACTCAACGTCACCAAATCCGTAGGTCGAATCGCGACTTTGGCCAAAGAGATCGCGGCCGAACCCTGCGAATCCGGTATCGGCATCGGCCACACGCGCTGGGCCACCCACGGTGCCGCCACGCACAGCAACGCTCACCCGCACATCGGCGGCGAAAACATTTTGGCGATGGCTCACAACGGCGTCATCGAAAACTTCGCCGAACTGCGGACGCATCTGAAACAACAGGGCTATCAATTCCAATCCGAAACCGACACCGAAGTCGTCGCTCATCTGATCGCGTCTGTCATCGAACCCAAAATAAAAGAAGCCGGCGACGGAGAGTTAAGCCCCAAGATCGCTGTCGCGGCGATCAAAGAAGCAATCGGACAACTACGGGGTACGTTCGGGCTGGCCATCATCTTTGGACAGTGGCCCGATTCGATCTTCGCGGCACGACTGGGCAGTCCGCTGGTCATCGGCGTTGGCGACGGCGAACATTTCCTCGCCAGCGATGCTCAACCGTTGGTCGGATTCACCGATCGCATCGTTTACCTGGCAGATAACCAAGTCGCGATCCTAAAAGCGGATTCGTTGGAGGTGTCTCATCGGGACGCCGGCGTCGTGGCGCATGATGTGAAACAATTGGATGTTGAGTCCAACCAGGTCGATCTTGGCGAATACGAACACTACATGCTCAAGGAAATTTTTGAGCAACCCGAAGCGCTGCGAAACACCATGCGGGGGCGATTAAGTGAAGACAACGCGACGGCTGTTTTCGGTGGTCTCAATCTGTCCTCCAAGGACCTTTTGAAGGTCAGACGGATCGTGTTCACCGCCTGCGGTACCAGTTGGCATTCGTCGTTGTTTGGCGAGTACCTGATGGAAGAAATTGCTCAGATTCCCGTCGAGGTCGAGTATGCCAGCGAGCTGCGATATCGTAATCCGCCGATGGACGAATCCACCTTGCTTTTCGCGATCACGCAAAGCGGTGAAACGGCCGACACGTTGGGGGCGCTGCGTGAAATGAAACGCAAGGGCCACCAAACGTTGGCGATTTGCAACGTGGTGGGCAGTTCAATCGCTCAAGAAGCCGATGGCGGAATTTACCTGCACGCCGGCCCAGAGATTGGCGTCGCTTCGACCAAGGCGTATTCCTCTCAGTGTCTGGCATTGGTGTTGCTATCGCTGTACTTCGGTCGCCTGCGTCACCTGAGTTACAGCAAGGGCCGCGACATGATCGAGAACATCAAGGGCTTGCCCGCCTTGGTGGAGAAGGCGCTGACAACCAACGACGAGGTTAAGCGCATCGCTAAGAAATACGTTGATTGCAACAACTTTTTATATCTTGGCCGCCATTACAACTTCCCGACGGCGTTAGAGGGAGCGTTGAAGCTGAAAGAGATCAGCTACATTCACGCCGAGGGTTATCCCGCCGCGGAAATGAAGCACGGTCCGATCGCGCTGGTCGACGAAAAGACGCCATCGGTTTTCGTGATGCCACACGGTTTCATTTACGAAAAGGTCATGTCCAATCTGGAGGAGATCAAGGCGCGTGGCGGTCCGGTGATCGCGATCGCCGCCGAAGGCGATAAACGCATCGCTGAGGTCGCCGATGATGTGATTTACATCCCGCCGACGGCTTCGTACCTGCAACCGATCGTGTCGGGCATTCCGCTGCAGTTGCTTTCCTATCACATCGCCGTGCTACGCGGATGCGACGTTGATAAACCTAGGAACTTGGCCAAGAGTGTCACGGTCGAGTAATCGGCTTCGCCGTAGGGTGGGCTCTTAGGCCACCCAAGATTCGCTCCTGCGGCCCGGATTTTCAATCTGTTTTGTGTGGTTGATTTTGTTGGGGCTGAGAGCCCAAACTACGTGTTTGGCGTCGTTTTGCGTAAGACGTTTGGTTGTTCCAGCCCATCCCCAAGTGTCACGGCCGAGTAATCGTCCTCGCCGTAGGGTGGCCTCTTAGGCCACCCAAGATTCGCTCCTGCGGCTCGGATTTTCAATCTGTTTTGTGTGGTTGTTTTTGTTGGGGCTGAGAGCCCAAACTACGTTTTTGGCGTCGTTTTGCGTAACCGCCACGCTGCCGCCATCGTTACGTAGCCGGCCGCTCCGCCGATGAAGTACGGTGGGATGTCATTCCATACGAACGTCGTCCCGAGCAGCGCCGCACCGAACTTGGTGGCTCTAAACTGCGTCAGCCATGAAGGATGCCAAAGTTGAAGGAACTCCAATCCGCAAGTTCCCAGCGTCACGAAGATCGCGATCGCTAATAAATGGCGACGGCGTGGCAGCAGTGTGCAGAACAGCGCGATGAAAAACATCACGTAAGGGACGCCGCCGCCGTGCTGGCTCCACCATGTCGGCAGATGCGTCCGCAACCGAGCGTAAAGAAAACACAAACCCACCATCGAAATGCAAATCAGCAGCGCGACGCGCCGCTGGACGGTCGTAGATTTGCTCGAACCAGATGCTTCTTGATTAGCGATGCTGGGCGGTTGTTGAATTCAAAAGTTCAGAAAACCTATTCGGCTTCCACTTCTTCGACATCCGGCGTAACGACTCGGCCCATGTAAAAGCCACAAGTTGGACAGACGACGTGCGTTGGAATGGTCGTGCTGCACTTAGAGCACACCGTCAACGGACGCGGCTTGATATTGTGGTGAGAGCGGCGGCTGCCGGTGCGAGCGTTTGAGTGTTTACGTTTTGGAACAGCCATCGAATTACCTGCAAGAGTCTAAATCTCGTTCAAATTTGAATGCGGGATTCTATCGACAAATCAGAGCCCACTCAATGCCCAGATTTTGGATTATCTGCCAAAAGGCCCGTTTTCGGCATTTTTTTAAGCCAAAGCGGCCCGACTGAGTGCTTTCACGGCGACCTTTTGCCAATACCGCTGAGGAGAGTTTCAAGCATTTTCGCTATCCCTGAGCCGCAAGGCATTCGCCGTGGGGGCCACTGGTAGAAGGAAACGAAGGGAAAAGGCTTGGCAAACAAACCGGCGGCTAGCGGCTTGCCGCGATAACAAGCCAGCGGCCGGCGCCCAGTGGCACTCCCTTTAGAAGGGTGACGCGTCGAACCCGAACCGTAGATTTGGCTCTTAGCCGAATCGCCTCTCCGTTTCGATCGGGCGAAGCGCCCAACCCTACCCGAAGCAAGCGGCTTCGAAGTCTGGTTGAGCTGCAAAAGTCGTTAAAGCGAGTGCCATTGGGCTGGCGCCATGCCGCTCAGCAAGCAGGCGACAGCTAGCACCACCGGTTGAGAAAGTTTAACGATTAGCAAAAGTTTGCCGCTGGTCGGGTCGATAAGGATTCTGTTGATCGCTCCAGCGTTGTGGCAACCCGCAAACAATGGACGTTCGATGAAGAACCGGGGGGTTCGATGGCAAACCGATTGATTGCCGAACGTCAACGTGGCTGCTGGCAGCAGCAGCCACGATGCCGTTTTTTTCCAACATCTGGATATGGATCTCCGATGAAACGTAACCCCTACAAATTGATCGCCGCTTTATCGTTCACGATGTCTTTATTGGCTTCGGGCTGCATGCCCACCAAGCCAATCTATCTTAATGATACCGGCAATTTAAATCACTTCGTCGATCAGGCGACAGCGATTGAGTATCCCGACCTTGAAACGCGGACGTTGGACGAAGTCGAACAGGCACTCGCTCCCATCACCGTCAAAGATCCGGATTTTCAAACGTATCGCGACGTGACGCTCGAAGAAGCCGTCGGATACGCTTTGCAAAACGGCAAGGTCTTCCGAGGCTACGGCACGCCCAGCCTGCAAGGTACACGCGTATCACCGGGCGTGGATAACCTGATTAATGGCATCACCGCCGCGGGCACTATTTACGATGTCGCGATTCGTGAATCGGAACCAGGATTCATCGGCACACCGGGCCAAATTTCTTCGCCCGGCAGCGTCACCACCAACACCGCCCTCGACGGCAACCAAGGCGTTGAGGCAGCACTGGCCGATTTCGACGCTCAATTCACCAGCAGTGTTTCGTGGTTGAATTCGGACGAACCACGCAACACCGTCTTCAACAATCCCAACACGCCGTTGGTGTTCCAGCAAGATCAAGTTCAATTCAACGCCGAGATCGCCAAGAAATCTGCTAACGGCACACAGTTGTTTTTCCGAAACGTCAGCACTTATACCGACAACGACAACCCGTTATCCAGCGACAATCCTCCTGGCTTTCAGGTTTTGGACAGTGTCTACCGGACCGCGTTCGAAGCAGAAATTCGCCAGCCGTTGTTGCGTGGCCGTGGAGCGTTCATCAATCGGATGCCGATCGTGATCTCCCGTATCAGCACCGACCAACAAATCGCTAACTTAGAAGCTCAGCTGCAAAACTACGTCACCAACGTGGAAGTCCGCTACTGGGACCTGTACTGTGCCTATCGCAACTTGGACGCCGCCAAAACCGGACGCAACGCAGCGATCGAAACGTGGCGTATCGTCAAAGATCAATTTGACGAAGGATCGGAAGTCAACATTCAGCAGGTCGCCCAAGCGGCCGAACAATACCACTTCTTCGACGCTCAGGTGATCGACGCTTATAACAACGTGCTCAACGCAGAAGGAGCCATGCGGTTCCTGCTGGGATGGTCTTCGACTGACGGGCAGATGCTTCGCCCGATCGACGAACCGGTGATGGCTCCATTGGAATTTGAATGGTGCAACACGCTTTGCGAAGCACTCACCTACCGCCCGGAACTGCGACAGGAGCGCTGGGAAATCAAAAAACGCGAACTGGCTTTGGCCTATTCAAAGAACTCGCTTCTGCCGGAGTTGAACGTATCGGGAACCTACCGCTGGTTAGGCAACGGCGACGTGTTCGGCGACGTCGGCAGTTCGCCCGCGTTCCCCAACGACGGTAGCGGTGCGTTGAATAATCTCTACGGCGGTAACTTTCAGGAGTTCGCCCTCAACGCAGAATTTAGAATGCCGGTCGGGTTTCGCCGCGAACTGGCGAACGTACGAAACGCTCAACTGAAACTGGCCCGCGAGATCGCTCGCCTGGAAGACGCGGAACTGGAGGTCAGCAAAGAGCTTTCCGAAGCCTTCCGAGCCCTCCAAGCAAACCAATCCATCATGCAGTCTTCTTTCAATCGCTGGAAGGAAACACGCATCGAGAGCGATCACTTCGAAGAACTCGAAATCGAAGGCGTCGAAACGCTCGACGTCGCTCTGGACGCCCAACGTCGCCAATCACAGGCCGAAATCGCGTTCTACACGGCGGTCTGCGAATACAATAAAGTCATCGCGCTGATTCACCGCCGCAAAGGCACCACGTTGCCGCACGCAGGCATCCACTTTACCGAGGGGGCTTGGGCGGGCAAGGCTTACGACGACGCTCATGAAAATGCTCGCCGCCGCAGTGCTGCGAAGCCGCTGGATTATGGCTGGAGCCGCCCCAACGTGATCAGCCGAGGAGGCGATTCGCCGTCAGATCAAAACGCGGGTAACCTGTCCGCCGGAAACGCCGCGGCCTTGGGAACCCAACAGACCGGGGGCTATCAAACTGACAGTTACCCATCCGGTGGCTACGAATCCGGTGGCTATGAAGCTCAATACGCTGAACCGATCTACGAGGGCCAAATCATCGAGGGCCAAGCGTACGAGGGGGAATACTACAACGGTTCGCAGGGAGTTCCGATCGAGATCCAACCCGATTCTTACTCGGCCCCTCAGGACGTCATCGAATCACCGATGTTGCGAGGAACCCCGGCACCTGCGGCGATGCCTTACAGCGGATCGCAGACACGCAACGTTCCTACCCCTACGCAACCCCGACGGCGTCCAAAGCAGACCCTGCGACAGGTCAACTATGAACAGCCCGTCGCGTCTTCGGCGGTGGTTTTGAAGGCATCGACCCAACGACGCAAATCGCGGCCCAAGGCCTCCAGCGACAATCGCTCGACTCAGCCGCGCAACCCGCAGCCACAAAAACACTCCACCGCTTCGGTCGCGAAGATCACGCGCCCCACACGTGACACCAACGTGAAGCCCATGAAACGGCTGCAGGCCACGACTCGACCACTGCGATCGGCATCGTCGGAAGTCCCAACCGCCCGGGAAGTTCAAGAAGTTCAAAACATCCGAGCGGTTTCCAACGAACGCTCGGTCACCAACTCGCTGCGTTAACAGCCAGCAGAGCCCGTATTTAAAAAAACGGAATGAAATTTCCGTGCGACCCATCATTCACTTTAAAGCACCGCGCAAAATCGCACACGCGAGGAAACCATGCAACGCTTGTCCGCTATTTTTATCTTAACCCTTTCATTGATCGCGTCTGTCGGTTGCAGCATGTGCTGCGGCCCCGACGACTTCAACTATCCGACCTACGGTGGGATTCATCAACGGGCTGACCCCGCACGGGGTCGTGTGGGTTCGATTCTGTCGGATCCTTTCGCGAGTGTCGCTGGTTTATCAGCCGATTCAAATCTTGAACCTTACCCCGAACCGCGCGGCAACAGCGACACGGGGGCCTTTGATATCGACGACGAAGATTTCAACGATGATCTCGAACGAGAGGACGAGGATCTGGACGACGATCTGGAAGATTTAGACAGCGACCAAGAGTTGGAGTCAATCGACCCGCTCGATGAAGACGAACAGCCCGAACTGGACGGGGCAAGCGATGAAACAACGACGGCGGCCAAACCGAGGTGGCGCAGGCGTCGATAACCGTGAAGGCGATTGGATTTGCCTAAAAAACGGCGGGTAGCCTCACGGTCTACACGTCGATGGCAAGCAGCTCGTAGGATCGTTTTTTAGAAACGGTGCTACGAGCTTTATTTGATCGATGGCGTCGTGGATAGGGCCGCGATTCGGGCCGAGTGATAGAAGGTTGAGACGCGTTGCTGGCTAAATCGCCGTAGGTCGGGCTCTCAGCCCCACCGAAATGTGACCGGATGATCAATTGTCTGATGTTGTGGGTCGGCTGAGAGCCAACCCTACGTTTGGGGTTAGGTTTGGGTGGATCGTTTTGCTCGTGCGCTGGACGCGTGGCTCCGTCCACTTTGGACCACGCCGCTTGTCGTTAAACTTTGCCTATTTTCCCTGTTTTGCCGTATCGTTTTTCTCAACGGCAGCGATCCGATAAAAGCGGTTTTTCTTTTCGTGTCGCAGAAATTGAACGATTCAATTCTGACTTTTGTTCCGATAAACCTTGGGTGTCTTCGGTCCATGACTGGTTGTGGACAAACGTGTCAAAATTTTAAGCCCGCAGTTTACCGACTGGCCCGCACAGCACATTCGGGTGCCGGCGAACTGTTATCGCATTCGGAGTTTATGTTATGTCTCAAACAATGTCGGCAATCAAATACGTTGCTGCTCTCGTGATCGCCGTGCTGATGGCTGGCGTTTCGTTGGCCCAATGCTCCAGTTGCGGTAGCGAAGCCAGTTTCAGCTACCCCGGTGCCTCATGTGCAACATGCTCCGGTAGTGGTGGCAACTTCATCGGAACCGGCGGTCGACTTCATCAGCATGGAGAAGTCCTCAAAGCGAAGATCGCACACGCTCAAGCAATTGACGCGCGGGTCTCAGCACGTAACGAAGCGTGGCCAAAACCGTTCGCCTGTGCCAGCCGAAATCTGTACGCCTCTTACTGGGCTCCGATCACACGAGCCGGTTTCGCGGATCAGAATACACTGACTTCGATTCACTTCGGCGAAAACGGCAAACTGACAAAGTACGCCGAAAATCAAATTGCGGGTATTCTTCGAAACATGCCGCAGAAGTACAAGACGGTTTACGTCCAACGTGATCAAGACGAAGCGACCTCCATGGCTCGCCTCAACCATGTTCAAAACTTGGTCAGCACTTGGTACGGTCAGAATGGACGCGTTGCCTTCTCCGATCGCAATCCAATCATCCAAAACGGTACGCGTGCTGAAAATATTTCCAACGGCTATCACGAAGCGATGGCTCCGCCGATCATCCCTGTGTCCGATGGCCAGTCATCCATCGCTGCCTCGGTCGGTAACTAATTCCGAAACCATGGTCGGCTGAACAATGGATGGCTGAACAGTGTTCAAAGCGGGCTCCTCCGGGAGTCCGTTTTTTTATGCGCCATCTGAATTACGCAACCGGACATTTGAAAAAATTAGGATCGGTGTCTGGTCAATGTTGCCAGTAGGTTTCAGGGCAACTAAGTTCATGTTTTAGATTGAAAGGTAGCGATGGACAAGAAAACTAAAAAGAAGATCGAAGTCTTAAGACAAAAGCAAGACAAAACCCAAAAGCTGCTCAACGACGCGAAGGCGCAAACCGATGATCCCGCCGAAGTGGAATCGCTCCAGCAGCAGATCGCGGCAATCAAAGCTGAAATCGAAACGCTCAAGGCCAAGTGACGAAAGTGAAGATCCTCCGCTACGCCTGAGGCGCTTCTTCTTTCTGGTCCAGTGCCTGCAGCAATTCCACCAAGACTAGGTCCTGCTCGGGGAACACGGTCCGCATGTCGATCAGCAACGTGTCCTTTTGCACTCTTCCGACAACCGCTGGGTTGGAGGACCGTAAACGTTCAGCTACGCGGTTGACGGAGGTTCCCTGAGGATGCATCGCGATGCACCATGTCGGTATCTTTTGCGTGGGGACACTGCCGCCGCCAAGCATTGACTGCGCTTGGGTGACGTCACATGACTCTAGCCAATCGCAGCCCTGGATTTGCTGAGCCACTTTTTCGGCACGCAGTTTCAGGTTGGCCGCGGGCATCGAAAGCATGCGTAGGATCGGCACCTCTTGCAGGGCTTTGTCTTCGTTACGATACAAACGAAGCGTAGCCGCCAACGCCGCCAAGGTCATTTTGTCGACACGCATGGCGCGCATCAGCGAATTCTTCAAAACTTGGTCGATGTATTTGCGTTTGCCGATGATGATGCCGCATTGCGGACCGCCAATCAGTTTGTCACCGCTAAAGAGCACGATGTCGGCCCCGTCCTTGATGCTGTCGCTGACCACCGGTTCGTCGCTGAGCCCGAATTTGGCGAAGTCAATCAGTGCCCCGCTGCCCACGTCATCAATCATTGGCAGGTCGTGCGCGTGAGCGATGCTGACCAATTCTTTGGTGCTGACCGTTTTGGTGAATCCGACCACTTCGAAGTTACTGGGGTGGACCTTGAGAATCGCTCCGGTGTCTTCGCCGATCGCCGATGAATAGTCCGTGGCGTGAGTCTTGTTCGTGGTGCCGACTTCTTTCAGTTTGCAGCCGCTGCACTCCATGACGTCGGGCAGCCGATAACTGCCGCCGATTTCGATCAGTTGCCCGCGTGAAACGATGACCTCTTTTCCCAGGGCGACCGTTGCCAGCGCGATCATCGTTGCCGCAGCATTATTATTGACAACAACCGCGGCTTCGGCGCCGGTCAGTTCACACAGCAATTTTTCGACGGCTTTGACACGTTGGCCGCGCTGGCCGGTGGCAAGATCAACCTCCACACTTGCGTAACCGCTGGAGATTTGCATGATCGCAGCCGTCGCCGATTTGGCCAACGGTGCCCGTCCAAGCCCCGTGTGCAGGATGATCCCGGTGCCGTTGATGACCGGCCGCAGATACTCTCTTTGGTCAACGTGCAGCCAATCGGCGATCTTGTCTGCCATCTCCGCTGGTGATGGAATCTCGATTTCATCGGTGGCCGTGGCAATCGTATCTTTTAGATCGTCAATGAAGCTGCGAACACCGTCGGCCACGACTTGATGGTTCACGTTTTGGACGATCTTTTTCAACTGCGGGCTTTCAAGCAGTTCGTTGACCGAGGGGATGTTGCGAAAAATATTAGCCATGATCGACTCGTTGTGTTGGGCAGGTGTCAAACGCCCAAGAGTGCTCAGGCACCCGTATTCTAACCCAAGATCAGCGCGGTTGGAATTCTTAGTTACCGCCAAGCGGGAGAACTAAAATGTCGATTTTCGTGTGAACCGGGAGGTTGAGGCTCCGCCTGAAACCTACGAAATCAAATAGGTCTCGG
>CAYOZV010000110.1:0-15832 GCA_964408465.1 uncultured Pirellulaceae bacterium
GGCGATTGGGTCTTCGTCTGTGATGACTGCCTCCAGAAAGTAAAACCCAACAACCCTCACTACCAATACGGCGGAACATGGAAGAGCAAAAAACGGCACTAAAGCCGGCCGGGGGGGACAGCGACACCGATACCAGCCGAAGGGACAACAACTTGCCGGAGCCAGTTAATTCCTCGAGCCAACCTCGGGTAAAACGGCGGTCTAAATTTACCAGCCCCCACGCACAACATTGAACAATCAATCAAAACCACTATGGATTTCCGGCTGGCTACTGATACTTCTCGGGCTTGCACATGTGCCTTTCTTGCTGGCAGGCGACGGCGGCTGGGAAGGCAGCGTTTCATGGCGGAAGCCGATTTTATTCGGCGTCTCGACGGGTATGACGCTGTGTTCGCTGGGCTGGCTGGCGGGTCACCTGAGCAAGCGTTCACTCGACACGTTTTTCGCGTGGGCAACGTCGATCTCTTTGGTGGTTGAAGTTGGTTTAATCACACTGCAGCGCTGGCGTGGTGTGGCCTCACATTTCAACCATGCTACCGCGTTCGATACGCAGGTCGATCACGCAATGCTGGTCCTCATCTGCGTTGCGGTCGTTGGGATCCTCTACTTTTGCGTCAGAAGTTTTGGCAAGTTGTCTTTAGATGCCGACTACTTGATCGCCATTAGATCAGGAATGATATTTTTGGTCGCCTCTTGCGTGATTGGGTTCGTGATCTCGGTTTACGGTTACCAACAGGTCGCAGCCAACCTATCCCCAGAAACCGTCGGCAACAGCGGTGTGGCCAAATTCCCGCACGGCGTTGCAATCCACGCTTTGCAGATCCTACCCGCGATCGTTTGGGGGATGAGGCAATTCAAGTTCCAAAGATGGCAAACGAAAATCGTGACCTGGTCGGCCTCCATCTCATTCGCTTTTCAAATCGCCTTCGCGTGCTACCAAACCGCCAACGGTTTAGGACGCTTTCAACTAGAAACCACGACCAGCGTATTGCTTGTCGTGTTGGCATTGTTGACCGCCGCACCGCCTATCACCGCGTTCATCTTGAACAAGATGCTACGCCATTCCGCTTAAGTCGCAAACTGAATAAGAACGACTTGCTTTGGTCGAGGCACACTTTCGAACCGCTCGGCGAGCGGTCCGAAAGTAACCACCGTATATTTTTTGACCAACAGTGCGACACCATTTCGGCAACCATTTGGCCAACGCAGTAAACTACGCCAAGGATTCTTTGTATTCCTTCACTGCAGACACGACGATGCCTTGGGCGGGAAACTCGTTCCCCTGGTCGTGTTTTGAGTACATCACTTGATCATCGGCGGTAATTTTAAATACGCCGCCGCTGCCACCAACCAATTCAGGTTTGACACCAAATTCATTCTCAATGTCGGCCGCCAAACTGGTGGCCTGAGGGAGATAGAATCACGATGTGCAGTATTCGATTTTTATCTTCACTGTTTTCTTCCTTTCAAAAAAGAATAATTTAGGGAGTGGCCCTTCTTTGGAGAGCCGGCAGGTATAAGAAATTTACCGCATCTATTACGAAGATGCGCTTCACGCAAAATGAAAACCAAGTCGCCAAACTTACGCTAATTCAAACTAAACTTCGGCGGGAAATCATTGGAAGCATCCGAGTTGCCCGATTGTTTTGCCAGACGACGCATGGTCTTCAATATGAATTGGGCTCTTTTCACAACACTGTCAATTTCGAGCGCTTGCTGCAACTCCATTGGCTGAGCACCGCAGGAATAGCAGATCAGATCAACCAATTGCCCCGTCCCCACATCGCTGGCCAACAGACTGTCTAAGGACTCACGGTCAAGATGCGACTGGGACGGCAACATTTCTAAAAACTGGTCGACAACTTGCTGCCGCAAATCCCGCAATTGATCTGCCGGTTCCTCAGCCTCCGTGTCGGCCAATAACTCGACACGGGCTTTGCGGAAATCCAATTCGAAGTTCACCTCTTCAAGAATCCGCGCCCGTTTCACACCCGCTAAAAGCAAGTTGTACCGGCCGTCTTCAAGCTGAGCGTGCGTCATGATCTTACCGATGCAAACGGTATCAAACAGTGCCGGTCGGTCGCCGGCGGTGCTGAGTTGTTCGGGCCGAACCATGGCCATCGCGATCAGTTGATCTCCTGCGACGGCCTCTTCGACCATCTGTTTGTACCGTGGTTCGAAAATGTGCAGGCCCTGCACAACCCCTGGGAACAATACCATATTGGGCAGCGGAAACAGACGCACAACGCCTGAAAAATCATCGGGGATATCCAGTTCGGCTTTGGCCATCTTTAGCTTTACTCGTCAAATGACATGAACAATCGAAGCACGTACCACAGCATCAGCGCCACCGAAGCAAACAATGACAACGATGCTGCCACATACTGAGATGTCCGGTAGCTGTGCAGGACATTGGAGGTGCTGTAAAGGATGCTACCTGAAGCCATCAGAATCATGGCAATCGAAAACCAAATCCCCAGTGGGAACCCTAGAACGATGCTGGCCACAATCAGTGCCAATGCCACCATGCCGCCAACACATAGTGCCGAACGCAAAAACGAGAAGTCTGCTTTGGTAAAGAAGACCACGAAGGTCAATCCGCCAAACACAACTGCCGTGACGATACCGGCGGACACGATCGTGTCCGGCGCAAAACGCTCCGCCACGTACAGCAGTGGCAGAAACAACACGGCCTGAGCAACCACATAAAGCCCCAACCCCAAGTACTGCATCGATCGCGATGTGTCGCTGTGGGCCCAGCGGTCGGCGATGTAGCTGACCACCATAAATGCCCCCATGAACAGCAACCATGAGTATCCCGATGTAACCGTCGCGGAGAACCGACCGATCTGTTCATTAAACAGCGTCAGCGCTACCGCGTCGATCGCAGCAAAAGCCAAGATCGCTCCCAGCAGATGCAAGTAAGTGTTTCGAATGAACGTTGCCCGCTGGTCGACTGCCGCTTGAGCAGCGATATCTCCGTAGGGAACGTAGGGGGCTTGATAGGGGTTCTCGCTCATTGTTTTTCCGATATCTCAGGGGTGTATTACTGGGCTTCAAGGGAAATGCGGCTTATCCCTGCGGGACTTCCAACTGCTTATATTATTGCACATCTTTGCAGAAATTCGAGTTTCTCGTTACCGCAAAGGGCCTCTGCAGCGAGTTCTGCCATCGGAAAAAATTAAAACCGTCTCTAATGCCGACCTCCCGCCGGACGTCGGCAGGCTTAAACAGCCGACTTTTCCTAATATTTCCGGTGGATAATTTAATCTTAGCAAATGATGTCGCCAAATTTCACTCATCATTTTCCAAGGACGAATAAGTTCGCCGGCTGATATTTTGTGCTGGTTGACACAACCGCCACACCACCGCAAAATCCTTGCTGCGTTGCTTGCATGCCCCTTACTCCGAGAACCGCCATGATTCTTTCCGGATGCGAAATCGAAAAACGACTCGGCAATGACATTAAAATTGACCCGTACAAACCGGAAAATCTTAACCCTAACAGCTACAACCTGACGCTTCACACCGACGTCGTGATCTACGAAGAAGTCGTGTTGGACATGAAGAAAAGCAACCGTGTTAAGCGAATGGAGATTCCCGAATCGGGACTGACGCTCGAGCCGCACCGGCTGTATTTGGCGCGTACCGTGGAACGCACCGAGACGCACAATTTGGTGCCGATGATCGAAGGAAGATCTTCGATCGGTCGATTGGGATTATTCGTCCATGTGACTGCTGGTTTTGGCGACGTTGGATTTGCCGGGTATTGGACACTGGAGATGTTCGCCGTTCAGCCGGTCAAGATTTATCCTGGAGTTTCGATTTGCCAGATCTTCTATCACGAAATCCAAGGCGATGTCAAAGAATACGTCAGCGGAAAATATCAGAACAACCAAGGCATCCAACCAAGCCTGTTGTATAAGGAACTGACTCCTGAGGGTTCAGAATACGAAGATCCTCAGATGGAACTGGGCTTCTGAGAAGTTATCACGTGCGTTTTCGATCGCCGATGCTTCCCCCCATCATCAAAAAATTGTGGTAGTGGATTTTCTTAAAAAATCCCAGCAGCTGCTTTCTGCGTTGCCTTGACCGTTGCCGAAACCGTCGCCACAAACGCGGCACGGCCCAAACGAAGGGGCGTTCAACAAGACCCACGAATCCGAAACGGTCTCAGGATGCTCCTCCAAATGCGATGACTTCGCATTATGCCTGCAGTTGTTTGGCAAACCTTAACGCCCAAACCGGTCGTAGGATCGTGGTCGAGAATCAAACCGCGTTTTTACTCGATTTGCTAAAGTTGAAACTTGTTTCGAATTCGGTGATTGATAAATTTTCTCTTGTGGCAAGTCGACGCGTATTTTCCCGTCGCGGTTTGCCGGATCATTTCCCCCCTCGAATACAAATAAACGTATGACAACGTCAGTCTCAGAAATTGATTTATTGATTCAGAACGCTCAGCTACGCGACGAGATGGAACCGTATCTGGACGAATCAGTGTATTTGGTGAACTTGGACCGTATGTCCACGGTGCACGAAAATGAGTTCCTGTCTTCGATGTTGGCTTGGGAAAAAGCTCCCGTGCTCCCGATCAGCCAATGGTTCTCGCCGGAGCTGCAGCTGGTCCCCCACCAACAGTTTGACGACGAAGGGTTGTCGGTTGAACTGGACCGCGTGATTCATTTGCTGTTTGAGAAAAAGATCGCGTTGCTGCAAACGGGGCATCTGTCCGATCGCCAGTTGTATTGCTTGATCGCGCGAGATATCTTGCCGGCACAAGAGAAGATGGTTCAGCTGCCCGGTCGCGATGTGCTTCAGTGGCAATGTTTCAACCCTGACGACGAGGAATCGTGGTTGCGTTTCTACGCTTCGGACGCTCAAAGAGCCCACTGGGCGGTCGAGAACAACCTGCGTCTTCCGCCCAAGGAAGCCCTGCCGTTCCCCAGACGCCTGCCTTACAGTGCGTAGTTCAGCAGCGAGGTGACCGCGTCTCCAGCGGGGAAAATCGAACGTTGCCCGCCGGCTGAAACCAAATCAGACGACGGAACCTACTTCGACGACTCTCCGCCCGCGAACGAGACTAAGGGCGCTTCAGAACGCACAGGCGAACGCACAGGCTCGACCGACTACGCCGCATCCTCATCCGCCCCAACCACCTTCAACGCCGCCTGCTCCTGCTCAAAGAAAATACGGTTGGTTCGCCGCGCCCGCTGAAACGCCTGCTCGCCGATCATCTTTTCGCCGGAGTCGGCCCATTGATCGGCCGTATCGCACAGGTCGTTCATCAATTGCTGCACGCCCAACCTGGACGCTTCCAGTTGATCGCGAGACGACTTACGAGGGATATAAATTTTAGGTCCAAAGATATATCTGACGCGCGATGTCGGACGTGGGATCGCAAAATGGTCCCACGTGTTCAATCGGTAGGCGTTAGAGATAGATACACCCACCGGAACGACCGGCAACCCCAACAAAGACGCCAAAAAAATTGGCCCCAACGCCATCTCCCGCCGTGGTCCGCGCGGCCCGTCTGGCGTCAACGCGATGCTGGACATCTTTCCATTCTTTTTCAATTGCCGAATCGCCGCCGACCCGCCGCGCGTCGTGCTGCCGCGCACAACGTTGACTCCCAACGACAAAGCCGTTTGATTCACCCATTCGCCGTCGCGATGCTGAGAGCAAAGTACCGTCAGCGGCGTCTGCCCCCAACGCGGAAGCACGACGCTAATGTACTCATGCCAAAACGAAAAAATCGCATGTTCGTTGTACTCAGGCCGCGCCGGATCGACGCTGCGGTCGTAATAGCAGATTCGCAAGTCCATCAAATCAAGCAAGCGCGGCAGCACCAGCGCGTTGAGCTTCCCAAAGACAATTTGGGTGCGCGTTGCTACCGAGGTCTCACTCACGTTGATTTACTTCCCTGTTGAAACAACTTGCCGATTTTACCGATGCAGATTGAACCTATACCGCTTGCAGCGATGCCGCCTGAACCAAGGCTCAGCCTTGCCAAACGCCCGAGAACACTTCCGTCGCCGGCCCATCCATAAACACATGGTTGGTCTCCTCCACCCATTGCAGTACCAACGTGCCGCCAAGCAAATGATTGGTGAGTAGCCGCTCCGTTTTACCTGTCAACACGCCCGCCACACAAACGGCGCTCGCTCCGGTGCCACACGCCAACGTTTCGCCCGACCCGCGTTCCCAAGTCCGTTGCTTCACCTCGGTCGGCGAAATAACTTCGATGAACTCAACATTCGTTTTCGCAGGGAAACGAGCATCACATTCGATCAGTGGGCCAATCCGGTGAACCAAATCATCGGTCGCCTCTTCCACGTAGATGATGCAGTGAGGATTGCCCATCGAGACACAAGTCACCTCGAACGTCTGCCCGTCGACTTCCAGCGGAGCGTTCACAACCGCCAAACCCGATTCAGAATTAGCCGCGATCGTCGTCGGCACTTCCGTCGGATTGAGGATCGGTTCCCCCATGTCAACCTTGACCGTTTGGACCTTGCCTTGGGTCACAGAAAGCGCCACCGAGAGAACGCCCGCCCCCGTTTCCAGCTTCAGCTGTTCCTTGACCGCGATACCATGATCGTAGACGTATTTTGCGACGCACCGCAATCCGTTGCCACACATCTCCGCCTCGCTGCCATCGCTGTTGAACATTCTCATCCGCGCGTCGGCGACATCAGATGGGCAGATCAAAATCAACCCATCACCACCGATCCCTTTGTTACGATCGGAGACTTCGATCGCCAACGCCGCAGGGTCGGCAGGTGTTGGATTATCAAAGCAGTCAACGTAAACGTAGTCGTTTCCTGCGCCGTGCATCTTGGTGAAATTCAACGTCATTGGTCCTTCATCGGTAGCGTAGCAGGGGCACTCCAGCCCCAACAAGAGAGTAGGCCCGGTTCCTACCGGACGTGCCATATAATCTTAGGCGACGTCCGGTAAGAACCGGACCTACGGTTATTGCAACGGTCGGCCAAGAGTGACCAACCAACGGAGCTTACTCGCCGCGTAGCTTGAGACTTTGCTGAGTCAGCTTTTCACGGACCTCGGTCAGACTGGTCACGCCAAAGTTCTTACACTCCAGCAGATCATCGGCCGACTTGCGGATGAGTTCGCCGATGGTTGTCAGTCCCAATCGCGTCATGCACTTTCGCGCCCGAACCGATAAATTCAAATCGGACATCGGACGATCAAGCAGTGCTTGTTCGTCCTCAGAAAGATGGCTGACGTCAACCGGTTCGTCGGCGTCACCTTTTTCGTGAGAGAATTGGCCGACCATTAAACCTTTGGCCGACATGACTTCTCGGATTTCCACCAGCGACGTTTCACCGAAGTTCTTACTATTGAGCAGCTCGATCTCGGAAACCTTTGTCAAATCGCCCAGCGTCAGGATGCCCATCTTCTGCAGGCAATTGCGGCTTCGTACCGAAAGTTCGAACTGAGCGATCGGGATGCTCATCACGCCAGCAATTTGTTGCTTTTGTTTTTCGCGGTCATGATCGTATTGTTCGTCCATCGACGCCATCGCGTCAGCGCGATAAAGTCGCGCGTGTTCGTTGGTGGGATGCGTCTCCAAGATCCGGTCGTAGCACCGAACGGCCCGTTCGTACTGGTCGTGGTCTTCGTAAAGCAAACCCAGGTTCAAAAGAGCACCGACGTTACAGGGAAATACCGCGACGGCGCGTTGGTAAAGTTCCAAGGCCTTGTCGTCGTTGCCGCGGCGATCGTTTTCTAACGCCAAACCAAACAAGGCACCCGCGTGCGAATCGTTGAGTTCAACGGCCCGTTCGTACAGTTTGCAAACTTCTTCTGGGTTGTCGCATCGCGCCGCGATCGTCGCCCCGCGCTGGTAAAGGTACTCTGCGGTCTGCTCGATCGGTCCAAACAAATCGTCCAAGATCAACATGGCACCGTCGAGGTCGCGTGCCTGACGTTTTGTCTCTGCGATTGCAACCAAGCAAAGATCGTTATCGTATCCAGCCGTTTTTGCCGACTCGTAACAAGTGATCGCCGTGTCGTTGTTCTTCAAAAAGAAATGCGAGCGGCCTTGATAGAAGTAAGCCAACGCGCCGCCGTCGGCGCTGCTGAGTGTTTGGATCGCGTCTTCGTAGCGGCCCAGCAAATACTGGCAAATGCCCAGCCGAACCGAAGTCGCTGGCGTGCGTTCGGTTTGCTCTTCGAGTTCTTGCGTGATTTCGCGCAGCTGCGGGTACTGAGAATAATCGTTGCAGATGCGATCCGCGATAACATCAATCTCTTTTGGGCCAAATGAACTGTTCGAAAGAAGGATATCTTTCAACTGAACATCGATAACTTGTGACATCTACTAAAGCTCCAGAAAGCGAAATGCGTAAAATTTTGCGGCGATATTTTAACTCGGCATTTTTACATAAAGATGCCTTTTCTACAACCGACAATCCGAAACCCCAAGAAAGACTCGGGAATGCCAGATTGGCAGGGGCTCTCGAGAATAATGATGCCTGCCGCCGGTATATTTTACCATGAAATGAACGTAGTGCCTTCTTCCGCTGGAAAGCCGGTGGAGAAAATGCTCCATCCCAAGCGATTGGGCCTCAGAAACTGAGCGGCAGGTCGCCAGCCTCCGGTTTGTTTACCCAACCTTTGCCAACGTTTTGCCAACGTTTCTTCCCTCGAGGGGCACCCGCGGCTACCGCCTTGCGGCTCAGCCGCTAATTACGATTGCTGCTCCACACCCAACCTTGGCACGGGCCTTGCAATCAGTGGGGGCCTGTCATCGCTTGGCTGACGTTTTTGCACCTTTGTGTGCGAAAAACAAATTTGGCTGACTGACAAACAAATAAAAAAAAGAGATACTTCTCGCGCTCATGAAAAACTGACCGGGGAATGATCTCCGTTTTAGATATCACCACAACTAACACTGATGGAGGATTCCGGTGGCAAAACAAATGGTATTTGACGAAGCCGCTCGCAAGCCGCTTTTGGAAGGCGTTTCCAAATTGGCTCGCGCGGTTCGCAGCACACTTGGCCCCCGTGGCCGCAACGCCATTCTGGACAAAGGCTGGGGCAGCCCCAAAATCACCAAGGACGGCGTCACCGTCGCCGAAGACATCGAACTGGATGATCCATTCGAAAACTTAGGCGTGCAACTGGTGAAAGAAGCCGCCAGCAAGACAAACGATGTCGCCGGAGACGGAACCACCACCGCAACCGTTTTGGCCGAAGCGATCTTCCGCGAAGGCGTGAAAATGGTTGCCGCCGGTTTCGATCCGATGTCCATCCAACGTGGCATCAACAAAGCCACCGCGGCGATCTGCAAAGAGATCGACAAACTGGCCAAACCAATCGACGCGAAAAGCAAAAAAGAGATTCAACAGGTCGCGACCATCGCCGGCAACAACGATCCTTCAATCGGTCAGGTTTTGGCCGAAGCTTTCCTCAAGGTTGGCAAAGACGGCGTCATCACCGTCGAAGAAGGTCGCGGTTCGGAAACGTTCGTCGACGTTGTCGAAGGAATGCAGTTCGATCGTGGATTCCTTTCGCCACACTTCGTAACCGACCAAGACAACATGGTCGTCGAACTGGACAACCCATACGTGTTGATCTTCGAAGAGAAAATCTCAAGCAATAAAGCGATGATTCCTCTTCTGGAAGCCGTCAGCAAATCAAAGAAGCCACTGCTAATCATCGCCGAAGACGTCGAAGGCGAAGCCTTGGCGACTTTGGTGGTCAATAAAATGCGTGGCATCCTCCAAGTCTGTGCCGTGAAGGCGCCTGGCTACGGCGATCGCCGCAAGGCCATCATGGGGGACCTTGGTGTGCTGACCGGCGGTCAAGTGATCTTCAAAGATCTTGGTATCGACCTCGAAGGCATTCAGCTGTCCGATTTGGGACGCGTCAAAAAGGTTCGCATCACCTCCGAAGAAACCGTCTTCGTCGGCGGCGGTGGAAAGAAAGACGCGATCCAGACCCGCGTCGATCAAATCCGCCAGGAAATCGAAGCCACCGACAGCGATTACGATCGTGAAAAACTACAAGAGCGCTTGGCGAAACTCGCCGGCGGCGTTGCCCAAATCAACGTCGGTGGTGTTACCGAAACCGAGATGAAAGAGCGCAAGGATCTACTCGAAGACGCCAAAAGCGCCACCGCGGCTGCATTGGCTGAGGGTATCGTTCCTGGCGGTGGAGTCGCACTGCTGCAAGCCGAAAAGGCACTGAACAAGCTCAAGGATTTCGTCGGCGACGAAGAAGCGGGTGTCAAAATTATTCGCAAGGTCCTCGAGTACCCATTGCGTTACATCTCAGAAAACGCCGGGCATGACGGTGCTGTCGTGGTTAACCGCGTACGCAACATGAAAGGCAAGACCGAAGGCTTCAACGCTGATAACGGGACCTACTGTGATCTTGTCGACGCCGGCGTCATCGACCCAGCGAAAGTAATCAAGACCGCGTTGCAAAACGCTGCCAGTGTCGCGTCGCTGCTGCTGACGACCGAATCGTTGGTCGCCGACATTCCTGTCGAAGCCGAAGAAGGTGGTGACCATCACCACGATCACGGCATGGGCGGCGACATGGGCATGGGTGGCATGGGCGGAATGCCAGGCATGGGCGGAATGGGTGGCATGCCAGGTATGGGCGGCATGCCAGGCATGATGTAAGCGCTGACGCGATTTAGAATTTCTAATTTCAGATTTCGAAATTGAAAATTAAAAATCCGAAATTCGTTTATCAGACCATTCTTCAAAATAACAAATCAATACATCATAAAAACACAGGACAAATAATCATGGCTAAAATCAAAATCAAACCACTGGACGATCGCGTCGTTGTTGAACCCATGGAAGCTGAAGAGACCACCGCTGGCGGTATCGTGCTTCCCGGTGCAGCTCAAGAGAAACCACAGCGCGGCACCATCCTTGCCGTCGGTCCGGGACGTCTGCTGGACAGCGGCGAACGTGGCGAACTTTCGCTGACCGTTGGCGACGAAGTTATTTTTGGAAAGTACGGCGGCAGCGACATCGAAGTCGATGGCACCGAAGTCAAAATCCTGCGTGAATCAGACATTCTTGCGAAGGTTGTATAACCCCAGTTGTCTAATCAATAACGCAGACGTGCGCTTACGTTCACAACAATACATAAAGGAAAGTCACAGTGGCTAAACAACTTATTTTCGAAGACCACGCTCGCGCAAGAATGCTTCGCGGCATCGATAAACTGGCCGACGCGGTCGCTGTTACGATGGGCCCTACCGGTCGCAACGTGATCATTAATAAATCTTTCGGCGGACCCACGGTCACCAAAGATGGCGTTACCGTCGCCAAAGAAATCGAATTGGAAGATCGTTTTGAGAACATGGGCGCCAAATTGGTCGTCGAAGTGGCTCAGAAAACTTCTGATCTCGCGGGCGACGGAACGACAACGGCAACCGTTTTGGCTCGCGCGATCTTCAAAGAAGGTCTCCGCAACATCGTCGCCGGCAGTAACCCAACAGCCGTTCGCCGTGGCATCAGCCGCGCCGTTAACGCTGCGGTTGAGAAACTGCACGACATGTCTAAAAAGGTTTCAAAAACCGAAGAGATTGCCAACGTGGGTGCGATCAGTGCCAACAACGACAAATTCATCGGTGGGCTTTTGGCCGAAGCACTTGAAAAAGTCGGCAAGGACGGTGTCATCACGGTCGAAGAAAGCAAGACCGCCGAAACAACCGTTGAATACGTCGACGGCATGCAGTTTGATAAAGGTTATATCTCGCCTTATTTCATCAACAGCCCGGATTCCATGTCCTGCGATATGGAAAACGCGAAAGTGTTAATCTTTGAAAAGAAGATCAGCAACATTGCGTCTCTGGTTCCTGTCCTTGAAAAGGTCGGTCAGTCGGGTGTTCCGCTATTAATCATCGCCGAAGACGTCGACGCTGAAGCGCTGACGCTGTTGGTGGTCAACAAATTGCGTGGCACGCTGAACGTGTGTGCGGTCAAGGCTCCTGGTTTCGGCGATCGCCGCAAAGCCATGCTCAGCGATATCGCTGTGCTGACCGGCGGCACGATGATCAGCGAAGATCTGGGCATTCAGCTTGAGAACATCGAACTGAACCAGTTGGGCACCGCGAAAAAATTGACCGTCGACAAAAGCTCAACGACCATCGTCGAAGGCTCCGGCACTCGCAAAGACATCGAAGCTCGTATTGCTCAACTGGGCAAACAGATCGAACAGTCTGACAGCGAATACGACAAAGAGAAACTGTCCGAACGTCGTGCGAAGCTGTCCGGTGGTGTGGCGGTTGTCAGCGTCGGTGCTGAAACCGAAGCCGACATGAAGCAGAAAAAAGCACGTGTCGAAGACGCGCTGCACGCAACACGCGCTGCGGTCGAAGAAGGTATCCTGCCTGGTGGCGGCGTGGCACTGTTACGCTGCAAAGAAGCCGTCGAAGCTGCTCGCAAGGGTGCCAAGGGCGACGAAAAAATCGGCGTCGACATTGTGGCCGCTGCGTTGGATGCTCCGATTCGTCAGATCGCTGACAACGGCGGCATCTCCGGTTCGGTTGTCGCTGACACCGTCGCCAGCAAATCGACCAACCAAGGCTTCAATGCCTACACCGGCGAATACGTCGACATGTTCAAAGCCGGTGTGATTGATCCTGTGAAGGTCGTTCGAACTGCTTTGGCTAACGCCGGAAGCATCGCTGGTCTACTGCTGACCACCGACGCGATGGTTTCCACCTACGATGACGACGACAAACAAAAGAGTCTCGTCGAAGGTGCGATTAACTAGAGGGCTGGCGTGGGGCCGGTTCCCACCGGCCGTTTGCCGCCCACCCAAGGTAGTGGATTTTGTTAAAAATCCCCGCGGATGAGTTAAACGCCAGTTCAATTGAAACCCACTCAATCGAATAACGTTTGACAAAATTTTCAGTTTGTAAAATCAGGCAAGGGGATCTTTAACAAGATCCACTACCGCCGGAACCCACCGTAGTGGATTTTGTTAAAAATCCCCGCGGATGAGTTAAACGCCAGTTCAATTGAAACCCACTCAATCGAATAACGTTTGACAAAATTTTCAGTTTGTAAAATCAGGCAAGGGGATCTTTAACAAGATCCACTACCGCCGGAACCCACCGTAGTGGATTTTGTTAAAAATCCCCGCGGATGAGTCAAACGCCAGTTCAATCGAAACCCACTCAATCGAATAACGTTTGACAAATTTTGCAGCTGGTAAACATGGGCCAAGGGATCTTTAACAAGATCCACTACTGCACGAAACGGTGGCTTGAAGTCGCCGCCACACCGCAAAGATTAGAAATTCGGCCACCTCGTTCAACTTTTGACCGGGTGGCCTGTTTCTTATCAATAGTGACGCGCTGGATCAGGAAGGCCCGGCGTAATGTTTTAACTGGAAACTCAACATGGCCAAAACTTGCTATTACGAAGTCCTCAAAGTCACGCGCGAATCATCCGAACGTGACATCGCGAAGGCCTATCGCAAGCTGGCGGTAAAATTTCACCCCGACAGTAACCCCGGCGACGAAGAGGCCAGCAAAAACTTCAAACAGGCCGCCGAAGCCTACGAGGTGCTCAGCGACAGCGACAAACGCGCGCGTTACGACCGACACGGATTCGCAGGTGTCGAAGGTGGGGCAGGGCAGTTCGGTTCGGCCGAAGATATCTTTGCCGCTTTCGGCGAAATGTTCGGCGGTGGCGGGGGAGGCGGTTTTGGCGACATCTTTGGGCGCAGCCAACGGACTCGCCGAGGCAGCGACATCCAAATCCAAATGACGCTGTCGCTGGAAGAAGCCTCGCGTGGTGTCGAAAAAACAATCAATTTTGAAAAACGCCACAGTTGCGAAACGTGCGACGGCAGCGGCAGCAAACCCGGCAGCCAACCCCAAGGCTGCCAACAATGCGGCGGACGAGGCCAGGTCCTCCAGTCGGCAGGGATACTGAGAGTGCAGACGACTTGCCCCGTCTGCCGCGGTGCCGGCAAAATCATCGTCGATCCTTGCAACGATTGCCGAGGCCAAGGTCAAGTCAATCGTGAAGTGGCGTTGGAAGTTCAAATTCCTGCCGGTGTCGATGACGGCATGCAGGTTCGTCTCTCGGGTGAAGGCGAGGCCAGCGGCAGCGGTGGTCCTCCGGGCGACTGTTATTGTTTCATCAACGTTCGCAAGCACAAACTTTTCCACCGCGACGGACGCGACCTGATTCTCCAGATGCCAATCTCTTACACACAGGCGGCACTGGGCGCCGAAATCGAGGTGCCCACGCTCGACGGGCCCGACACAATCAAAATTGCTCGAGGCACACAGTCCGGCGATGTGCTCAAGTTGGCCGGTCGCGGCATGCCCGATCCACGTGGTGGACGCAAGGGGGACCTGCTGGTGCAAACCTACATTGAAACACCTAAGAAATTAGACAAGGATCAAGAAGAGCTGTTGCGGAAATTGGCCGAACTGGAGAAGACGAATGTTTTGCCCGAACAGAAGAATTTCCTTCAACGCATCACCGATTATTTCGCGACCAGTGAAAGTGCTTGACCCAATGTGTAGTGGATTTTTCAAAAATCCTATCCATTGGTGAGAACTCACCAGTTGCCGACCGAAGGCTGCAAAAACCTTCACTACCACGATTTGAATGATTTGAGACCAGGAGAAACGATGGCTGAAGAACAAAACAATCCCGCTGACACAAAACCGGTAAACGCGCGGGAGCAAGAGTCAACGCTGGAGTTTCCTAGCGCTGAGGAAATTGATGCGATCGCAGGTGATGCGGCGGACCAACCGGTTGACGCAACGACCGAACTGACTGAAAAGCTAGCCGAAGCCGAACGACAAGTTCTACTGGCTCATGCGGAACTGGATAATTTCCGCCGCCGCAATCTGCGTGAGACGCAGGACAAAATCAAATACGCTGCGGGCGGTTTGATGACGGATATTTTAGAAGCGGTCGACAATTTGGGCCGCGCGGTTGAGTCCTATGAAAATGATAAAAACGGCGACGGTCTGCACGACGGCGTCAAATTGGTAACTCAGCAGATCACAACGATCTTGGAAAAGCACAACTGTAAAAAAATCGCTTCCACCGGAGAAGCCTTTGATCCCAACCTGCACCAAGCGTTGCAGATGCAGCCCAGCGATGAATTCGAAGCCAACACCGTGATGCAAGACCTGCGTCCCGGATTTCAACTGCACGATCGCGTGTTGAGGCCCAGCCAAGTCTTCGTTTCGACCGGTAGTGAGAAGAAATAGCTGAGCCGCGAGGCGCTAGCCGCGGGTGCCGAGCGAACGAAGGAAAATCAGGAAAAGGTAGGGCAAACAAACCAGCGGCTAGCGCCATGCCGCTCAGTTAGTAATCAAACCAACATGATGAAAAAATAGTTAGGTAACCCGATGCCAAATTACGATTACGAATGCGACGCTTGCGGCCATGAGTGGGAAATGTTCCAACGCATGGTCGAGGACGCGATCAAAAAATGTCCCGAATGTAAAAAGAAGAAAGCTCGGCGACTGTTCGGAACCGGCGCGGCGATCATGTTTAAGGGGTCAGGGTTCTACGAAACTGATTACCGTAGTGATTCGTATAAAAAAGCTGCGAAGGCGGATAAGGAGAAAGGCAAATCCGAAAAGAAATCGGAATCAAAGTCTGAGTCCAAATCTGAATCGAAACCGGCACCCCAAAAGCCAGACAAAAAATAGTAAAGCCGCAGTCTTCTGCTGCTTAAGACATAGTAAAGCCGCAGTCGCCTGCTGCTTCTGCGGATGATTCGATCTTCGCGGTACATTGCTTTGTGAAAACGAGGGGGCTACCATCGGCTGAAGTAGCCGGGACGGCGACTTTACTATGGC
>CAYOZV010000111.1:0-3135 GCA_964408465.1 uncultured Pirellulaceae bacterium
CGGGGCCAAACGCGGGCGCCTGCCGGCTTGTCGTTAAACGAAAATGGCCTTCGTTGAACGGTATTGAGTCTAAATGCCGCCAAGAATTCCCTGCCGTTTTTAACGATTACTTAATTTGATCGTTTTCTATCGTCCACCCCATCCCCGGGCATCGACGAACTTTCGGCATTCCAAGGGGAAACTTGGACCCATCGCCGGAATAACCCGATACAAGAGACGAAGGTATCCCCTTTATTGCTGAGCGATAAGTTAAGTGATTTCGTCAATTTCGTTGACAACAAAATTTGTCGCGAACTATAATTCATCGGCGACGGGCTGTCGCCGGACGGCTTTTCTAATCGGTCTATTTTAAAGCAAACATCAATCGCCGCCGGGCAATCCTCCGGCGGTATCAACGAAGGTGCAACTCGATGAATCTGCTTGGTAAAATCCTTACACTGCTTATCCTCGTGATGAGTATCTTCTTCTTGGCAATCGCGCTCATGACGTCCGCGGCACACCGCAACTGGAAAGTCGCCGCTTCCAGCCTCCAAAGCGATTATCAAGCCATCCAACAGCAACTGACGGCAACCAAAACCAGCACGTTGGAAAAAGAGCAATTCATTCAAGCGGAAAAGGTCGCGCGTGCCCAACAATTGGCTCAACTGGAATCGCAACTGGCCGTCTACCGCAACGAGATCGACAGCCTGTCAAAACAGGTCAGCGAAGAAACCATCCTCAGCAAAGAACGGCTCGCCCGTTTGGAACAGGCCGAAGCCCGCGCCTCCCAACTGGATAAAGAGAACAAGGGACTCAGCGAACGTAACGTGACGCTCAGTAAAGAGGTCGCCACCAGCTACGAAAAACTGACCGACTTTACCAACAAGACGTTCGAACTGAACACCCGCATCGAACAACTCACCACGCTCAACGAAGACATCAGTGGAGCGTTGGCAAAACGCAAAAAAGTAATGGACCGAATGGGTCTCAATGAAAACGAACTGGTGAAAGACATCGTTCCGCTAATCAACGCCGTTGTCGTCCGCACCCAAGGCGATCTGTTCGCCATCGCCGCCGGCACCGATGATGGATTACGCGAAGGCCATGTCTTGGACATCTATCGCGGTGACAAATTCGTCGGGCGCGGCGTTGTGAAGAACGTCGAACACAACCTGGCCGTGCTGGGTACCCTGTCGGCGTTCATGCAGGCCAATGTTCAGGAAGGCGACGATGTCACAAGCAAGTTCTGAATTCGATGACCTGGACGCATCTGGCGAATTGGAATCGGATATTTTTGGAGCTTCCGATTTAAGCGCCAGCGATGATTTCGGCTCCGAGGTGGGATTTGAACCGGTAGAATCCAGTGCCGATTTCGGTTCGGAAGTCGGGTTCGAAGAGGCCTCTACCGACGACCTGATGCAGGCCGGCGGGCAAATGGACGCCGGAGGGTTCGAAGATGCCGCGGCCGCCGCAACCGTCGCTGCGGCGCCGATGATGTACAAAAAACAAGGGTTCAGCATCTACACACTGATGTTGGTGCTCAGCTTCCTGGCCCTGACCGCGACGGCGATCATCATGTTCACCTACGCCGCGTCGCTGTAATGTCGTCCTCCAAACGATAAAGACTCATTTTCAAAAGTCCAACACTACTACCTATCACCGTCACGCATCATGGCCGACTCAGAATTCCTAGAATCTTCGGAAAGTTTCGCCAGCTCGGACTCCCTCGCTGGTCTCAGCGGGTCCGACCTCGATGATGCCGTGGCCCAAGACAGCGTCGGTCAAACTGTCGAATCTGCGGACGCTGCGGTGGGTGAAGTCGCCCTGAAAGAGAAATCCAAAAACGGTCTATTTTCAGATTTTAATATCTTCAACGCCATGCTGATGGCCGCGCTGCTGTTGATCCTGTTGGCAACGTTCTTCGTGTTCATGGAACTTACCAATTATGGTGGACTCGATGGATCGTGGCGCACCGGTTCGGTTGGCCGATAGACGCTAATTTGCTTCGGCCACCGCTGTTGGGATCTATTGCCCGCAATGGGTCTTGGGATATCTTGTCTCTATCTTGAACGAGGCAAGACGGTGCGCCTTGAAAACGTTAGACTAATGCCGGTCAACACCGACAGATCTTTCGTTCAAGGACATCGAAGCAGTGGATACTCAGGCGCAACACGACAGCGGCACCGGTTCGTCCCACGAATCACTCTACCAGGTGGCCCAAGACCTCCAAGAGAAAATCAACTCCGTCCTCTTGGGTAAATCCGACATCGTGAAACTCTGCCTCACGGCACTGTTTGCGGGCGAACACATATTGCTCGAAGACGTACCAGGTGTTGGCAAAACACTGATGGGTAAATCCATCGCCCACGCCATCAGCGCCCAATTCAGCCGCATTCAGTTCACGCCGGACCTTCTCCCCAGCGACATCACCGGCAGTTCCACCTTTAACGCCCAAACCAACGCGTTCGTTTTCAACAAGGGCGCCATCTTTAGTAATTTCATATTGGCGGACGAGATCAACCGAGCCCCACCGCGGACTCAGAGCGCGCTGTTGGAAGTGATGAGCGACAACCAAGTCAGTGTCGATGGGCAGACCTACCCGATGCCCTCACCCTTTATGGTCGTTGCCACGCAGAACCCCTACGAGTTCGAAGGCACCTACTCATTGCCTGAGAGCCAGTTGGACCGGTTTCTGATGCGACTTTCGATGGGCTATCCGGATCCAAAATTCGAATTCGATATTCTCTTCAACCACCGCGACGGTGATCCGGTCACCAAGATCCAGCCGGTTTGCAACGGACAAAGGATCGTTCAAATACAATCGGCCGTCAAAACGATCGCGGTCGACGATTCGATCGCCGCTTACATCATGAACGTCGTTAACGGCACTCGTCAATCGCAGCGATTCTCCGTCGGCGTCAGCACGCGCGGCGCCTTAGCCTGGTATCGCGCAATTCAAGCAATGGCTTTTATGGATCGACGATCTTACGCGATTCCCGACGATGCCAAGGAGCTTGCGACGAAGGTGCTCTCACACCGCGTTCAACTGTCCGGGGTCGGCAGCAACGCGCGGCGTGAAGAAGCCGAAGCCGCCATCATCAGCATCGTCAACCAAGTGCCCCTGCCGTCTTGACCGAGCATCCTCAACCGAGCATC
>CAYOZV010000111.1:3235-15653 GCA_964408465.1 uncultured Pirellulaceae bacterium
TCAAGGGACCCCGTTGGCCTGCTTTTGCATACAACTTCGCCTGAAAACTAACAAGCACATGCCTTCCGCCGATCAACATCCGACTCAAGCCACCCTCCAGCGATCGGATCATGACGATTCGATCTTGAACCGGCAAAAAGTTATCCGGCGATCGGTTCGGCTCACCCCCGAGGGTTGGGTTTTCTTAATCATTTTAGCCTTCGTGGCGTTCGGCGCACTTCTCAGGAACGTCAATCTGTTGATCGTTTTGGCGGGGATGATGGTTTCGGCCATCCTCGTTAACTGGCGCTCGGCAAAGCTTCGGGTCGCCGCGATTGCCGGTCGGCGCGAATTACCGACGCGCGTTTACGCTGGAAAATTATTCAGCATCGTTTGGAAACTCCAAAACGAAAGTCCACAACGCATCTGGAGCCTCAATGTCCAAGATCGCGTCGATTCCAGCACACGCCTCAACGGAGAAGAAAACCCCTCCAACCGAATGGGCTATTTTTCGCGGTTACGTCAGAAAATCTCCGACAAAATTAATCAACATCGTCGAACCGGCCCAAACGAGGTTCGCTTAAACGCACCTCAGATTCCTCCCCACAATCAAGAATCGACTGTCTTTCACTGCCTATTGAATCAACGTGGGAAATACCATGTTGGCCCCTCAAAAATTTCTTCGACGTTTCCTTTGGGTCTGATCGAGATCGAAGTTGAAATTGATAATCGGCAGACACTCTACGCGGCTCCCGCGATCGGCACTTTGACGCCTGATTGGGAAAAACGCGCCGCCGCAATGGCCGCCGGAGCGGAATCAGACAAACGCAAACGCGGTTTCACCGAAGACGAATTCTTCGCGCTTCGGCAGTGGCGGTCAGGCGACAGCCGCCGCAACATTCACTGGCGGACCACAGCGAAAATGCAAAAACCTATGGTCCGCCAATTCGATGAACCGACCCATCGAGATTTGGCGATCGTGATTGACCTGTTTGAATCAAACGCATTCACCAAATCGAACGTTACTTCATCAAACGTTACTTCATCAAACACTACGCAAGATCCGCCTTCGCAAGCGTCCAGACACACCCCCTCGCCAGCCGCCGAAGCCGTTCTCAGCTTCGCCTCAACGATCGCTGCTGAAACGAAAAATGATTTGGACGGCCAGATCTCAATGGCCATTTGCGGACAACGGAGCGACGTTTTTCGCCAACTCAATCGACGCCGTTATGACGCCAATTTGATCAGGTGTCTGGCCACGGCTCAAACCGGCGACGACCCTGATTTATTCTCCGCCATCACGACAATTGGCCAGAGCGTTTCATCGGGAACACCGATCTACGTCGTCAGCACACGCCCTCAGCCGCCTTGGATCACACAAATCGAATCATCGCCAAACCCAGGCTATCATCAATCCGGCGACAACGATCTATTGCAATCGCTGGTCCATCCCAACAGGCAACTCGGCCGTTTGAAGGAGCAAATTCGCTGGATCGACGCAGGCACCGACGACTTCGAAGCTCTTTTTTCATTGCCGCCGTCGTCGGCTCAGGCGGACGTTGATCGCTTTGAACAGAGGAGGCATTGATGCTGAATATTCAACGCGCTATGCAAGTCTGTCTGCTGGTGGTGGTGCTGATCAGCAGCGCTTTGCTGAGCCTTTCGACCAACAATCTGGGTTTGTTTTTAGTCGCGCTCATTTGTGCCGTCGGCGGTTTTGTCGTTACAGATCTTTTGAAACTGTTTCGCATCGAGGGCTGGCTGGCGAACATGGTTTCGATTGCAATTTTAATCTTAGCCATGAAGGACTTCTTTGTTACCGATAGCTCCGGAAAACTGATGGCCGTTTCAAATTTGTTGGTTTACCTTCAAAGCGTGTTGATGTTCCAAGAGAAAACACCGCGGCTGAATTGGCAGGTGCTGGTGTTGAGCCTCCTGCAGGTGGTGATCACGACCATCTTTTCCATCGGGTTCTCGATCAGTTATATGCTGCTGGTTTACTTCGTCGCGGCCGCCGCGGCGATGGTCCTGCAATCAATCTACACCGATAGCGTTGATGTCGCCAAACGCAACAGGTCTGTGATCTCCACAATCAAAAAAGCTAACAATCACGACCGGACGCCCTCCAGCGGCGGTCATGACTCAGCCATGCCAATGACTCTCTTCGAAGCACCAGGCTACCGGCACAAAACGCTGCTGCGAGCGTTCTCCCAATTGTCTTATTGGATGATCGCGTGCCTGCTGTTTACGTCCGTGCTGTTTTTAATGGCGCCGCGCACCAACAACCCCCTGTTCCAACCCATTTCTTACAAAGTCGCGGCGACCGGTTTTAACAACGAGGTAAACCTAAATGAAACAGGCGTCATTCGCACCTCCAACAAGGTGATTTTCACAGCCCAAATTACCGATGCCGGTTCACAGCAGCCAATTCGACTGGGGAACGTCCCCTATTTCCGGTCGATGGCGCTTTCGACGCTGACCATCGAGGACGACCAAACAAATTGGCGAGCCCCCTTCGACAGAGTCGACGATAGTTTCTACCGATCTTTGGACAAAAACCGGCGGAGGCGAGGAATCAAGGGCCGCCCCGTCAAGCAAATCATTACCCTGGAGCAAACAACCAACCCGATGATCTACGGCGTTGTGCCGACGCATGCGACCGAAAACACCCCTGGCATAATTGAATTTTGCACCGAAATTTCTGCTCACGTCAGAGCGCGCGGGGACGGCAAAGTATCGCTGTCCCCGTTTAAGTACGAAACGGGCACCATCTTGGACAGCCGAAACTACACGTTGCCCGGCTGGCCACACTACGGCCGCACCCATCCAGATCCGTCTCTTCCGATCGCGGCTGACTCCATGGCCCATCAATGGCTGACAGAAATTCAACGCGCCCGATATCCCCAGCTGGTCGCCGCCGCAGACGCCTTAGCCGGTGAAAACACCGCCAACGGCGGCGATCTTGGAGATCTGGTTAAGAAATTCACCGATTACTTTTCTGGGAATCAGTTCAAATACACGCTGGATTATCGGAACGTTCCGCGCGACACGAGCATTGATTCGGTAGAGGATTTTTTCGCCAACCACCGCGCTGGACACTGTGAAATGTACGCATCGGCGTTGACGTTAATGCTACGAAGCCAGAATATTCCCGCGCGGCTGGTCGTTGGATTCATGGCCAAAGACTTCAACGAACTCAACGACAGCTACGTCGTGCGCGGCAAACACGCGCACGCTTGGGTCGAGGTTTACTTCCATCCAGAGGACTGTACCCAAGAAATGTTCGTCCGCGGAATTGCGGGGCCAGCCGGATCTTGGATGATCGCAGATCCAAACCCCATCGCGACGCTCTCAGATTCCGGCGACACGACCAACAACACCATTGAACTGGCCCGTAAGGTCTGGCAAGACATCGTGCTGGGCATGGAGGGCAGTGAAACACGCAGCGGTCGCGCCAACACCTTTTTCCTTTACAATTATTTCGAAAAAGCGGCCAACGTTGGCACCGACTCGATCGCGACCGCAAAATCTCTGGCGACAAATTCCAGTCCACAAACACTTGTTGCCGGCTTACTGGCGATCCTACTGTCGGTTCTCATCTTCATAAGATCATCCAGGATCAAAGCCGCTCGCAGCAGAAAAAACTTAGAGAAGGTCGGAGTCTTTAGACGATTGATGGCATCGGCAGTGGGACTTATCTCAACCAACCTCCAACAGTGGGTGCTGGCAGGCGACCATCGGCAACCTTCTTTCTACGATTCACTGGTAGAGATCTTGCGGTCCAACGATTTAGAACGCGCCAGCAATCAGACGCACCGCGAATTCGCCGACGCTGCGGTCATGCACTTCCAGAATCACGACCAACGGCAGGTAATCGAACCCATCATCCGCAGCACCACCGAACGATTCTATGAAGTGCGATTTGGCCACAAAACGCTGACGCCATCGGAATCCGAAAAAATCGAAAATGATCTGCGCTCCTTAAAGGCCACGTTATCGGCCTAATAATTCATCAGCGCCGATTTGATCGTATCGAAGATCTTCACGGCCACCTCCGCCTTACTGCCGTCGACGTGCTCAATAACAGTGCCCCGTCGGTCGATGATCTGGACGGAATTGGTATCGGATTCGATCGCCGCGACACCGTTGAGGACGATTAAGTCGCAATTTTTCTGTTTGAGTTTCTTCAGCGCCGCTGCCTGCGGGTCCTCGGTCTCCAGCGCGAAACCTACCGACCACTGGTTGACGGTTTTCATCTGTCCCAACGCCGCCAGCACGTCCTCCGTCTGGCGCAGTTGGATCGAAATCTCGCCTCCGGTTTTTTTGATTTTCTGGGCTGCGATCTCGACCGGTTGGTAATCGCACGGCGCTGCGGCAGCAATCACACCATCGCAACCTTGGAAATGCTTTCGCGCTGCGGTCAGCATATCACCGGTGGAAACCACATTGACCACTTCGGCGCCGGCGGGATACTCCACCGAAACGGGGCCAGAGACAATGACAATTTCATGCCCCATTTGGATCGCCGCCGCCGCCAACGCAGCACCCATCTTTCCGCTGGACGCGTTACTGAGATACCGCACGGGGTCCAAATACTGGCGCGTCGGACCGGAGGTGATCAGGATACGAGCCATTGAACAACTTTCGTGCAACAAAAACGTCTAAAAGTCTAAATCGTGAACCCGCAAAACCCGTAACCCTGCAACCCCGTAGGGTGGGCGCTCAGCCCACCCACGACGCGCAATCAAAACACATCACCATGTATGGAGTACGCTCACTCAGTCATCGCGGCCACGATTGAATCGGGTTCGGCCATCCGGCCCAGCCCTTTCACGCGGCAGCTCAACCAACCTTCCTCGGGCCCAATCATTTTAACGCCATCGGATTCAAGTTGACTCACGTTGCGCTGAACCGCCGCGTGGTCCCACATCTCACAGTTCATCGCCGGAGCGATCCAAACCTGCCCGGTGAAGCACAGATATAACGTCGAGATCAAATCGTTAGAATGCCCCTGAGCTGCGGCGGCCAGAAAATGAGCCGTCGCCGGAGCGACGCACAGCGTGTCATAGGTTCGCGCCAGTTCAATATGAGCACCTAAGGGAAACCGAGTATCAAACAGATCGGTCACCACCGGTTTGCCCGCAAGCGCCGCCAACGAAGCCGCGCCGACAAAGCGTTCGGCGGCCGGAGACATCACAACACAAACGTCGTGGCCGGCTTGGGCTAACTGGCTGACGATCGCCGCGGATTTGTAGGCCGCAATTCCGCCAGTGACCGCCACAAGGATTTTTTGCGAAGCGTTAGTCATAAGAACTCAGGCCAAAAACAAGCACTTGATGTGAGCCGTGTATCAGAGTCGCCTTTGGCTTCGCGAAAACAGGTTCTTTCGCACAGAGGCTGTGATTTTATCAAAGCGATACGCCTCACGACATCAGCCGATGGGCGCTAGCTTCGGTTTCCGAGACACAAGGGTAAGGGCAAGGGCCGGTTGCAACGGAGCCTAACGCTCTTTCGACTAATAATATCACGGCCGAAGAACGACAGGCAACAGTGTGCGACCGTTGATTACATCTCGTCGAAATCGAGCGTCTTCAGTTCTTCGGCGTCAGCGTCTTGATTGAGCCCAACATTGTCTGAAGTATCCAAGAAGATTTTGTCCGTCAAAATCTCCTTCAACACGATCGACATGTTGTCAGTTTCATGCGTCTGAATCAGTGGCCGCGCCCCTTGGTTCAACTGCACCAACCGCTTTTGAATCAACGTTGACAGTTTGAATCGTCCACCAACTTTGCGGACGATTTCTTCTTCTTTTAGTTCATCGTACATGCAGGATTACTCCACACTTTCTAATATCTGGCAAATTTCGGTCGCCGTTTGTTCAACCGATTGATTGATCACGACATGCTCATACAGCTTCGCCATATCAAGCTCCCGTTGGGCAACTTCCAACCGTCGTTGGAGTTCCGTTTCTGATTCTGTTCCACGCCCCCGCAACCGGCGTTCTAATTCTTCGGCACTTCCAGGGTGGACGAAGATTGTAATCGCATCGGCGTGATGTTTGAGCACCTTTTGGGCTCCTTCGACATCAATCTCTAAGATTACCCATTTTCCTTCATCCAGACCAGCCTTCACGGTCTCTTTGAGCGTCCCATACCAGTGCCCGCGACCAAAAACCTCGGTAAATTCCAAAAATTCGTCGCCAGCGATGCGCTGTTTGAATTCTTGGTCACTTAAATAGTGGTAGCTTTGTCCCGCCGTTTCGCCCACGCGCTGCGGACGTGTCGTCGCCGATACGCTCATCATCAGCGGGCGTTGACAACGTGCAAAGATTGCCGCCAAGACAGTCGTTTTCCCCACGCCCGAAGGCCCAGAGAAAATGATCAACCGCCCCGGTTGGATGCGGTCGTGGCTTTGACCGGCCTCCGTGGATTGAGCTTCTGATGGCGTCGGTGATTTTTCTTCTGAGTTCATCGGCTACTCGACATTCTGAACCATCTCACGAATCCGTTCGATCGCCGTTTTGATTTCTACCACGTGATTGGCGATATCTGAATCGTTGGACTTTGAACCAATCGTGTTGGTTTCTCGCAACATCTCTTGGACGAGGAATTCAAGCTTCTTTCCGTTGCTCTCTGGCAGTGCCACGACCTGATTGAATTGGCGGATGTGATTGCCCAAGCGGACCACCTCTTCAGAGATATCACAACGTTCGGCAAACACGCCGACTTCTTTGATGATGTCCGAGGCCGTAATGGAGACTTCAAATTTCTCCAACATGCTGTTAATGCGGTCGGTCATTTTTTTGGTATAAGCATCGACCATCCGCGGAGCCAATTTTTCAATCGCCGACAGTTGAGCTTCGATCTTCTTGCAGTTGCCCAGCATATCCTCGGACATCGCAGTGCCCTCTTGGAGACGCATCTGAGCCAGATTTTCCAGCGCGTCGGTGACGGCCGTTTGCACCAATGGCCAGAGGATCTCCGATCGATCTGTGCGACCAGCCTCCGCGACGATTCCTGGCAAGTTCATCACCGATTCGATACCAACGGTTTGTGAGCCGCCGGCGATCTCCGATAGCTGCAACCAGTAGGCGTTGATGGCCTCTTTATTAAGGGCGTAATCCTGATCGCTTTTTTGCAACAGCGTACTTACCCGCACACTGACCGAGCCGCGGTTGATAGAAGCCTTCACCTGCGACTCAAGCTTCGACTGAAATTGCGAGTTGAGATCGCTGTAGACGTTCAGTTTCAGAAATCGGTTGTTGACCGAGCGGATCTCGACAGTGACCTGAGCCTGATCGTTGGCGGCAGCGGCCTGCCCATGTCCCGTCATGCTCAATAACAAATCAATCTCCACATACTAACGATTATCGATGGACTGCTACCTGGATGATACCGACCGATCAGGCGAAACGCTGGCTGAATTCCCACTAAAAAATGGTCGACCGAGGACCAACGCCAGCGGTCGAAGGTTTACTCTTTGCCTGCCGGCACATCGACCTCGATCGCCTCGCCGGTTTCAACCGCTTCAACGGCTTCTCCGATCTCAATCGCTTCACCGGCCGGTTCTGTTTCTGTGATCTCGATGGCGTCGCTCATTTGAACTTCACCCGCATCGGTTGAATCGGTCGCTTCGGTCGCTTCACCAATTTCGATCGTTGTCTCGGGCTGGGTTGCCTCAGGGGCGTCTGACGCCTCCATCTCGGGCGTCCCGCTTTCAGTTTCCGCGTTCGCACCAGCACCAGCAGTTTCAGCTTCCTCAGCTGCATCGGACTCTTCACCGACGGCACCGATCGATCCACCAGCGGCTGAACCTGGATCAATTTCCACGCCCGTGTCGGTCACTCCATTCTCACGATCGCGTGCGATGTCGATCAGAGATTTGGTCGTGGTTTTGGATTTAGGAGGCGGCTGGTTGAACAGCGCGATGGTCACCATGCACAACGTAATCCAGATCAGCGATGTCACAACGGTGACTTTGGTAAATGCATCACCGGCTTTGGCACCGAATGCACTTTGCCCGCCCATGCCGCCCAGCGCTCCGGTCAGTCCGCCACCTTTGCCACGCTGTACCAAGATCAACAGAATCAGAAAAACCGATCCCAGCAACAGCAGCATTTGGAACAAACCCAAACCAATATTAAATTGGCTGAGAAAACTAAATTGGAAAACACTCATTTGACGGTCACTTATCAATAGCAATAAAACAAACGCAAAACCACGCGGCTTAAAATTTGAGCTTCAAAATCTGAGCCTTAAAAACTTCAATCATTCACTCGTGGTTTGGACATCCGCGAAATGGGATTCGCAGCCGCACTACTTGGCTGCTGCGATAATGGCCGCAAAACTGTCGGCCTTTAACGAGGCTCCTCCGACCAACGCACCGTCGATGTCGGGTTGCCCCAGTAGCTCGGTGGCGTTGTCAGGTTTCACGCTTCCGCCGTACAAGATCTGCACCGCGTCAGCAACACCCTGATTATACTGATCGGCCAACATTTTGCGAAGATCAGCATGAACTTCCTGAGCCTGCTCGGGAGTCGCTGTTTTACCGGTTCCGATCGCCCAAACCGGTTCGTAGGCAACCACAATCTTCTGCATCTGGTCTGCTGAAACGTCCTTCAACGAACCCGTCATTTGGCCCTTCACGACCTCGGTCGTTTTGCCAGCTTCGCGCTCTTGGAGCAATTCGCCGACGCACAGGACGGGCGTCAATCCGGCGGCCAAAGCGGCGTGGACTTTCTTATTGATCAAAGTATCACATTCGCCGATCACATTACGGCGTTCGCTGTGGCCAAGGATCACGTAACGGCAACCGACATCTTTGAGCATGTCGGTCGAGGTTTCGCCGGTGAACGCGCCACCAGATTCGAAGTAAACGTCTTGGCCGCCAACGGCAACTTTGGAATCCGAAACGGCCGCCGCGACTGCGTCCAGGTAAACATTGGATGGACAAACCAGCACGTCCGCGTTGTCTCCGACTTCCGCCGCCGCGACGCCTTTGGCCAGTTCCACGGCATCACTGCGCGTGAGGTTCATTTTCCAGTTTCCGGCAATCAAATATCTTCTCATCGAACATCCAGCCTACAAAATACGCTTCGAAATCAGTAAATTTTGAACCGCAGAGTCTAACAGAAGCAACTTAACGCGACAGGCCAATAAAACACCCGTCATGGATCTTCTTAAAAGATCCCCCGCGGACAAGAAAAAGCCCGTTTTGCGGAAATTTTGCTGAAATTCTGCTGAAAAACACGCGTAGGGTAAACTTGGAGAATCTTCGCCAAAGATCCACTACCGGCTTTGCCGCGGCTACCGATCGGAATAAACCCGAGTCGTTTCCTCTTTGGAAATCGCGACCTCACGGCCATCGGAGCGGATACTGGCTACCACCCGCAGATCTCCGGGGGCCGTTCCTCGAGCTCGGACCGACAATTGAACCTGCTGGCCCGGTGGTAGGCTGCTGATCGGTTCAAACCTGACCGCTTGGCCTTGGATTTGACTTCGCAAGTCTCCGTCCACCGACGTCGGTTCAAGCCCGCGCGGGAAATCGACTTTCAGCTGAACATTGCTGGCGACCTTGGTGCCCTGATTGACAATCTTCATCCGATAAGTCGTATCGGTGCCGACTTCGATGGGATCAACCAAGTCGTCGATTTCAAAATACACGTCCACCAAATGTTCAACCGCCAGTTGCTGAGTCGTATCCGCGGCCAACCGAAGATCGGCGTTGGCTTCGAATTTAATGTCCTGTCGGCCAACTTCCACCGGTAGCGTCGTCAGTTCAACGGTGCCCGCGACGCCCTCTCTTAGGCTTGGCATCTTCCAGTAAACCGCATGCGAATTGGAGTCATACCGACCTCGGTTGTCGGAACTGACGTAACGCAGACCGCTAGGCAATCGAGCGACCAGATTCACGTTGTTCGCTTCGGCGGTGCCTTCGTTTTGGATGGTGAACTGATGCGTGGCCTTTCTTTGCAGGAAGCGCCGATTAGGGCCTTCGCTGGCGACGCGAATTTCCGGGGCGATGACTTCGACGTCGATCTCATGCTTCGCCTCGAGCCCGCCTTTGCCACTGACGAACACGACGTTTCGAAATTCGCCAACTTTGTCGGCGCGCAACGCCAATTGAATCTTGCGTTTCTGGCCCGGCATCAACGTGCCGATCTCATACTCCAGCTGACGGAAGCCTTCTTGGTATTCTAATTGATCAGGAACTTCTTCTTGGACGATAACGTCGGTGGCTGGTCCGTCGCCTCTGTTTTCGACGATCACATCAAACACCACGTTGTCGCCAATCAACACGCGCGGCCGCGCCGAGTGCACAATATCCAAAACCGGTTTGGTGACCACCGTACGCATCGAAGCCCGTGTGGCAAACAACACGTGAGCGACGCTGCCGATTTCACCGGGCTGAGTCGGACGTAATTGAAACCGAATGCGTTTTTCTTGGCCAGGTTCGATCGTACCGATGGTCCACTGGACGTCGCCGCTGCGTTCGAGTTTCGTTGGTTCGGGGGACGCGCCGATGAATTCGGTGCCCGAGGGAACGCGATCGACCACCATCACGTCGTTGGCCACGACACGGCCGACGTTGCGAACTTTGATTTCAAAATCAGCCGATTGATTGACTTGTATTTCGCGCGGCGAGACCTTTTCGATGGTCAACGAGGGAGACTGAACACCTTCTAAACTTCGGTCTCCGGGCGTGTTCAACCCGCGTGTGCTGACAGCGCTGGCCAGGCGAGCGTTCAATTGAGTCGCTGAGGTCTGTGGCTTTGTTGGTGATTGAGCCCGACTGGTTGCGACGGCAGGTCGCGCTGGTGGCGTGCTTGCCCGTGAGGAAGCTTTGCCAAAGTCAGCGCTGAATGGGTTGGAGGCCGGCAACGCCTTCTTCTCTGGTTGCGAATCGGCAAACGCAGACGCCTTGACGCCACTACCTCCGGTAGAGGCGGTGCGTCGATCGGCAAACGACCGCAGACTGCCTGTGTTGGAGGGTCCTGTTTGAACCGGTCGCAACCGCGCCGATGGGTTCCGCGTGGTCGCAGGTTTGGCCAACTGAGCAGACGGGGCAGCGGACGGCTTTGTTGGTTGCGCGAAAGGATTGGACAACGCGCTGGTTGTCTTCTTGGTCAAATCGGACGCGACATTGATTCCCGCGTTGGCTGCGTTGGCTGTCTTCTGAGCCGTTTCTTTGGCCGCCGCGGCAAGCGCACCGGCGCCGCCGCTGACCGAACCACGAAGATCACTGAAGCTTTTATTCGTGGCGTCGGCGGCCGATTTTGCGACCGAGTTAATGGAGTTGCCTAAATTCGAAGCGGTCGAACGGGCACGCGCGGCGGCATCGCCAAAACCGACGCTGCCGATCTTGGGCGCGAAACCGCTGGTTTTGACCTGAGCCAATCGTTCGGGAGGCTTCACCGCGGCTGGTGATTTTTGGCTGACGGCGAAACCCTGTTTGGATACCGGAAGCAAGGCCGCAGATTTCACAGCGGTGGGAGGCTTTGGTTTTTGGGCCGGTGAAACAACCGCCGGTTTGGGTTGATTGCCGAAAGAGAATCCAGTCGTCGGACGTTTGACCGGCGCGCTGGCTGGCTTCACCAACACGTTGGGTTTGATGACCTTATTGGAATTCGCAAAAACGGCAGGCTTGGCAATCGCTGCCGGCGGGTTATTTGTTTTGACGGTCGTCGAAAAAGCCGGCGAATCTTCTACTTCTAATCCAGCCACCGTTTCGTGGTCGTGGCCATCATGCGGGTCTTCCTTGGTGCCGCTGATCGATTGAATGACAGCAAATGTGCCCAATGCAACAAACAATCCCACCGCTAGAAATCGTCCGATAAGCGCGCGTGAAAGGAAGGGCGTCGGTGCGCTGTCCCGTTCGATTGAATCCGAGTCGGCCATAGTTTTGTCCACAACTTGACGAAATAAGTTTGTCTGACGTGGATGTTACAACCGCAATTGAGAAGTCGGCATCCATGCCAAAGAGGGGGTGGTTCAAGCAACGTCATCCGCTGCCATTTGATCAAATCCTTTTGATAAACCGGCAGCCCCGTCACCTGTAGGAGCTTTGTTATCAAATTCACACGACCCGCGGAATACCAGTTTGCCACCCGCACATTGGAAGCTGAGTTAGCAATAGAAAATCTGAGCCCAATTCGATAGAATTACCACGCTAGCAAGAATCGACCGTAGGTTGGGCACTCTTGCCCGATCAAACATATCCACTCGTTAGGAACGCATCGCTCGTTCCTGGGCTCTGCCTAGGAACGCACTAATTGGATGGCTCCCGCCATCCGTCCCCTCGGCAGGCAGGAGCCTGCCATGTAGTGCGTTCCGAGGCGGGAGCCCCGGAACGAGCTTGGCGGGAGCCTCGCAAAGACCCGCAGTTCGTTGGGGCAAGAGTGCCCAAACTACGTTTTAGAAACAAACCAAAACTCATAAAG
>CAYOZV010000112.1:0-15618 GCA_964408465.1 uncultured Pirellulaceae bacterium
TGGCTGGGGCGAGCGACCCGGCGCGGAAGATGACCGAGGTGGTCAATGTTTTGGTGCGCGGTGGAACCGCCTGTGAAAACCTGTTTAAAACTTACGACGTCCAACACCACGTTGACTATCCCAAGCCACCAACGCCGATGCCGCTGCACAGTAAAAACATCGAGTTCGACCAAGTGATTTTCGCTTACAAACCGCGTGAGGCGGTACTGCGAAAGGTCAACCTGACGATCCCCTATCAACAAACGCTGGCCATCGTAGGTGGAAATGGCTGCGGCAAGTCCACGCTGGTGCATTTGTTGGCTCGATTTTACGATCCCAATCGCGGCTCGATCCGCATCGACGGGGTCGACCTAAAAGAAGTCAACCCGCGTAAGCTTCGCCGCCAGATCGCTTGGGTGACGCAGGATTCCAATCTGTTCCAAGGCACGCTGTGGGAGAATATCGCTTACGGTTCTCGAACCGCGACCAAAGAACAGATTTTAAAAGCTGCAGAGATCGCACGACTACCCGACTTCGTCGACAATTTTCAAGCCGGTTACGATACCGTCGTCGGTGATGATGGCGGCCATTTGTCCGCCGGGCAACGCCAGCGCGTGGCACTGGCGCGAGCGATTGTGGCCGATCCGCGGATCTTGGTGCTGGACGAAGCGACCAGTCAGATTGATGGTAAGACCGAAGGCCTGATCCATGACGAGTTGGCTGAGTTCATTAAATCTCGGACAACAATCATCATCACCCATCGACGTTCATCATTGGTGTTGGCCGACCGAGTGATCGTGATGCAGATGGGACGCATCGTGCACGACAGCTCTGTCGCCGATGCTGACAAAAGGTCAGAACAGTTTCAGCACCTGTTCGCCAAATCTGCTTAAACCGCTCTTGGTTTGATTCCCTTTGGGGGGAGTTATCGTTTGATAGCCCACTTTTAAGTGGCAGGATCTATTAGGAAGCTCTGCTCCGCTTTAGACAGGATCCTGGGTCACCCTTTATCGCTGCTTACCTCAGCCGCAACCGGTGGCTTGCAACAGGTGGCTTACTTATGTGCTCCCAGCGGTCGCTCACGCTAGCGTCAGGCCTGTCTGATCTATTTCAGCAAGCAAAACCCTGTTAACCTCCCGCGAAATCCCGTTTTTATGATCGAGGATTTTTCAATCCGAATTTTTCACTCATCCGGCAAAGTTTAGCCAATCCCACCCTCCCTGATTACCGATACATCATCTATCGGTGAGTCACATTTCATGAGTGATCTTGCCACATTGTTGAATTCAGGACTCTCCTTAACTGGACCCATTATGAGATTATTCCGCAAATCGAAAAAGAACAAGCAACCTCAGGGTCCAGTTCGTCGGCGTGTTTTGTTTGTTTCCCACGAAGCAACGCGGACCGGTGCCCCTAAAATCATCTTGAACATTCTCAAGCACTTTGCACAAAACTGTGACATTCAGTGTGAGACAATTCTTCACGCGGGCGGGCATTTGGCTGCCGAATTCGAAGCGCATTCTCATTCGCTGGACTGTCTCAATATTCCCAACGACCAACCCGAAGAAATCAAAAAACGAATCTCCCGCTTCGTCCAACGAGAGAAAGACAATCCGCCTGTTTTGGCAATCTGCAACAGTATGGAATCGCGGTACATCGCCAAAGAGATTGCCGGCGAAGACGTACCCGTCATCATGCTGGTGCACGAGTTACCCTCATCCTACAGCGAAGAAGACTATCAATCGGTTTACGAAATCGCGGAGAAGGTGATCTTCCCTGTGCATCATGTGCGTGAGGCCGCCAACGAAAAAACTCCGATTCCACTATCGAAATCTGTCGTCCTCTCGCAGGGGTTACTCAACCCTGACTTTGGCAAGGGCATCACGCGCGACGTTGCCCACGCCCAGATCCGCAGCGAACTCAAACTGCCAGAAAACTCGTTCATCGTCCTGGGATGCGGCACACTGGACTTACGAAAAGGCATCGACCATTACGCCGCGATTGCCCGCCGGGTCACTGAACTTAACCGATCCACCACCCCCATTCATTTTGTTTGGGTGGGCGAAGGCCCGCGCTGGACACATTCAACGTATCATTATGTGCAGGTCGATTTAAGCAAAAGTCGCGCGGATGAATATGTCCATTTCATCGGCGAACGCGCCAACGTTGAGCCTTACTTTGTAGGGGCGGATGCGTTTTTGATGTCTTCGCGCGTCGATCCGTTTCCTTGCGTGATCCACGAAGCGATGGCTTCCTCGCTGCCAGTGATTACGTTCGACCAGGCCGGCGGAGCCCCCGAAGCGATTGACAATGGTGCTGGTTTTGTTGTGCCTTACGCCGACTACGATCAAACCGCAAACGTCATCCGCATGCTGGCGACTCAACCAGAGATTGCCTCCGGAATGCGTATTAAATCCAAAGAGCGTGTGGAGGCACGTTACAGATTTGAAGACTACGGTGACAAAATCATCGACCTCGCCGAAACCATTCTCAAAACCGAGATCCGGCACCCTGGTTCGGGGCAATTTAATGACGCCCCACACACGATCCCGATGCCTCAGCGTTACGCGGCGTAACCGTGCCGGTCTGAGATTTGGATTCAGCGGCAAAATGTGGACATGAAAAACCCCGGCGATGACTATCATCGTCGGGGTTGTTTCGTTTCTAATTGCAGCGGTGCTTTTCGCTTGCGTCTTGCCTCCAGTTGTGGATTTTCTTAAAAATCCCCACGAACCAAAGCGAAAGCAGCAGCCCAGCGCTACAGTAATTCGTCGTAGACTTTCGCCACGCCTTCGGCCATCGCGGCATCGGACAGCTTCTCTCTTTGACGTCGCAACGCCGAACGGCTCATCTGCGTCAATCGCTCATCATCGCCAATAATAGAAGTAAGCTTGTCGGCTAAATCCTGCGGGTTGGCAGGTTCGAAAATCAAACCATCGACTCCGTCGCGGACCGCTTCGGGGATTCCTTCAACATTGGCCGCCACCACCGGTACCGCATTGGCCATCGCTTCGAGCACGACCATCGGTAGACCTTCACCGTAAAGGCTTGGTAAGACAAACAGATCCATCAGATCCAGTTGCTGATTGACGTCCGTTTGAAATCCAGTCCACTCGATCATGTCACCGATCCCCAAACGTTCGACCTGCTTGAGAATTTCTGCTTCGTACTCAGGGGTTTCAAATGGGCCGACGGCCCGCAGTTTTACTTCGGTACCTTTGTCTTTGAGAATTTTCAGAGCGTCCAACAGCACCTCGGTTCCTTTGCGCGGGCGAAAAAGGGCCATCGTCCCGATCGTCCAAACACCTTTGGATGCCGTGCGCGGTTGAGCGGATTCCATCGGAGCCACACCGTTAGAGACGACACGCAGTTTTTCGCTTGGGTGTCCAAGTTCCTCCATATAGCCCTGCAAGCTGTTGGAAACGCAAACCATACGGTCAACGCGTTTGAGGCTGTATTTTTCCATGGTTGTATTCAATCGGTTCATCAATCCACGGTTGGAGTCGCGTCCGACGGGACTGTGAACGTGGTAAACCAGCGGGCAGCCAAGTCTTTTCGCGGCCATGCTACCTATCATCAGCGTCCGGGGCGTGTGTGCATGGAGAACCTGGTAACCGTGCTCTCGTACCATTTGAACGACGCGTTTGTAGCACCTAAAATCAAATTTAGAATTCATGTTCAGATTGAACAGAGGTGTCTCCGAGGTTCTAACTTCGGGAAACTTTTTTGGTTTCAAGCATACGAATCCAACTTCGTATCCGAAATCGGGCAGGGCCGAGGCAAGCAAATCTTGCACACGTTCGGCGCCAGAAAAGTGCTCGCCGTTGATCAGGTGAAGCACCTTGACGGTGTCAATGGCAACGGTTTTTAAATCAAGTTCTGCGGCGTCAGCTTTAACAATCACGGTGAGGGCTCGTTTAGGGGATTCCAGAGATTTTACTGAACAAGCTTACGTCACGTTTGGACGCAGCAAGCCACTAAATCTAGCCGTTATAAACGGCATATCCCGCACCTGTGAACGCGTCACCACGGTAAAGAATCTCATACGTCCTTCGCAGCGCTGAACGTTATTATTAACGTCGCCTTGACGCCCCACTTTGGAATCCCTAGCGCTGACTGACGACTGCTTCGTTTCGACTAAAACTAAGGCGTAGTGGACTTCGCCAGAAGTCCTTTATCCCTTGAGGAATTTCAACGAATCCTACTACGGCCGCCCCCCGAAATCATATTGGAACTACGCACTAGAGTGACTGGCCGCTGAGGATCGCGATGAAGGGTGCGATATCCAAGAAGGCAACCGCTCCGTTGCGATCGATATCCGCTTCTTCCTGAAATCCGGAATCCGCCAGTATCGCGATAAAGGGCGCGATGTCCAAAAAGGTGACAACGCCGTCCAAATTCACATCTCCCAGCAACACTTCTTCAATCGGCACAACGCCAGTGGCGACAAAGGTCACGTCGACTTCGATCTGACCAAGATCCAATGTCTCAATGATTGAGAAAGTATTGGTAACGGTAATGATATCGCCCGATTGCGTAACGTTGATTCCTTCAACATCAAACGGAGAAATTTCTAGCGTGGAGAGATCGATGGTTTGGTTTCCACCGGCCAAGTTTGCCGGATCAGACAAAACGATGTCTCCCTCTATCGTAGCCACGTTATCCAACTGATCGAAACTTGCGTTGGCTAACGTGCTCGGTTGGCCAGGGGTCACCATCGAAACCATCAGTTCACCCGGCGCGCCTGAAGCTGAAACCAGGCCAAGGAAGAATCTGAAATTCAGCGGATCCTCCGCCGTCAAATCCAACTGAGTAATCTGAGCGGCTCCCGCTGGGGGTTCCACATTTTCAAGATCTATCGTTGCCGTTCCCGACAGGCTGGAACTGCTTTGGACACCGTCGATGCTGACAACCATCGTCGACTGAGACTGATCAAAAGTCAGAGGAATGACTTGGGCATGGGCGGGCGAAGCCGAAAAACCAACAAGAGTGAACCCGATTGCGGATACAATTGCGATGGCAGAGAGCGAATTTTTCATGGCGGGAACTTTGAATCGGTGTGAGTCTTGAAGAGAAATGGTTAGCATTGGTATCATGGCACAAGCGAAACCCGATGGCAAGAAGAATCCGCGTGTTGGATAGCCCGTTTATCGATGGTAGCTCAACGGCGCAAGCAGTCCGGTGACGACCACCGCCCAACAGAGACCGGAGACCACAGAACTCAGCGATTGCCGAGGCCTCATGACCTCTGGCTACCAAGGTAAACTGACCGTTGCCCATTGGCCGCGATTCTCATCTACCGACACCTCTATGCTGGTGATTCGTCCACCAACATTAGCCGCTTTTTTTAAGGATTTGATCAACTGCCGGCCGATGTGCTGGGCCAGCAATTCTGCGGTTGTGTTGGCAATCGGCAGAAGCACACAATCCTCCACAGGAAACACCCAGCGCTTCTTTTCGAACTGCACCAGCACTTCGCCCTTGTTCGGTTGATGCACCGCAACGCTGATCGTCGGGTGTTCGGTCGGCAGCAGCATCCGATGATCTAGAGTCCCGATCACGGCCATCAAATTATCACGCAGCGCGATAAAGTCGATGACGTACCCGTTCTCATCCAGTGGGCCAAAGACCTTGCACTTGACGCGGTAGTTGTGGCCATGAAGCTGCTCGCAAACATTCCCATCGAAGGTAATGAAATGAGCGCTGCTGAAGACGAGATTGTCCTTCTCCAGCGAAACATGGAATTGATGATCAGCCATTTTTCTAAATCTTCTGTTAGTTTCCATTGGCCAGTTGAAAGTTTATAAATCGGATCAACGATTGGCCTCGTTCGCTCATACGCTCGTGCGCTCGTAACTTCCGATGCCCGAACAACTGCAACTCTCTGGAATTCGTTGAACTTTAGAGTTCGGTTGCCAACTCCAGCCTAAGCCAATGCTCCTTTTAACGAAACGGCGGCTTCAACCGGCCGGTCGCCACTCCCACGTACAGCGCCGCCGTGATCAGGTCGGCCGTTGTTCCAGGGTTACGACGATGATGATCGCTACGCAACCAGAAATCAAGATCGCCAACTGAATCCCAAAACGGTTTAAATTCTCCGTCGCCTTCATCGCATTTTTCGAACTGGTCAATCGCGCGCTGAGCATACGCAGCCGATTGGGCGGCTGCTTGCTGGCCCAGTTTACGCGCGATCAGACTGTCAGGAAAACGAGCCATCGTTTTCACGTGAGCAAAGATGATCGCGGATGACAACAGATCAAAATTTGACTGCCCTTGTTCAATCGCCGGCAACACAAATTCAAAGACGTCACTCATTCCGGTACAATACTGTTGCGCGATCATATCGCGATCAGCAGCCAACTTCATCGCGGCCAACAGATCGCGTGGAGCAGACGCACTGTCCCCAACGTCGTTCGTTTGCCCCACCGCTGAGTCTCCGGCGTTCAGTTGAAGTCCGCCAGCGCCAGATTGAGCAATCGCAGCGTACACACCCCGAGCGTCTTGGGGCGACAAACCGCTAAAGAATTTTGTCAATGCTTTGACACTCAGCGTTTCCCCGCGCCGACGCAAACACGCCAGCGGGCACAGCAGCAAGATGATTCCTAGGTTTGTGTTCGTGTCGGTCACCCACGCCGTCGCCTGCACCGACGATAGAATCATTTGGCCAAAACTGACAGGCTGTTGAAGATCCGATTGGTCAAGCAATTTATCGATTGCATGCCCTAGCGCGACCCCGCTGTTGAGAAAATCAATGAGCGTCGCGTCATCAAAATCGGCAGAACGATGTACGTTGCCAGGTTTCGCAGCGGCCACTTCCAGCTGACAAACCAACGTTGCGATTTGCCCAGAGGTGAGCTCAATTGTGTTCTCAGTTCCCATCTCAATCGGCACCTTTCCAAGCGGATTTCATTAACGGGCAATCGGATGCGCTGTTAAAAAATCTCTCACAATCGGCGTGATGCGTTGGGCTTCGTCTTCGACCACATAGTGCCCCGCGTTTTCGAACTCTGTCACTTCGGCAGCGGGCCAATGCGCCTGCAAACGGTGCAAACATTCGGGCCGGAAACACCAGTCCTTCATTCCCCAGACCAAATGGATGGGCATGTCTTTGACGGAATCCAAACCCGCCTCAATCGACGCCAGCACATCCCAAGTTCGATGGGATGGGGACAAAGGAATGTCTTTCACGAAGCGATAGATCGCGGTCCGATTTTTCCAGTTATCATACGGAGCCAACAAACCTGCGGCCGTCGTTTCCCGAAGCCCACCAGGCCGCTCGGTGCCCATCGTCACCGCGGCGCGAGCGAACAGATTGAAACCTTGCAACGCGACCTGCCCAACCACCGGCCATCGACACACGCGGATTCGAAACGGAATATAGGGCGGTGGAAAAGCGGCCGTGTTGAACAGAACGATGCGCGAGAAACGTTCTCTTAGTTTCAGTAACGTCCCCATGCCGATCGCGCCTCCCCAGTCATGGGCCAGCAGCGTCACATTGTTCAGATCAAGCCTTTCAACCAAAGCACATGCATTATCAATATGATTTTGCAAGCAATAGTCATAGTCGGTCGGTTTATCACTGAGCCCGCACCCTAAGTGATCGATCGCGATGGTGCGATACTGCGATGACAAATCCGAAACCAAATTTCGCCAATAGAACGACCAAGTCGGATTCCCGTGAACCATCAGGAGTGTCTCATTGGAAGCATCGCCTTGGTCGATGTAATGCTGCCGGTGTGGGCCGACAGAAACATAACGTGATTCAAAAGGATATTCGTTCGCCCACTGGGTTGAGGGGGCTGGGGATTGGGTTGACTTTTTCTGCGTCACGATAAATGATTCTGGCAAGTAGCTGGGAAACGTCGAAGGTCGCCGACGACGATCCGAATTCTAACTTCACTCGGGCGCCGTTGATAGCCATACGACGACGATTGAACCGGCGCAACCGTTTGATCCCCTTCGGTGCCGCTTTTGGGGAACGCGGATTTCGTTTTCCAAATCAGAACTTACTGGTCAAACGGCGAATCCCGAACTACTCTTTCGCGATTGCCCCCGATTCTGGTCGCGGCGATTGTCTTTTCAACCTGGCTCTTTTCTTCTAAAGAAACCTCATGTTCGCCGCAAACGCAACTCAAACGATCAAGCTAATTCTCGCTTTGATTTGCTGTGCCACGATCTCACAGCCGGTTTTTGGCCAACAGACGCCCCCCGGCCCCCTCAACGAACAACCCTTCGACGAAACCGTGGGGCAGTCTTCAAACGAGGATCTGACCGAAGAAGCAACGGCCAAGGACGCCACAAAAATCCCGAGAGCGAACCCCATAGAAGAACCGGAGCCGTCCAACAACCCCGCGCTTCAATCGCTAGTCGAACTTCAGACGCTGACCCAGAAAATCATTTCTCAATCGGCACCCGCGGTTGTCGCGATAGGTAAAACCGGCAGCGGCGTTATCGTGAACGAGCGCGGAGTCATCCTCACCGCCTCCCACGTGACGCGTGTCGCCAACCGTCAAGTCTCCGTTATCTTCTCAGACGGCCGAATCGCCCGAGGAATTACGCTCGGTTCAAACACCGCATCTGACACCGGCGCGATCCAACTGCTTTCCCCGGGACCTTTCCCGTTCGTTCCGGTGCAGGACTCCCAAGAAGCAACGCCAGGAACGTGGTGTGTCGCGATGGGTTATCCGCTATCCTTTCCGCGCGGCAAACCTGCGGCAGGGCGGCTGGGCCGAGTGCTCAGCAGAGAAGAAAATGGCAAGCTGGTCTCCGATTGCACCATCATGGGAGGCGACTCTGGCGGGCCGCTGCTGAACCTGGCCGGCAAAGTGATCGCCATCAGCAGCAGCGTGAAACTGGGCACCGACCAGAACCTCTACGTTCCCTCCGAACAGTTTATTAAAGACTGGAAGAACATCGCGCTGTTAATCGACAAGACTCCCGACGCTGCCAACGCCCAAGCGGCGAAAAACTCCGCCGGCGGGAAACTCAAAATAACCCCAGCCGCCGGCAAGGCATATTTTGGCATCAACGCCGAAACGGATCAGAACATCGTTCGCATTCGCGCCGTGCACCGCGACTCTCCTGCGGAGTATGCCGGCATCCAGGCCAATGATGTGATTGTCGAAATGGATTCCAAACCAATCACCAGCTTCGCAGAATTGGTTTCAAATCTAAAGACGCGCCGCCCCGGTGATCTACTTTTGGTTTTAGTCAACCGATACGGTTCCTTGATTCGGACTGAGGTAACCCTTGGTGGGACGAGCCCTAAAAAGTAACTCCGTCGCTGAAATTATTTTGCAGCCGCGATCGGAAGCCGAGCCCTGCATCCGTGACAGTAAATCCTCAAATTTTCATCGTAAAAAAAGTGCATGCTGCGTGCGAGCCGAAAAGGCGGTTTAAATCCAGCGATCACCGAATGTCCATTGATAAAATGAGCAATAACTGAAACGATTGATCCCAACGACGAGCATTTTGTAGGTAAACTGTACGGTAGACTTGTTTTCATTTTCGTGCCCCACTGAGATCAACCAACAGGGCGCCCGCGAAAACAAAAAATAGAAGCTTAGCAAAGGTAACAACAAAGCCCTTTCAAATTGCTGTCCATCATGGGTGACATACATAACCGCATCGAAAACATCCTCATCGAAAATCGCTGCGGTGCGATCGTTAAGTGTCATCCATTTTGGCGAGAGCAAAAATCCCTCCAACCACTGCCTCGTCTGCTCCACATTGATTCACAACTAACGTTCCCGTACCCCCTCATCCCCGTTGTTTGTAAATAACTCCAGCCTGCAAAATTTCTTAAGCCAGATAAAACCATCGGTTGTGTTGCTGATGTTTGTTTGTGTCGGCTGCCCGCTGTCCGCGTTTGGTCAAAAGGTTACTCCTGAGCTAAAGTTCGCTCCTGCTCACGGTGACATATTTTCCTCCGAAGACACGCCTTCACCGGATACCGCTTCTTCCCAGGAAGATACATCTTCACACGAAGATACGTCTTCACACGAAGATTCATCTTCACACGAAGTTGCACTGTCCAAGGCACCTTCACCAAAACCCAACACTCGGTCGCGCGGCACGTTTTCGATCACCAGCAAGTCACCGTCGGACATCGCATCGGCTTTCGGTGCACCGCTGTCGACGTTGAAGCCGGTCGGACGCCCCAACCAATTCACAAAACGTGACGCGCAATTTGCCGAATCCTTGCATTCAATCACCAATGAAGTAGTCGAGTCCGTTGTTCGTTTAGAGGGTTCGGATAATGGCTATATCCTTGGCACGCTGGTTTCGACCAACGGCATGATTGTTTCCAAATATAGCGCCGCCCAGAAAATGAACCGCTGCATTTTCTCGGACGGGCAGTCTTGGCCTTTCCGCATCGTGAACTTTGACAAAAAGAAGGACCTGTGCCTGATTCGCGTGAACCGCAAAGGCCTCACGCCGATCAAGTTCCGCCGCGACCTTAACCGACAGTATCAGATCGGTTCGGCCCAACGCGCGCTTCATTCGATAAATCTCATTCCGCCGCCATCGGGCAGTCTGGCGTTGAGCGTCGGACATCTCGACGAAGTCGCCGCGTTTGGGATGGTGACGATGGGACTACATGATTTCCAAATCCCGCAACCGAAGTGCCCCGATTGCATTGACATGGGCATCACGATGTCGCCATATCCAGCGCTGACGCGCGTGGACGGCATTGTGTATCCGCATCGCCGGGGCATCAAAGTTCTGCGTGTTTATCCTCGGTCCACCGGTGAGAGCCTAGGGCTATTGGTGGGTGATCTTATTAGCGTCATTAACGGAGTGAGGGTTGCCGAGCGTCAAATACTGACCCGCGAAACTCGGAAGATCCGCGCCGGCGACGTGATGACGATGGCGATTTATCGTGAAGGACAACGCAGGGAGTTGACCTATAAAGTGCCCGCTACGAAAAAGACGATACATGATCGCTGGGGAGGCGGGCCATACAGCGCTCGCCGGTTTGGGTTTGGCCCAGTGATCGTTCACGACTCGGTCCTCGACCCACAAGATTGCGGCGGTCCTTTGGTCAGTGTCCAAGGGCACGTGATTGGGCTGAACATCGCCCGTTCGATGCGTGTTGCCTCGTTTGCGATCAACATTGAAGACGTCTTTTTGTTTGTGAAGACCCGGTCACCAGAAACGAAGCTACAGTTCCTGGATTAGCCCAAGGGCATCATTCCAACGGCAATCACTTTAGAAAAACTGAGCCGCAAGTCGCTAGCCGCGGGTTCCGAGCGAAGGAAAAAACATCCCCAAAAGGTTGGGCGAGCAAACCAGCGGCTAGCGCCATGCCGCTCAGTCGGCGCGGCCAAAGCCGGTAAAGCTAGAAGAACGTAGGCCGCATGCCGCCGACAGACGCAGCGCAGACGGGTGCCACTGAACAAAACTCTCAATCTCGTAGAAATGCCCCTCCACGCTCGATGCCGGAACAGCGCCTATCGGCTCAGCTCGGTCCGGCCTACGATGACTATCGGCGACTATCGGTACTTCCAAATCGAATAGATGATCTTGGTGCCGGCTTTGAAGGTGCCAGAAATGGTACCGCTGATCTTGCTGACGCCAACGCGCCGTCGATAGGCCACCGGCACTTCGATCGTTCTCAGGTTTTGCTGGATGGCCTTCATCTGCATTTCGATCGTCCAACCGAAATCTTCGTCGACCATCTCAATTCGTTTGAGCGCATCATAACTGATCGCGCGCAGTGGCCCGAGATCGGTGTAGTCGTTTTTGCCAACAAAGGTTCGCATCAACCAGCACGCAAATTTATTCCCGTAAAGGCTCTGAGGCGGCATGGCACCTTTTTCTCGTTCGCCCAGCAATCGCGATCCCAACACGAAATCTTTTTCGCCGGCCAGAATGGGTTCGATTAAAACGCCAACCGCATCCACGTGATCGCTGTAGTCGGCATCAGCGAACAACACCACATCGACGGTGCGTCCTTCTTCTCCGATCATACGATCGACTTCCGCGATGCCCGCCAAACATGCCGCTCCGTAGCCACGCTGAGTTTCCCGAATCACCCGTGCGCCGCATTGCTTGGCCAGCGTGGCAGTTTGATCGGTCGATCCATTATCGACGACGATGACTTCCCCCATCGGAGGCAGCTCATTCAACACCAATTCGATGGACCGCTCTTCATTGAGAGCCGGAATGATAACGACGACCGTATCAAATACGGCTCCGGTCGATTCGGGCTTCATAGTCCTGTCCTCAGTTTCGCAAATGACACTCATGATGCTAACTCGCGTGTTTCGTTTTCGATGGATTGACTCAGGCCGAAATCAGCCCGAGTGCGGATAAAACTACCGAGCTCCCGAACCGCCGTAGCTTGGTAAGGCTTCGCCGTAGGGCGCCGCGGGCGCGCTGTAGGTTGTTCCCGACCCACCATAGGCCGGCGCGCTTTGCGAGTAACCTTGATCGTAAGTCGTGGCCGATCCGCCAGAGGTTATCGGAGCCTGTTGGTACGGCGACATCGTTTCGGTCGGCGTGTATATCCTGCCGGCCGATCCGGCGGCAGGAGCGGCTTCATAACCGGGTTTAGACCAACACGAACCGCCACATCGACATCCGGCGACCGTTAAACTGACGGCGATTGTTGCCAGTAGAGTGAATTTCAGCGACATAGCATTCCTTTGCTGTGCAAATTATTAAGTCTCGACCCGTATTTCACCAACTGCGGGTGAATGAGACAAGATCAGTTACTTCTTGTCGCCGAGGAGGTGAAAATTCTTTCGAGCTCTTTCACCGACAGAATCGTTGGACGATCCGTTTGTTGCAAATCTCACACTTGGGACTCTCTCCACGCACTTAACCAGCAGGCACAAGGCCAATACACCGCCAATACATCGCCCCGTTCACCCTGTTTACGAATCTCAGGTTGACCACAATAATGCTATTCACATAAATTGCTGTCTTGCTTCGGTGCCCGCTTTGGCCCAACCGCTGTAAGGTGCGACCGATCTCAGCGTCTAAGAACGCGTCACCCCTGATTCCTAGGACTCAAACCGAATGTCTACGCCAGAAACAGTTCAGCTTAATCCCGAACCGTCCGTCCACGAGCGTTATTCCGCCGCTTCCCAGGAACGCGAACCGGCGCTCTGCTGTCCCGTCGTCTACGACCAGCAATACTTAGAAGTCATCCCCCAGGAGATCATCGACCGCGATTACGGTTGCGGTGATCCTTCGCCTTATGTGAATGAGGGTGACGTGGTCGTGGACTTGGGTTCGGGCGGTGGCAAGCTTTGCTACATCATCTCGCAACAGGTCGGTGAATCCGGTCGCGTGATTGGCGTTGACGTTAATCAGGATATGCTGGAACTGGCCAAGGGCTACCAGCAGGAGGTGGCGGATAAGATCGGCTACAGCAACGTCGAATTCCGCTACGGAAAAATCCAAGACCTCGCCTTGGACTTGGACGTTTTAGCCGACACGATGGACTCAGCGACCGAGGGCATGTCCAAGGAAGAGAAGGCACTTGAGCTGATTGATCTGCCGGAGAAACTTAGGCGTCAGTCACCTATGATTGCCGACAATAGCGTGGACTGCGTGGTCTCCAACTGCGTTCTGAATCTGGTGGCACCGGCCGACCGTCGGCAACTGTTTGCTGAAATTTTCCGCGTGCTCAAACCTGGCGGCAAAGCGGCGATCAGCGATATCGTTTCCGACGAAGACGTGCCAATGGACCTTCAAGAGGACGGCGAACTGTGGTCGGGTTGCATTTCGGGAGCCTGGCGGGAAGACAAATTTGTTGACGAATTCCAAGACGCCGGTTTTTCGGGAATCGTCATCGACAAACGCCAAGAAGAAGCGTGGCAGACCGTCAAAGGCATCGAATTCCGCAGCGTCACGTTGCTGGCCTACAAACCCTCCAGTGCCGTTTGTCTCGAACGAAATCAAGCGGTCATCTACAAGGGCCCGTTTGAGTCGGTCCAAGACGAGGACGGGCACGTTTATCCACGAGGTGTTCGCATGGCGGTTTGCGATCGCACATTCAGCGCCCTCCAAGCGGCGCCTTACGCCGGCCAGTTCATCCCGGTCGAACCGATCAAAGAGATTCCTTTGGACCAAGCCCAAGAGTACGACTGCAAGGTCAACCGAACCCGCGATCCGCGCGAAACCAAAGGCATGCAATACAACCTGACCATCCAGTCAACCGGCGAAGACTGCTGTGGCGGCGGTAGCGACAGTTGCTGTTAACCTAAGGTAAAGAACAGGGCATTGCGTCCGAGTTCCGCATCCTCCATTCCCCATCATTTCAAACAGGCATCGACCTTGAATCTTCCTATCCTTTCGCTCAAGCGGCGCGGTGCCGAATTGGCGAACGCTCGAGAGCAAGTCAAAGTCCTTGAAGGGCCCAGCGACCACCCGCGGTTTGATGAATTCTTACGATCTCAAGGGCTTCGGGAACTAAAGGCCGACGGCATCGACATCCTGCAGGTCAACGTTGGCAAGCTCTGCAATATGACCTGTCAGCATTGCCATGTCGATGCGGGTCCGGATCGCAAGGAAGAGAACATGGACCGTGCCACCGTTGATTTGTGCCTCCAAGCGATCAGGAAATCCAACGTCAAAACAGTGGATCTTACCGGCGGTGCGCCGGAGATGAACGCTAACTTCAAGTACTTCGTCACCGAAGCAAAAAAGTTGGGCTGTCACATCATCGACCGCTGTAACCTGACCATCCTTTTGGCCAACGGCTTCAAGGACATGCCGGAATTCTTGGCAGAGAACGAAGTCGAGATCGTGGCTTCGTTGCCTTGCTATCTAGAGGAAAACGCGGACTCCCAACGTGGAGATGGGTCTTTTCAAAAATCCATCACAGCGTTGACGCGTCTGAACGAACTGGGTTACGGCAAAGACAACTCGAAACTGATGCTGACACTGGTCTACAACCCGGTCGGACCATCATTGCCACCAGACCAGACGAAATTAGAAAAAGACTACCGCGAACAGCTGCTCAGCCGATACGGCATCCACTTTAATCGGCTGTTCACGATCACCAACATGCCCATCAGCCGGTATTTAGATTACCTGATCGAAGAGGGCGACTACGAAACGTACATGACCAAACTGGTCGAGGCCTTTAATCCGGCTGCCGCTGCGGGCGTCATGTGCACCAAGATGTTATCTGTGGGTTGGGATGGCAGAATATTTGATTGCGACTTCAATCAAATGTTGGAACTCGCCACCGCCCACAACCAGCCCAAACACATCCGCGACTTCAAGCTCGAAACCTTAGAGAATCGCCCCATCGTCACTGGTCGGCATTGCTTTGGCTGCACCGCGGCAGCGGGATCTGGGTGCCTAGGTGCAATCGACGGTTAGACTTAGACACGGCCGCAACATGGCCCGATCCGTAACTCCAGCAATCATTCAGACGGCGAGCTAAAGCGTCAGCGTAAGCGAATGCAATACGCCGGTAGGCGTTAAAGCCTGTAGCCGGGGGTCGAGCGCAGCGACTACCCCCGGTCGCTTCACTCCCGAGACTCCGACCCCGATAGGGCGTCGCAGCGCTCGCCCTGCTACGACGACCTGTCGGGGTCGACCTCAGCGCAAACGAAACCGGGGGTGTTCGCTGCGCTCAAACCCCCGGCTACATGCTTCAAACCCCTATCGGGGTAA
>CAYOZV010000113.1:0-15585 GCA_964408465.1 uncultured Pirellulaceae bacterium
ATTCCTTTCCAAGGAACCCGCTGACCATTCGCTTACTCTCCGTATCGTCTTCATATCCTTAGTAGGGGCCACTTCTCACCGCCCAGCCCGCATGTGGCTGCTGTGGTCAAAAACGGTCGGAGGGTGACATGCCCTACATTTCAGAGTCAGATGATAGCCGTATGTGCGCTTTTTTCCCACACCGTTTTATTGGCTGGGTGTCAAAACGGCAAAAATTCAACCTCAGCACCCGCTTCATACGGCGATTGACGCACCGGAAAGTGAATCAGCCCCTCGGCCTGGCGAAGCGATAACAAATCTGACGAACCGTTCCACCGGAGCGCCTCCACCTGCCGAGGGTCCTGCGCGTCGCACCTTCGACCTGGCCAATAGGTCGGACGATTGCCACGGGTCTGATGGGCGCCCCAGAGAATGGCTCCATGGCGAACCGGCCCGGCGGCGTGCTGAGCGGATCCGGTCATGATTCGGACCGCGGTCGACACAAACAAATGCATTCCGACCAGACTACTGACGGGGTTGCCGGGCAAGCCAAAGACGCAGCACCGTTGGTCGTCCTCCCGATCCGCCACACCAAAGAAGATCGGCTTCCCCGGTTTGACGGTTACTTTATGAAAGACCGTTTTCACTCCCTGTGACGCGAGCACCTCGGGTACCAGATCCATTGTCCCCGCAGAGACTCCGCCGGTAAGGATTAACAGATCATGCTGGAGACCGGAGCGGATCTTGGTTTCCAAATCTGCCCGCTGGTCGACGCCGATACCTAGATCGGTCACCACCGGCGACCATTGGTTGGCAATCGCCCGAATCATGGGCCCGTTACTATTTCGAATTTGCGACGCGCCAGGGGTTTGGCTGCAGTCCACCAGTTCATCGCCGGTCGGCAATACCGCGACCGTAGGCTGCGCCCACACCTCGACCTCCGACGCACCGACTTCGGCCAATAGCCCGATGTCGACAGGGCGAATTTTATGGTTGGCGTTGAAAATAAAATCCCCGTTGGCAAAGTTCCCCGCGCGTTGCATCTGATGCTTGCCGGCGGTGAACGTTCCTTCGACGCTGAGGGTTACCGTTTTGGGCGTTGGATCGGTGTAGCCCAAATTCGACATTTCGATCATCACCACCGAATCAGCTCCCGCGGGTAGCGGAGCGCCGGTCATAATGCGTGAGGTTGTTCCCTCGGTCACTTCGGCTGTCGGCAGGCCGCCGGCGATAATCGTTTCCAGCACGCGGAAATCAGTGATGCCCGCCGCGATGTCAGCGGCGCGGACAGCGAAACCATCCATGACCGATTTGTTGTGCGGCGGCGAATCGACGTCCGAACGAACTTCAGTGGCCAAGACCCTTCCAACGGCATCAGATAGCTCAATCGTTTCGCTGGGCAGACGAGCAACGGCCGATTCAACAGCGGCGAAAGCTTCTTCGACGGTAATCATCATTGGGTGAGGGGCAAAAGGTTCTCGAGTTATCGGTGTTGTCTGCTTAGACCCGAAGGAAATTCTCTAATAAATCCACGCCGCGTTCGGTCAGAAAGCTTTCTGGGTGAAACTGCAATCCGAAAGTGGGAAACGATTGGTGTTGGATGCCCATGATTTCGCGCTGCCCATGAGGCCCGTTGGCCCACGCCGTCACAGTGAAATCATCCGCCAACGTATCGGGCTGGATGACTAATGAGTGATAGCGGGTCGCAATCATCGGGTCGGGTAACCCCTTAAAAATCCCCGAACCGTCATGGAAAATCTGGTCCGTTTTCCCGTGCATTAATCGCTCGGCGCGAACGATCTTGCCGCCGGTCGCTTGACCGATCGACTGGTGCCCTAAACACACGCCCAGAATCGGACACTTGCCGTGAAACGCTTGCACACTTTCGACCGAAACGCCGGCCTCGTCAGGCGTACACGGGCCCGGCGACACGATGATGCGGTCCGGCGAAAGCGACTCGATGGTCGCGACGTCGATCTTGTCGTTGCGGTGAACTTGGATATCCAAGGACGCGTCAATCTCGCCCAAACGCTGAACCAGGTTGTAGGTAAACGAATCGTAATTGTCGATGATCAAGATCATGGGCGGTGTGGTTGTGCGGCAGATAGAGGCCGCCAAAAAAAATTTAGAATCTTCCGCGTAGGGCCGGTTCCCACCGGCCAAGCACCGGATTTTCGCAAATTTACCCACCTATCATATCCTAAAGATCGCCTATCCTCCACAGCATGAAAAATTTCGATCGGGCTGGTCAAGGAAATCAACTGCAGATGCGACGGCGACGACGAGGTCTCATCGGCGAATTGGGGAATCTTGGCCCGGGTTCTAATCGCCCGCTGTTATTTGTGGCCTTATTCAAAACGGTTGAAATTGGTTTCTTCTGGAAGCCAATTTTTCCGTGTTGACGGGTTCAGCGGATGTATCTATTTTCCAAAATTCGTACACCCAATTATGGGGCAGTCATAACCTGCCCCGAGTCGCCACGGCAAGGAAGCCAATTTACTATGAGTATTTCACGCGATCCCTCGAATCCTTCATCCGTAAACAATGTGCCTTTGCTTGACGTCGGCCGCGGCAATTCGCCGCTCAAGGCCGAAATCATGGAGCTGTTCTCCGACATTTATGATTCGGGTTGGTTCATCGGCGGCCCGCAAGTAAAGCAACTGGAACAATCAGTCGCCGACGCCACAGGCGCGCAATTCGCCGTCGGATGTTCCTCGGGAAGCGAAGCGTTGCTGGTCGCGCTGATGGCCTTTGACATCAAAGCCGGCGACCGTGTCATCTGCCCAAGCTTCACCTTCTTTGCCACTGCGTCTGCGATCCATCGTTTGGGTGCCGAACCTGTCTTCGTCGACATCGACCCGGTGACCTTTAATCTGGACGTTGATCAGGTCCAAAAAGCAATCACTCCAAAAACGAAAGCCATCATTCCAGTTCATCTGTTTGGCCAGTGTGCCGACATGGACCCGATCATGGACCTGGCCAAACGGTACAACATCCGCGTGATCGAAGATTGCGCTCAGTCCATCGGTGCGACTTATAACCGTCAGGGCTCCGGTAGCATCGGCGATGTGGGATGCTTCAGTTTTTATCCCACCAAGAACCTTGGCGGCATGGGCGACGGAGGCATCATGACCACCAACGACGCCGATATTGCTGACCGCCTGAGACTGTTTGCCAATCACGGCATGAAGCCTCGTTACTATCACCAGGTCATCGGCATCAACAGTCGCTTGGATGCCATGCAAGCGGCCGTGTTGAACGTGAAGATGAAGCACGTGAACCAGTACGGAGCCGATCGCCGCCAAAACGCGTCTAACTACCAACAGTTAATGACGCGTTATGGAATTAGTGATTTAGTGGCGGCCCCAGGAATCGAAAACGAAGGACACGTTTGGAATCAGTACACCATCCGCATCCCTGACGGGCGGCGTGATGACGTTCGGCAGCAACTGGCCGATCGCAACATCGGATCAGAGATCTACTACCCGATACCACTTCATCGCCAGGAGTGCTTCAAGGATCTGGGCTACGCAGAGGGCAGCCTCCCCCACACCGAAGCCGCCGCCGCCGAAGTGCTCAGCCTGCCAATCTTCCCCGAACTTACGATCGCCGAACAACAGTTCGTCGTAGAATCACTGGCCGACATCGTTGCCGGCCAGCAGCAAGTGCGCAGGGCGGCGTAACACTGGAATCATCGGCAAACCGCGGCATTGAACCGGTCGATTCTGTCTCTGCGGTACCGCGTCCATTTCATTCGACACGCTGCAACGTCACTTGGCGAAGGTTCATCGGCTGCCATTTTTTGGGCTGGGGCAGGATGCGAAAATTCTTCTGCCCCGATTTGACGACGGTGATCACACCTAAGCGGTTCTGCTGATAGTCGCCGTAGCTGCCTGTCGATGCAACGGTTGCCAAACTTGTTTCGCCTTCGAATCCAAAGTTGAACTGGGTTTGCTTTTTCGCCACCGACATCGTGGCAAGGACTTCGTAACGGCCGGGTTTGTCGATTTCGATACTCCAGTCGACCCAAGCCCGATTGTCGACCCAATAGCCGACGTGCGGCACCCCGTCGTGCTCCTTGATTTCGGCCTGCTTGCTGCCATCGTTGTTGTGGATGTATCCATCCTTGGCCAGCAATATTAATTTGCCGGCTGCATCCGGTTTGGGAAGCTGCACCTTCACTTTTAACTCGCCCTCGATCGTAAGTTCGATCACGCTGGCGTTTTCATCGGGGGCTGCGCCGGGCAGTGTTAATTCGAGCCCCGCGTCGGTCAGCGCCGATGCGATGGCGACCTGCCCGTCCAGCAAACGGGCATTGAGCGCGATTTGGCTGATCCCTGGCACGATCAGTTTGCCATCGGCCGGCCAGTCGAACACATGCAGGTAGAGCGTCGTTTGACCGTCGCCGGTTCTGGCGGTGCAGCGTCCCCAATCCAACTTCGGAAGCGGGCTTTGCTGAGTCCCGTAAATTGCGTCGCCGTTGACGTCCATCCACTGGCCGACCTCCTTGAGACGTTCGATCGCCGGCGGCAGCAGTGTGCCTTCACCGGTCGGGCTCACGTTTAACAAATAGTTGCCGCCCTTGCTGGCGATGTCGACCAAATTGCGGATCAATTTCTGAGTCGATTTGAAATCGTTGTCGCCGTTTTTGTACCCCCAACTTCCACTGATGGGCATGCAGACTTCCCAGTCTTGGCCAACGGGGGCGCGTTGTGGAATGTGGCGTTCGAAAGTTTTATAGTCGCCGCGGTAACCTTCGCCCAAGCGATCGTTGGTGATGACCGTGGGTTGCAGTTTGGTCAGCGTATGCAAAGCATCAAACGATTCTTGGCTCATTTTTCTGGGCGTGTCCCACCAAAAGATGCCGATCGGTCCGTAGTCCGTCAGCAACTGACGAACTTCGGGGACTGCTTTATCAAAGACGTATTGATCGGTGCTGACCTTCTGGAGCGATTTGTCCCAATTATTCCCGTGGCCGCCAGGGTGGTGCCAGTCTTGGGCCTGCGAATAATAGAATCCAAATTTGATATCCTGTTTCTGACATTCGTCGGCCAGTTCCTTCATGATGTCACGTTTGAACGGCGTCGCGTCGACGACGTCGTAGTCGCTGCACTTGGACCCGAACATCGAAAATCCATCGTGGTGTTTGGCGGTGATCACGATGTACTTCATGCCCGCATCTTTGGCCCGTCCAACGAACTGGGCGGCGTCGAACTTGGTCGGGTTGAACTGGTCCGCATACTTTGAATATTCGGCGATCGGAATCTTCCCCCGCGCCATCATCCACTCAGCGCTGTTGGGTAATTTCTTCCCGTTGTACTCGCCTCCGACCGTCGCGTAGATGCCCCAGTGAACGAACATTCCAAAACGCGCCTCGCGCCACCAAGCCAACCGCTGGTTTCGGCCGTCCAAATCGGGTTGGGTCCATTCGGGGATCCCTGTGGCGGTTCTTTGCCGATGGAATTGTTCTTCGAAGGACCGTGGCACGTCCAAGGGTGCGTCTTCATTGACCATCATCGGACGAACCTCCTCCCACCAGCGGTCGAAACTGGCCCGCAGCGTTTTGACGACCTCCGGGTGTTGTCCGGCGACATCTTTCGTTTCGCCGGGGTCACCGATGATGTCGAACAATCGCTCGTTGACCAAACGCCATTTTTCGTTTCGAACGGCGAAGCCCTTGTACTTGTTGTTGTTCGGTTCGGGGTCGCCTTTGCTGAATCGAATCGGCGCGCCGGCCTTCGCCCAACGGCCAACGTGAAAGAAAGTTTCGCGAGCCGCCCATTCCGCCTCGGGGTTTTTGATCAAGGGAATCAGACTGCGCCCGTCAAGGTCCAGCCCATCAGGAACCGCGCCGCCGGCGATTTCTGTCAGTGTGGGAAACAGATCGAAATGGCGTGTCATCCGGTCAATCTCTTGATCGGGCTTGATTACTCCTGGCAGACGCATGAACAAAGGAACCCGCGAACCGCCTTCGTTCATCGTGCCCTTGCCGCCTTTCATGCCAGCGTTGTAGATCCGCGATCCGGCGGCGCTGCCGTTGTCGGTCATGAAAATCAAAAGCGTGTCGTTCTCCAAATCCCATTGCTCCAGCTTCTCCATCAAGACGCCAACGTTTTCGTCGATGTTGACGATCATCCCAAGGAACGCAGCCTTTTTTCGATCTCCGACTTTGTCTTTGAATAGGTCGGAGTAACTTTTGTCGACACGGTAAGGGGAGTGCGGTGCGTTGGTTGCGATGTAGGCAAAAAACGGTTTGCCTGTTTCTTGTTTGCTTTTTGCTTTGGACTGGATCCAGCCGAGTGCCTGTTGGAAGAAGACATCGGTGCAGTAACCGCGTGTCTGTTCGAAGCGGCCGTTATGTTTAATGATGGGGTCGAAGTAATTGGTGCCGGGAGCGTCGCTTTGGTCGCCGGCATGACTCTGCCCGATACCGCCGGCCCCATGGATGAAGACTTCGTCAAAACCTCGACGGTCCGGTTGGTAGGGATCTGCATCTCCCAGATGCCACTTGCCAAAAATCCCCGTATCGTACCCCGCCGTTTTTAGGACTTCGGCAATCGTGGGCGTATCCAGCGTCAGGCGTTCGCGTTCGACCACCGTGTGCGTCACGCCGACTTTGAACGGGGCTTTGCCGGACATCAATGCCGCCCGGGTGGGCGAACAAGTCGCGCTGACATGGAAATTCGTAAACCGCGTGCTTTGCGTGGAAAGTCGGTCAATGTTGGGCGTCTTGAGGAATGGGTGCCCGTGACAACTAAGATCGCCGTACCCCTGATCGTCGGTCATCACCAAAATAATATTCGGCTGCTTTTTAATCGACGTTTGTTCCTCGGCTGAGGAGCGGCCGGTGATGATCGCAGCGTTAACAGACCCAACACGAGCGTAAAACCGAAATTCGTCAGACCGGCGGGAATCGTTTTCGTAAGTTTCATCTAACTTGTTTTCCTGTGATTGTTGTTTTGGGGAGCACGAGGTGGTTGAGCCGCTTATTTATGAATTGTCTTTTTTGACAATCGTCCTTTTCCACAATCCAGCGGTTCCTGGACGTCGGTTTGCCCAACGAGACTTTCAGGGAAAATCCTCTTGGGCTGCGGCGGCTACGCGATTTACGCGGTTACGCGTTTTGCGAAACGCGGTTTGCGAAACGCTAATTTCCAAACGACAGTGACATTCTTTCAACGATTGGTTTTGATTTGTTCTCCGTCGAATCGGTGATGCGAAGTTCAATTTGAAAACCGAAGCCATCTGGCAATGTTGCCAGGTCCAATTCGGCAGGTGTCCGCGCGATTTGTTTGGAGAAACCGGGAATGTAATCGTAGGATTCTTTGATTTCATTCCAGTCGGTCCAGTGGTCGATTTTCCTGTCGTTGTCCGTGTCGACGCCCACTCGCGCTTCGACCGTTTCCACCCAAGGACCGGGGCTGGTGTAGTCGGTCTTCTGCTGGGTGGCCAGGTAAAACTTTCCTTCGGCGAACGCAATGTCAGGTCTTGAGCGGGATATCGAAGCCACCGTGGCTCCTTGGGCCGATTCAATACTCTGCGTCCAATCTTCGGCAGTGTCGATCGTCCAGTCCTCGGCCCGCAGCGACGGGCCGGCGATAAATAAAAAAGCAACCAGCAACAGAGGGATTCGCTTCATGGTTCTCTTTTTACGCAGTTCGATGGTCCAAGGGACGCAGGTTTTTAATTCCATGTTAACCCGTTGCGACGCCCGGGGTGGCGGTGATAGTCGCTTTGTCAGGAAAATGGTGGCCCGAAAATCGCCCGTGATCAATCTGAGTTCGGCGGTGGCCCGTTGAACGACCGCCGCGGTTGGCACTTGATAGGTTTGTTCAACCGTCGATGGATTTCCAATGCAGCGCGAAGTTAATCTTGGGCACAAACAGCCGCCCCGAATCGCGCTTCAACACGACCACCAAGCGGCCTTGGTCATCGTAGGCCGCCAATTCTTCAACCGAATCCGGCATGTCGCGCCGAATCCAATTTCCGTCCTGCAGTTTTTTAAACTCGTCATCCACCAAAACGGTGCTGGCCATATCACCGATCAACAACTGCGGGGCCAGAAAATGATCGTGGAGGTTCTCCGCGTTGAGATCGTCCAATTTTAACGCCTCGGATTGTTGGAACTGGCCGATGCCGGCGCGGGCCAATCCTGTCATCACCGCATGAGAACCCAGCGCCTCTGCAATGTCGCGGCCCAGTGAACGCACGTAAGTCCCGCTGCCGCACTTAATATCCAACCGAAAATCTGGGAAATTGAAATCAACGACGGAGAGGCTCAAAATATCAATCTTACGTGATTTCAATTTTACTTCTTTGCCTGCCCGCGCCAGATCGTAGGCCCGTTTCCCTGCGACTCGCAGCGCCGAAAACGCCGGAGGCCGTTGGTCGATGCTGCCAATGAAATTTGGCAACACCGATTCTAATTGGGCGCGGGTGACCTCCGGCGCGTCGTGAGTTTGGACTTCACCGGTGATGGCTTCGGTGTCGCTGGAGAGCCCCAAGCGGAACGTGCCGATGTAGTGCTTGGGAGCCGCCTGGCCGAACTGAATCAGACGCGTCGCCGGTCCAACGCAAACCAGCAACACGCCTGTGGCCAACGGGTCCAGTGTCCCGCAATGGCCGACGCGCGTTTTTTTCGGGACCAAGCGGCAGACATGGTTCACGGCTTCGCGCGAGGTGATCCCCTGGGGTTTGTCGATATTGAGGATGCCGAAGAAATTGGGGGCCATGCTTATTCGTGGTAGGGGTGGAATTCTTGTCTGTTGTGAATCGGTTGTCATATCCGAGCTTGAAAAATCGGAATCTACGTCGATAATCAACACCGTGGCGAAGGGCGTGCAGCATGGAGTTCTTCCGTGCAAGATGCTTTTTAAATTCATCCGCCGCATCCAACGAATGTTGATACCATTGGCAGCCGCAAAATTTACCAAACTAGGACGTCCTTTGACTACCGTCGATAACACACAATCGGTTGCTGAAACCATGGCCGAAATTGGCCGACAGGCGCGTTTGGCTTCCCAAAAGCTGGCAATCGCTGACACCGAAACCAAGAAAGACGCCATTCGACTGGCGGCAAAATTTCTGGCCGACCGCAGCGCCGAAGTTCTAACCGCCAATCAATTGGACATGGACGCCGGTGAAAAATCGGGCCTCTCAGCGGCGATGCTGGATCGCCTGCGATTGGACCAAGCCCGTTTGGATGGCATCGTGTCGGCGCTGAACGCGATCGCCGATCTTAAAGATCCCGTCGGCGAAGTCATCTCTGATTGGGATCGCCCCAACGGGCTAAAAATCAGCCGCGTCCGCACGCCGCTGGGCGTGATCGGGGTGATCTTTGAAAGCCGCCCCAACGTGACCGCCGATGCCGGGGCGTTATGCCTGATGGCGGGCAACGCGGTAATCCTACGCGGCGGCAGTGACTCGTTTCACTCATCCAAGGCCATCCACAATTGCATGGTCAAAGGGTTGGTCGCGGTCGGGTTGCCCGAGTGCGCGATTCAGATCGTTCCCACCATCGACCGCGCCGCCGTTGGGGAGATGCTCAAGGGGCTCGAAGGAAATCTGGACGTTTTAGTGCCGCGCGGTGGCAAGGGACTTGTTGAGCGTGTCCAGACCGAATCGCGTGTCCCCGTGTTTGCTCATCTGGAGGGAATTTGCCACGTCTATGTTGACGCGTCGGCGGATTTGGACATGGCCAAAGAAATCGTCTTCAATGCCAAAATGCGTCGCACGGGGATCTGCGGTGCCGCCGAAACCTTGCTGGTGGATGCCGCCGCGGTAGACACGCACTTGGTGCCGATTCTGGAATGTTTGAGTGAATCCGGATGCGAGATTCGTGGCGACGAAACAGTGTTAAGTTCTTTCTCGGACGCGATAGCCGCCACCGCAGAAGATTGGTCGACGGAATTCTTAGCGCCGATCATCTCCGTCAAAATTGTTGACGGCGTGTCCGCGGCGATCGAACACGTGACGCAATTCTCTTCCGGTCACACCGAAGCCGTCGTCGCCGAAGACACCGCGGTGGCCGAACGGTTTTTGAAAGAACTGGATTCCGCGATTCTCCTGCACAACGCGTCGACTCAGTTCGCCGACGGCGGTGAATTTGGAATGGGAGCGGAGATCGGAATCGCGACGGGCAAAATGCACGCGCGCGGACCTGTCGGCGTGGAGCAATTGACCAGCTTCAAATACCAAGTCCGCGGCAACGGCCAGACGCGTCCGAAGTAATGCGCTTGGTTGGCATCACATTCAAATGGAAGCCTGCGCGGTTTTGTGTACCGAGGACGCAGGTTGGACTGACCGTATCTTGGTGAAACTTTATTTCGGTTCATCATTGGAATCAACGCGATCTTCGGCGGAGGACCATGAAGGTGCTGAAACCTCGTCCGGCCTGAGGAATTCTGGCCAATCCCACTACGTCCGACCCAAAAATTTAGCTTTGACGTACCACTAGGATTGACAGTCGGCTTGTTGATTTGGTGCGTTTCATCTAAAAAATAACAGTCAGCGCCGTGATAAAGTTCCCCTAAATCAGTTAAACATCAACTTGATACTTTTGATCGACCCATAAAAACGGCTTCGGAATCAAGAACCGATACCTTGGCTGTTTTAAAAGCGACGGCTAATTGATGGATCGAACATGAAGTCATTGGAAAGAAGTATCGGGCTGGGAGCAGTCGTCGCGATCAGCATCAGCGCGATGTTGGGCAGCGGTATCTTTGTGCTGCCAGGATTGGCTGCCGCCAAAACCGGCCCCATGGTCTGGCTGGCTTACTTGGCTGCAGGCCTGGGGGTGCTGCCGGCGGCGTTGTCAAAATCCGAACTGGCCACGGCGATGCCCACTTCCGGTGGCACGTACGTCTATCTTGAACGCGCGTTCGGCCCACTGGCAGGGACGGTTTCAGGCATCGGGCTCTGGCTGTCTTTGCTGCTTAAAAGTGCGTTTGCATTGATTGGATTTTCGGCCTACCTATCGGTGCTGGTGGAGGTCCCCGAGAAACCCGTTGCGATCACATTGTTATTGGCCATCACGGCCCTGAACATCGTCGGCGTCAGCATCATCGGGAAACTTCAAAAAGTGATCGTGGGGATCGTGCTGATCCTTTTGATCATCATGTCGCTGTATGGTTTGACCACGATGGACATGAGTTACTTCGACGCTGGATTCACCAAGGGCACAACGGGGTTCCTGGCGGCGGCGGCGTTCGTTTATGTCTCCTACGCGGGCGTCACCAAAGTGGCCGCCATTGCCGAAGAAGTCAAAGACCCGCATCGTAATTTACCGCTGGGTATCCTGATTTCATGGATCCTGGTCATGTTGATCTATGTGTTTGTGGTTTTTGTGTTGGTCGCCAACGTGCCTTATAAGGAACTGGTCGACCACAATCACACCGGCAAGCCCGATCTGGCTCCGATCTATACCGTTGCCAAAATTCTTGGCGGGCAGACGACTGGCTATATCGCGGCCGTGTTCGCGGTTTTGACGATGACTTCCATGTCGGTCGCGGGGTTGTTGGCGGCGTCACGGTTTCCGTTTGCGATGAGCCGCGATCAATTGTTGCCGGAGAAGCTGCAGGGCATCAACGAGCAATACAAGACGCCGGTTTGGAGTATCTCCGTGACCGCCGTTGCGATGGCGGTGAGCATCTTGTTTCTGCCGGTCGAACAGATCGCGAAACTTGCCAGCGCTTTCATGATCGTGGCGTTCATGTTCATCTGCGGCACGGTGGTCGTGTTAAGAGAGAGCGCCGCCAGTTGGTATCAACCAAGATTTCGTGCCCCTCTGTACCCGTACATACAAATCATCGGCATCCTTACCGGTGCAACGTTGCTGTGGGCGATGGGGCTGACCAGCATCATCGCGATCGGCGGCATTTGCATGATTGGCGGCGCGTCGTATTTGGCGTACGGGCGATACCAGACGTCGCGGCTGGGCGTGGTCGGACGGATGGGAAAAAGGACCGATTTGGTTGGCTCCAACACACAAACCGGCGCCGACGGACAAACTGGCGCCGACGTGGCTCCTCATGCCCTCAAGGATAAACTGCCCAGCGAAGCCGCGGTGGTTGTGCCGCTGTTTGGCAGCGAACGATCGCCGGAAACTCTGGTCGAAATGGGCGCCGCGCTTGCCCACCATCGAAAATTAGAAGTGTTGCACGTGACCGAGGTTCCCGAACAGATGTATCTGGCGGATGTTCTGGATGAAGATCATCTTTCGATCGCCCTCAGTCGCCGCATCCATGTGATGGCCGAGGAGGAGGAGGTCAATCTTGAATACAACACCACCGTTTCGCACGACGTGGTGAAGACCATTCATAATGTGGCCGACCGTTTGCACTGCGAATGGGTTGTGATGGAAGCCGCCGGTCGACGCACCAAAGGGATCACGTTCCAAAACCAGCTTGGATGGTTGCAGGATCATCTGCCGTGTAATTTGGCCGTGTTTAAGGATGCCGGCGTCCGCTACATCAGGAAAATCATCGTCTTCGCCGAACCTGGCCCGCATGATTCACTGGTCGTTACCACCGCCGATCATCTGGCCGATATTTACAAAGCCGATTTGAGCTTCGTTTGTTTCGTCGACGACAACGAAGAACCGATCAATGTTCAGGCCAAGGTCGACTACATTGATCAGTTACGCGATCTTTGCGTCAATAAAACGGAGATCGTCAAAGTTTCCGGCCATAACGAGATGCTGGCCATCGAAAAAACAACCGAAAAGTACGACCTGTTAATCATGGGCGCCCCGCCCCCCCGCACATTTTCGACGCGTCTGTTTGGGACGAGCAAAGATTTGTTGACGCGCAACGCGGCCTGCAGCGTGCTGTGGCTGAAGACGCCAGTGGAGCAAATTCACGACACGTTAAACGTGGTCGAACGTGGCATCGGTGGCGCTGATTTGGACTTTATGAAGTACCTTTCGGTCGATTCGATCGAGACCAATATCAAAGTCCAAAAGAAAGAAGAACTGTTTCGACTGGCGACGGAGAAAATCGCGGATAAATTTGATGATGAAATTAGTCCTTTGATTATCCAAACGGCGCTTTGGGAACGCGAACAATTACAGGTGACGTCCGTCGGGAACGGCGTGGCGATGCCGCACGCGACGCTCTCTAGAGCTCCGACCGGTAGTTCCGCGATCGCCGTTTTTACTTTGGAGAACGAGATTGACTTCGGTGCGCCCAACGGTGCCAAAGTCGGCATCTGTTTCTTTACCATGGGGCCGCCGTCGGACCGTCAGATTCATCTCGAGATCCTTTCGCAATTATCGAAGGTGGCGCTTGATAAAGAATGTCTAGAGAAATTGCGTTCGGCTCAATCGCCGGAAGAACTCTACGAAGGCATTCGCAACTTCTTCCGGTAGGGATGCAAGAGAACTGCAAAGTCAAATCTTTAGTGCGATGCGCAGCTCGGGAGGTCGAGGCTCCGACCGAGACCTATTTGATTTTGTAGGCTCCGACCGAGACCTATTTGATTTCGTAGGTTTCGGGCGGAGCCTCAACCTCCCGAGTCGAATTTGCCGTTCTCCTTTGCCGCGGTCGGCGGATGTTCATGTTGACCAAAAACCACATGATGTCATTTGGCAACGGGCGACCGCGCCGTCCGTTACTTTTGTCAACGCAATTTGCCCGTTGGTCGCGTTTCTGATTCAAAATGGCTTCTAAATTCGATCGCTCCAATCAATGTGGGCTCTGTCATCCCTTTTCTAGGCAGAGCCAACGATGCACCACAAAAGCAAGAACACTCGTCGATCCACTCGCAAATCCCACAACGCAACTCAACAGTACAGCAGCCTTGAGCCTCGCAAACTGCTGGCCAGCATTACCGCCCAAGGCAGCACGTTAACGATCGACGGAAGTTTTGGTGACGACGTCATTCGCGTCAACCGAATCAATGGCGATACACTGGTCGCACGTGTGACGACGCCGACCACCACCCTCTATGAGACCTTTAATTGGGGATCCATCAACTCGATCTCTGTCACGGGTCGAAATGGCAACGACTTTTTCAATAACGGGACCGATCTGAAATCGACCTTTTACGGTCATGGCGGCGATGACGTTGGTTTTGGAGGCCGAGCAGCGGATACCTTCTTTGGTGGCAGCGGCGACGACATTTTCTACGGCCGCCAAGGCAACGATCAAGCGCTGGGAGGCGCGGGCAGCGATCGCCTATTCGGTTTCGATGGCAACGACATTCTGGACGGGCAGAACGGGGACGATTTTGTCGCCGGCGGTTTCGGCAACGACGAACTTGTCGGCGGCGATGGTAATGATCGACTGATTGGATACGTCGGCCACGATACGATCTCAGGCGGCGCGGGAAATGATTACTTGGCCGGCGGTGACGGCATCGACGAAATCTTCGGCGGAGACGGTAACGATGTTTTACGGGGCGGTAACGATGCGGATACGCTTTGGGGCGGCTTTGGTAGCGACCTGATTCTGGCCGATGACGGCAACGATATTAGCCACGGCGGGCAGGGCATCGACTACATTTTTGATCTGGCGGGAGAAGAGAGCCTGATTTTTGGCGACCAGGGGAACGACGTGCTCAGGGGGGGATCCGGTAGCGATGAAATTTACGGCGGCGATGGCAACGACCGAATTTTTGGCGGCGACGGCAATGATTCGCTGTACGGCGGTGCCAATGCTGATTTGCTCAACGGCGGCCGCGGACGAGACGGTCTGTTCGGTGGTGTCGGAGCGGCGGATCGTCTGATCGGTGGCGGAGACGATGACCGGTTCGCGGTTTCCGTGGACCAGAATCTAAAGGCTGCCGGTGTGTCGGATGTCGTGGTTGACGGCAGTCGCCAAGACGCCGTTTTGAGCTTTGTTTCTAATCTCGAGATTCAAACGGAGCTTATTTATCAGGCCGGTAGCTGGAGCGATGCGGAGATCGTTGTCGTTGATCAGGCATTGAGGAACCTTCACTTGGAGGTCTCTGATACGCGGCTTTTGAAATTGGCGGGCGGGCAGAACCTGTCGATCCTACGATCCGGAGACGTGCGGACGTCAACTGGGGCACCGATCCTTGGGCTGAATTTCAACGACAATAACCGGATCGCCCTGACCGACAATCTTTTCGAGGGTTCGCCAGAGCGGATTCGCGAGACGGTCTATCACGAGATCGCTCACAATTTCGACACCGTCGAGGAGAACTCGTTTATTCCTGCGTTTCGAGCGATCAGTAATTGGGACCAGGTGGAAAATTTTGGTGATCGGTTATCGCTGGACGGGCAGTGGTACTACAACGACGGCTTCGATAATTTTCTCAGAGCTTACGCGCGAACCAATCCGTTAGAGGATTTCGCAGTGACCTTTGCCGAACATTTCCAAACGAAGTATGAAGGGTTTCAAAGAGCGTTTGTTAATCCGGTCGAAAAGTTCAGCAATATTGAAATGTTTCTGCGGTCGTAGTCGACCGCGCAGTGGGCTGGTCCGCGTGTGAGAACGATTGAGCTGCAGGGTATTTGTGGCACTGAGAGGAAGTCTGGTGCCTTGGGGGCTATGAATTAGTGACGATGTTTTACTCCCCGGCACGCTATCAGCTCGGAGAGCTGAGCGACATTGTCGCTCGATTCTCCGAATCGTAAGCGTGGCG
>CAYOZV010000114.1:0-15438 GCA_964408465.1 uncultured Pirellulaceae bacterium
TTTCCAAGTTGATAGCGGACCGAAGCACAAAATTCTTCACAAGAGAGCGTTTCTCGAATTCGTTAGGTTCTTTGCCCCGCCCGCTTACGATTCGAAGAATCGAGCGACACTGTGTCAGCTTCGCATTCCTGATGCCGAGAAAATGGTGGCCAGCAGCCTATGACCACGTCCCAAAAATTCACCGAGGCGAAGCTCGAACAGGCCATCATCGAACTGCTCCAGCGCCAAGAATACCCATACACTCGCGGCACCGACCTTGAGAAATGTCGCTCAACTTTCCAAGTTGATAGCGGACCGAAGCACAAAATTCTTCACAAGAGAGCGTTTCTCAAATTCGTTAGCCGTCGGCTAAGAGACGAGGAAGCAAATTACCTCCGACGAATCCAGTTGCTCCGGTCAGTAAAATCTTCACATTGTTTTGCAGCTGTTGAAGAGGGCGGAATTGTGTCGGGCTGCTGAGGAATCGGTTTTCATTCGGTCGATTCCGTGCTGTTGCCAGAAGCGATTCCTTGAGGTGCAAGGCGATGATCGGAGTTAAAAAAACAACGCCGCTGCCGTGCCTTCCACGGTTTCGCTCCATCGAACTATTTCTGACTACGCATTTTTCGCCATGGGAAAGTCGGTGTAGCCTGTGGCTCCGGTGGGACTGTACCAATGAGCCATGTCCGCTTCGGGGTTTAGCTCAACACCGTTTTGGAAACGATAAACTAAATCTGGATTGCTGATGTAGGGTCGACCAAAGGAGATCATATCGGCGTCGCCCGATTCGATGGCGGCCTCGGCAGTTTCCTGAGTGTAGCCGCAGTTGCCCATCAACGGGCCGTCGAAGGCCTTGCGAAATTCGGCCAGCGTCATGGCTTCACCCAGTTCATGAAAACCAAACGCCAATCCGTCCATGACGTGAAGGTAAGCCAGCCCAAGCTTATTCAATTCGGCCGCAGCGTAGGTGAATTGTTCTCGATAGTCGGGCGACCCCATATCATTGAAGCCTCCGTTAGGCGCTAGGCGAACCGCGACTCGGTTGGCGGGCCAGACCTCGGTGACCGCTGACAGCACTTCGCTGAGCAGTCGAAATCGGTTTTCGATGCTGCCCCCGTATTGGTCTTCTCGATGATTAGTTTTCGATTGCAGGAAAGTATCCAATAAATAACCGTTTGCCGAGTGAACCTCGATACCATCAAAACCGGCCTCCTTAGCGTTGACCGCAGCTTTCCGGTAGTCGGCGATGACACCGGCAATCTCGTTGGTCTCCAGTGCGCGTGGAGTCTCGTACGGTTTCTTACCCTCTGGCGTGTGAATTTCGTCACCGTCGATGGCAATCGCCGAGGGAGCAACTGGCAGCTGGCCATTGTGAAAAGCGCTGTGTGATGCGCGGCCAGTGTGCCACAACTGCATGAACGCCAAACCACCAGCTTGGTGGATCGCTTGGGTTGACTTCCGCCAACCTGCGATCATCGCGTCGGTGTAAATTCCGGGCGAACCGACCCAGCCGTTTGCTTGCGGAGAAATCGTTGTGGCTTCGGTGATGATCAGTCCGGCACTGGCGCGCTGCTGATAGTACTCCGCCATGATATCGTTTGGAATTCGGTCGTCGCCGGATCGGCCCCGCGTCAGTGGAGCCAATGCAATCCGGTTACTAAGGTTCAGGTCACGCATCGCCAGCGGCGAGAGAAGCTTGGGTGACTTTGTCATTTATTTTCTTTAAGAGTTCAGGTGGAATTATGGAATTTGTATCTAACTGAGATACAAGGTCAGCAAAAATGATGCCAAACTTCTTCGCAGTCATTTACAATTGGCATTCAAAATGCATTGTTACGTTTAAAATGACCATTTTCAATCGCCCCAGAGACTTCATGAGTGAATCAAACGAGAACCGAACCCTTCGTTATGCGATGCTGGCCGTTTTCATCGGCGTACCACTGGCGAACTTTGGGCTGGAACCGTTGCTTTCCGACGGAAACCAATTCGCCGACGACGCTCCGACGCGCGTCTCCGCGGCGGGGTATGCATTTGCCATTTGGGGGGTCATCTTCACCGGCATGCTTTGGTTTGCCGGAGCTATCGCGTTTGGAAGCGAACCCGATACGCCGCCACTGCGGAAGGCGATCGTTTGTCTGATCATTGCAGGGTTGGCGTCGATCGCGTTCGTGCCAATCAGTATCTACTGCAGCGATACGATTGGCTGGTTCGATATCATGGCCCATTTAATCCCGCTTGGCGGGGCCGCATTTTATCTACGTAAACATGTCGCGGCGGTTTCCCTAGGGCCGTCGGCGAGCGCGCTTTCGCGGTGGTCCTTTTTTGGCCCGTCGATGTATTTTGGCTGGATCAGCGCGGCGACCGTCATCAGTACATCCTTGATGGCCAATGAATGGGGCATCGAACTGGGAGACGATCTTGCGATGGGATTGTCGATAGCGACCCTTATTGGATTAGCGGTGTGCGCGATCTGGATGACGCGGAAAAGAGATCCAATTTACGGAGCAACGGTGTGCTGGGCTTTGATCGCGGTCGGTGTAAAGCAAGAAGCGTATCCCGCGATTGGTTATGTCGCTTGGGGGGGTGCCGTTCTGGTCGGGTTGGTCACCTTCTTTCAATTGTGCGCCCGCGGTGGTGGCTTTTATCCGGTGACAGCCGGACAAAAGCCGGTAGACACGAATTAGCCGAACTTTCCGGGGGATTTCACGCAATACCGCTCAATGAACTGATTTGTTTGGCTCAAAGCCATATCACCAGTTTAACGATTAGCCGGTAGGCGTCGGTGTTTAGGCAGGGCAATACTCGGTCGCCTGCTGGCTTGTCGTTAAACGAAAATGACCTTCATTGAACGGTATTGCGATTTAATCCAAGTGACGAAAACCGCGGCTCTGCGGTCTGTCACTCATGGACATCTATTCATACGAATTCACCACGAAACTTAAAGGCCATCAATTTGGTCGTGCAAACTACGTCGTTGCCTTTCTTCCCCAGAAGCTCATTCGCGAATTGCCGCTGGACAAACATCCGAGGTTGCGAATCGATGGTGAGATCAACGGCTTCCGTTTCAACAACGCTTTGCATCCGTCAAATGGAAAATGGTACGTGCTGGTTCCAAAGAAGACTCGCACCCAATGCCGAATCAAGCTCGGCAGCACGGTGTTAGTTCAGTTCAATATTGGAGACCAAAATGCTGTCGACGTTCCGCAAGAACTAAACCAAGCGCTGAACGTTAACGACACGGCCAATTCCGTTTGGAACGAACTGACACCTGGCAAGCGTCGGGGTTTCGCGTATCGAGTGAATTCGGCCAAGCGCCGCGAAACGCGTGAGAATCGAGTTGAAGAGGTGATCCACGATCTCCTCAAACTGGACGCCGGGCAGAAGATTCAGCGGCGAAGTCGCTGGGGTTAAAGCAGGTCCGGACGACATGTTCTCCAACGACATCTGCGTTCTAGCCCGTTTTAATATCGGCAATAGAGCATCGCATTGTGCGGGGCATGAAGTACAGAAACATTCAAATCAATGGGTTTCGTAATCCCCGGAGGCTTTATTTCTAGGTAGTGGATCTTCTTAAAAGATCCTGAAGCTCCTGTACCCCGCAGGATCTTTAACAAGATCCACTACGTGCAATGTAACATAGGGTTAGCTCACTAGAAATTTTTGGGGGCGACTTGAAAAACGTGCTGGCAGGCGCGTTCAGCAGTAGACTGAAGTAGGAAATCGGAATGGATTGGATCAAATAAGATCGGAGCGGAGCCCTTCATACGGGGGTATCCGGTTGCATGATCGCCGCCAGCGAAACTCCATCCGCGCGACGTAGGGCGTCTCTCCATCACATTTATAAAACAAGAAAGCCAACATGTCAGAAACAGCAATCATCACCGGAGCATCATCAGGCATCGGCTTGGAATTGGCCAAACTGTTTGCTCAGTCCGGTCGGAACCTCATCCTCGTTGCACGCAGCGCGGGCAAGCTGAACGATCTGCGGGAGGAGTTGGTCAAACAGCACAGTGTTCATGTCGAAGTCATCGTGGCTGATCTTGCTGAAGTGGACGCAGCACCAAAATTGGTCGCCGAATTGAATTCGCGCAGACTGGTCGCCGATATTCTTGTCAACAACGCTGGGTTCGGGGAACTGGGGCGATTCGATGAAATTGACGTTGGTCGGCAGGTCAACATGATGCGTTTGAACATCGTCACACTCACGCATTTAACTCGATTGCTGTTGCCTGAAATGCTCAAACGCAAGCGTGGCGGGATTTTAAACGTTGCATCGACCGCCGCCTTTCAACCGGGCCCCAACATGGCCGTGTACTACGCGACCAAGGCCTTCGTCCTCTCATTCAGCGAAGCGATTCATGAAGAGTTACTCGATTCGGGCGTCAAGGTTACCTGCCTCGCGCCGGGGCCCACGAAAACCGGTTTTGGCGAGGATTCGGGAATGAATGACACGAAGATCTTCTCAGCCAACGCAATGGATGTCACTCAAGTCGCTCAAGCCGGATTCGATTCATTCGAAAATAATGCAGCCCTTGTCATCCCCGGAATCAAGAATAAGTTCGGTGCTTTTTTGACTCGCCTAGTACCAAGGTTCGTCACACGGAAATTGGTGAAGAAGCTCCAGTCAACCTAACACATCAGGACGCGGATCGGTTTTCTATGCCCCTGTTTGCGATTGCTGATAATCGGTGCCAGTCAAAACCAGCCTTTCCTTCGAAACCAAACGAAGAACCCGATCGCGATACTGGCCATGACGGTCAACAACGCAAAATAACCGTACTTCCACCTCAGTTCCGGCATCGTCTCGAAGTTCATGCCGTACAGTCCTGCCAAAAAACTGAGCGGAATAAAAATGGTAGAAACGATCGTTAGCGTTTTCATCACTTCATTGGTTCGATTACTGACCGCGGAAAGATGATAGTCTCTCAGGTCGGAGCAAACCTCTCGGTAGGATTCGATCGACTCCTGCAATTGGATCACGTGGTCGTAGCAATCGCGCAGGAAAACCTTGGTATCGTCGGAAATATGCGGTGACTCGTCACGAATCAATTGGTTCAGTAACTCACGGTTGGGTCTCAGCCAGCGGCGTAGTTCCAAAAGATGACTGCGGAGCCGATGAATGTCTTGCAATGAAAAGTCTGCGTCTTCCATCAGCGCTTCATCTTGTTCATCCAACTGTTCGCCAATCCAATCGACCACCGGGAAGTAATGGTCGAACACCGTGTCAAGAATCGCATAGACAAGATAGTCACTGCCTTTGCGACGAATGAAGCCCTTGCCTTCCCGGATTCTCATCCGCAGCGTTTCCAAACAATCACCCGCACGTTCCTGAAACGTAAAAACGAATTTTCCAGATTGGAAGATGCTTATTTGTTCTGAATCGACGGTCTCAACCTGCGCAACCATCCGCGTGACGGTGTAGTGATAATGTTCGAACTTTTCAGACTTGGCCCGTTGATGGACATTGACGACATCTTCGAGCGTCAGATGATGGATATTGAACAGCTTGGCAAACTCATGCAGCAAGCCGACATTGCCCAGTCCGATGACATTGACCCAGACGACCTGGTAGTCCTCCGCGATCCGTTTTACATCGGCGAACGAATGGCAATCGTGCTCTTTGACGTCGTTCTCTGAGTACCCAATGACATGGATGGAAGTTCCATCTGCATTTTCCCCGATGATCGTTCCCGGCGGCGCACCTGGTTTTGTTCTGCGATAAAAGCGATTCTTGCGTTTTGACATGGTTAGGTTTTTGAGGGGCAGGGGGGAGGAAGCGGACCGACGTGTTTTCGATCCACTTGCGGCAGAGGGACCACGAGAATCATCCCAGATGTTGCCTACGGACTCAAGCATCGAAGTGTTCTTGATGTCGATGGCTGCGTTTTTTTCTTTGGCCAACCGCGGTGGAGGTTTGGCTGCATGCTCGACCACGCATGATCCATGGTTGTGTTGGTAGGCCTGTCACCTCTGTGCCTTGTCTTGAAACACTCGTCGTGGACAAACCTTGCCGGTCTCGAATTACTCCTGCCCGACCAAAACCTCTTCGCCTTCGCCTGGCAGCCACGACTCCTTGGCCTGACGCTGCAAACCTTCGATTTCACTTTCCATGTTGCCTTCGGCTTCATTGGAATCTTCCTCTTCAATGCGCGGTCGCGGTTTCAATGACGGCGAATCTTCCGCGTTGGTGACAGGCGAAGTGCGCGCTCTTTGGGTCTCCCCGTGAGCGGTGGCTGTCGTATCGCGCGACGAATCTTCGGTGTTCATCAACACGGGAACGCCATTGGGAAAAATGACTTCGCGCGATTCGTCCGGCATCGAGATCCCCGCTTTCACCAAAGCCTGTTTGGTCATCCGCAAACAAGACGACCGTACGCTCATCCAGTCGTTCTTGTTGCCGTCAACCCAAACCAAGGCCTTCAAATTCACGGTGGATGCGCCCAGATCTTGGATCAACACACGCGGAGCAGGTTCATTGAGAGAGGCAGAATGTTCTTTGATTGTTTCGAGCACGATTTGCTGAGCTTCGGCTGTCGAATCGTCGTATCCGATCCCGATGTTGAAGCTGAATCGTCGAAGCGGGTTGGCGGTGAAGTTTTCGATCGTTGTCTTGTAGACGCTAGAATTTGGAATCTGAACGTGGTTGCCGTCGGTTGTCATCAGCGTCGTCCCACGTGTCGTGACACGTTGAACGATGCCTTCGTGGCCATCAACGGCGATCATGTCGCCCACGCGAAACGGCTTTTGAACGCTGATGAGGATGCTCGCCAAAAAATTCTCTGCGATGTCTTGAAATGCAATGCCGATCACCAGACCGATCAGGCCTGTACCGCCAAGCACGGTCAGGGCCAGTTGAGTCAGCCCTGAAATCCGCAGTACTAAGTAGATGCCGAAAATCAGAACCGGCAACATGATCGCGCGCGTCGCGACCCACCTCAGCAACGAATTAGGAATTCGCTGGCCGAGTACTCGGTTGGCAACAAAGCCGGCGAACTTTGCAAGGAACCAAGTGACAACCAAAATGAACAACCCAAAGATCACCAGCGGAATTGCCTGAATGGCTCCATTGCGAAAGTCCTTGAGTTCGGCAAATGCTTCGCTAAAGTCCCAGATAGAACCTTCGATAACTTTCATTCGATTGACGACCGCTGCGACGTCCTGTGTGTTTGAGGCCAGGTCAGTTGCCCATGTTTTGAATTCAGCTTCTTTGGCTTCGCCAGACAAAAACACAACGCCATTCTCGACGTTGGCGATGGGCGCGTCGAATCGTTTTGTGGCGTCGAGGATTTCGTTCAACCGGTTTTCGATTTCTTCGTCGCGCGCTACCGGTTTGACGTCAACTTTCTCAGGCGCCTCCGGTTTGGCTTCGGCCGTTTCGGCAGTGGCGGGTTCCCGTGTTGCGCCGTTTTCTTGTTGGGCCAACGCCAGAGATGACATCGACAAAAACAGAATGAAGAAAAAGATAGCCTGAGTTGTTTTCATGATTGAATTCTTGTCCAGAGAAACACTAGAATTTTCGAATGAGTGTTGAAGATGTGGAATAACCGCAAGTGGTCTCTATCCCGTCTATTGTTCGAAGCGATCTCCGACGATCACGCGATGGTCCGAAAGCAATCCGGAGACGACTGTCTCAATTGGGACCAGGCTTTGGTTCATGTGGGAGGGTAGAGACCGCAGTTGCTGTGCCAACAACGTCTCCAGCGGTCGTTGGCTGACTACAATTCTGTTTCAACGTGAAAAACTAAGCGAAAGCCTACAGAATATGGTTTCGAGGCAGTCAATGTGGTTGTTGACAGACCATGGTTTTTTAGCGGTTTATTGCTACGATCGGGTAGCAAACGTGATCCAAAACCAAGTTACAAACTGGCATATCGTTTGCGAATTTCCTGGTTAGGATTCCTGATTCCATCCAACCCTACGCTCAAACTTCGAAAACAGAAACCACTATGAATTGGTTGCTACGGTCAACTGGATTTTTTCTGCTGCTGATAACGTTGCTGCCGTTGGTATCATCGGGCAAGTGGTACATCCGTTGGTGGGATTTTCCTCGACTGCAAATCGCATTCCTTCTCTTGGTGCCGCTGGCGTTAGCCGCCGCTGGCATCTGGAAGTCCGGTTTCCAACTGGAAAATTCAATTTGGTTGGCCATATTGTTCGCCGGACTTATATGGCAAGCGTCTCATGTGATCCCGTTGAGTCCAATTTGGGCCACCGAAGTTGCCAACACGAAAAAATTTGAAGCATCGTCCCAGATGAAACTGATGGTCTCAAATCTCGACTTTGAAAATCCCACGCCTGAAAACGTAATCCACGAACTTGAGGAAGAGGAAGCTGACGTGTTGCTGTTAGTGGAATTGGATGAAGGCTGGGACAATCGCCTCAAACCGCTGCGCTCGAAATACGCTTATCATCATGAAGTTGTTCGTGGCCAAGGGTTGGGAATGGCCATCTGGAGCAGGCTTGCGATCAAGTCCGCGGAGACCAAGTATTTGATTTCTGATCGCAGGCCAAGTTTATGGGCGAAAATCGAAACCGAAAACGGAGAACTCGTGAATTACATCGGCGTTCACCCAACGCCCCCCGGATTGCTGGATTCGACCGGCGACACGCGTCGCGACAGCCGTGTCCGCGACGCCGAGCTAATCATGATCGCGAAAGAGATTGCGTCGCGGCCGAATGAAATTTGGATCGTCGCCGGCGATTTCAACGATGTTGCTTGGTCGCACACGACACGGCTGTTTAAACGCACAAGTGGTTTACTCGACCCGCGAATTGGCCGAACTTTCATGGGCACCTACATTGCCAACAACCCGTTCTGTCGATGTCCGATCGACCACGTTTTTCTATCGAAGGGGTTCACCCTCGGTTCTTTGGCGCGGAAGAAAATCACCGGCTCAGATCACTTTGCGATCCTCGCAAATGTGGCTCTGGAAAAACCTTACGTGGGTGTGACACCAGTCCCCCAAGGCAATGACAAACAGGATGCGAATCAAATCATCCAAGAAGGCAAGGAGCACGCCGAAGAACGCAACGTGAGATAGAGAAAATCTTCACAAAACATGCCAAGGATGTCGCCACCGTCATCGTCAGAGAGGGACGTAGCCTTCAGCGCTGAGGCAACTCGAGTTGTGATCTTAGAGCCGCAGCAAACCTTGATCTCTCACAGGCATCACGAAGGCTCATCAGTGAAATCTCAATTTCGTTGGAGGTGTGAAGCTCAGTGATAGCTGGCCTCTGTTCACTAATTCAACCGCGCAGTGATCGGGCTGTGTCTGAATCAATTGTCGCCAGATCCAGTGGCTCTCTCGACTCGCAGTTTTGCGGCACGGGCGAGCGTGGTTTCCAGTTCGTGCGAGTCGACGGGTTTAGTGATGTGTTGACTAAAGCCTGATTTCTCCGCACGTTCGACGTCCCTGATCTGACCGAAGCCAGTCAGCGCCACCAAATACGTAAGCTCGTCGCAGTGCTTGTCGCAAAGTCGCTCAGCCACTTCGTAGCCATTCATCTCAGGCAAGCCAATATCGACCAACGCAAGGTCAGGCTTTTCCACCTCAATTGCCGTTAAACCTGAAAGCCCATCCGCCGCGGCGATGACTTTGTGCCCATCGATCTCCAAAGCGAGCTTCAGCATTTCGCGACTGTCGGCATTGTCTTCGACCAGCACAATCTTCAATGAAGGGATTTGGACTTTCGGGTGGCCGTCGTCTTTGCCGAGGGCCAACTGATTTTCTGACAGCGGCATCGTCACGGTGAAGCTGCTTCCTTTGTCCATGCCTTCACTTTCGGCAATGATCGAACCGTCGTGCAGTTCAACCAAAGATTTAACCAACGTCAGCCCGACCCCCATCCCGCCCTCGGCACGGTCGAGGGTATTTTCCCCCTGCACAAAAGGTTCGAAGACGCGGTTCAGCAGTCGCGTTTTCATCCCCACTCCGTTGTCAACCACTTTGATAACCGCATGATTTCCGTGGCACTCCAGGGAGAAATGAACATCTCCGCCGGTGGGTGTGTACTTGACGGCGTTGACCACCAAATTCACCATCACCTGCTGAATGCGTGAGGGGTCACCGAAGATAGGCAACGAATCTTCGGGGACAGCTTTGGTCAGCCGAATTCCTCCAGCGGTCGCCACCGAACGTACCGCCAACACCGCATCATTGGCAGCCTCGCGCAGATCAAAAACCGATCGACGCAATTCAATTTTGCCTTGAATCACGCGCGAGATATCCAACAGGTCGTCAAGGATGCAACCCAACTGGTCGCTTTGCCGGTTGAGCACATCCGAAACGCTGGTGATACGGTGGTCCTTGGTCTCGATGCGACTTAGAACTTTCGACGCGTTTTTAATGGCGGCCAACGGATTTCTGAGTTCATGAGAGAGCATGGCAAGGAAACGGTCGCGTTCGCGGATGGCTCTATCGGCCTCGCGCTGAGCAAGTTCGCGCTCGGTGATGTCCGTCTTGATTCCTGCGATCGCGATGATGCGATCGTTTTCATCTTTGAGCGGATACTTGATTGTCAGGTAAGTCCGCCCTTTGCCCTGTCGCGGAATCGTTTCCTCAAGCTCCATCGTTTCGCCCGTTTGAGCAACATGAGCGTCGCTTTCTTCGAGCCGTTCGGCGATGTGTCGCGGCAGGAATTGATCGTTGCATTTGCCTATGATCTCCGATGGCGGATAACCAAGGACACTCTTTGACTGATCATTGCCGACAAGGTACCGCCCCTGCAAGTCCCTGATAAAAATAAAGGATGGAGAATTGTCCAAGATCCCACGCAGCCGTATATCGCGTTCGCGAATCTCCGACTGGGCCCGCTTGAGCGAAGAAACGTCGACCAGCGTGATCACCACGCCTTCGATCTCCAAGGCAACTCGATAGGGCAGAATTCGCAAGAAGTAATCTTGGCCGACGCGGTCTTCGACGTCCGTTTCAAACGGCTGCCCGGTCGACAGCACCCACTTGATGTCTTCCACGAGGCTATCGTGATCAATCGAGTGAGTGAAGTTTTCGAACGAGCGGCCGATGTCGCGGTCGATGATGCTGAACGATCTGGCGATGCGCGGCGTGAACTTTCGGATCGCTAAATCCCGATCAAGAAACAGCACACCCACATCTGTGCTTTCAAGCAAATGGTTCATGTCGTCGGTCATCTCGGTCAACTCGCCGATCTTCCGCTGATACTCGGCGTTGACGGTGTAGAGTTCTTCGTTGACCGAATGCAGTTCTTCATTGGTGGACTGCATCTCTTCACTGGACGCGACTAATTCTTCGTTGGTCGCGTGCAGTTCTTCGTTACTGGCCTCCAGTTCTTCGATGGTCGCTTGCAAGTTCTCTTTGGTGTGCCGGAGTTCAACCTCTAGCGCCTCAATTCGAGCTCGTGAATTGGCGTTGAGATCAACTTCCGATTCATCGAATGGGGCAACCTCTTGAATCGGCGCAACGTCGATCTCATCAAACGAAATCAACAGGTGACTCATGTCGTTATCGCGACCGAGAATGGGAACGACCGACACGCGGATCTGGCGAACGTTGTCTTTGGAGCGCAGATTCACTCCGGTGTAAGTGGTCGCTTTGGCTTCTTTGGAGACCCGCTGGATCGCGCCTGAAATCGCGGTCTTCAATTCGCCTTCGAATAACTCCAGCACATCGCCGGTCGCTCTGCCACGCCGGATTTGAAGATAGTCTCCTGCGTCCCCAAAAACGTGCACAACTTCGCGCTGACGATTGACCAACACCGACGGCGGGAGATATTTTTCCAGCAGTTCATCATAGGCCTGCGATAACTCATTGGCGGGAGATTTGGTCGGCGCGAAGTTGGGCGCCCCGATCAGCTTCAGACCGCCGCGATTGCCCAGCGGAAGTTTCAACGCCGACTGCAGTCGCACATCACGACGCTTGGAAAAAACTTTCCAGTGCCGGTCGATGGCTTTGAATTCGTCTTCCAGATCGCCAAGTCCTTCGCTGGGGCCCAGCATCAAAACGCCGCCGGTTCTCAATCCGAAGTGGAACAGCGAAATGACTTTCTTTTGGATCGCCGCTTGGAAGTAGATCAACATGTTGCGGCAACTAATCAGATTCAAACGCGTGAAAGGCGCGTCTTTGATCACGTTCTGTTCGGCAAACACGATCATTTGCCGAAGCTCTTTGGCGATCTGGTACTCCTCGCCCACCTGAGTGAAGAAACGATTTTTCCTCTCCGGCGATACGCTGCTTAAACTGGAGGCGCGATAAATACCAGCGCTGGCCGTGTCCAGCGAAGCCCGGTGAACGTCCGTGGCAAATATTTTCACGTTCAAACGTTGCTCGGGCGTCATCAACTCGGTCAATAACATTGCGATCGAGTACGGTTCTTCGCCGGTGGCACAACCGGACACCCAAACGCGAAACTCTTCACCGTCGGGATGACCCTTTAACATCTCCGGCAGGATTTCGTTCTGCAGCAAATCAAATGCTTCGCCGTCACGGAAAAACTGAGTCACGCTGATTAATAGGTCTCGGTGGAGCGCGTGAAGTTCGTCATCGTTTTGGGCGACATGATCAACGTAGACTTCGAAGTCTTGCGTGTCGCTCATCAACAATCGCCGCTCGATCCGCCGGAGAACGGTAGTTTGTTTGTAAACCGAAAAATCAATTCCATATTCGTCATGCAAAAGGCGGATGAGCTTCTTCAACCCCTGTTCGCTGGGTTCTGCCGGTTTGGATTCCGCCACCAGTTCACTGCGATTGGGACTGGCGACGTAGCGACTGAGCACCTGACCGATTTCCTCTGGCGGCAGAATCAAGTCCACCATGCCCGTTTCCATCGCGCTCTTGGGCATGCCGTCGAACTTGGCGGTTTCTTCGCATTGGACGATTACCAGCCCGCCAGCCTCGTGCACGTCGCAAACGCCGCGCGAACCATCGCTGCCGGTGCCCGAGAGAACGATCGCAACCGATCTTTCGCTCTGATCGCGGGCCAGTGATTTAAAGAACTGGTTGATGGGCAGCGCCAAACCTTTGTCCAGATCTTTATCTTTTACCAGAAGTTTCCCGTCGGAGATGATCATCTCTTTTTTGGCCGGGATTAGGTAGATCGAGTTCGCCTCGACGGCCATTTGGTCGGTCGCCATCAGCACCGGCATGTTGGTCTTTCGCACCAGCAGTTCGTCCATCATGCTTTCGAAGTCTGGCGAAAGGTGTTGAATGACAACGAACGCCATGCCCGTTTCGGCCGGCATGACTTCAAAAACCCGCTCCAGCGCCTCCAGTCCGCCGGCCGAAGCGCCGATCCCGACGACGATATCGGGGACCGCCGTTGCCGATGATGATGGCGATTGGTTGCCGTTTGGATTGTCGTGACTTGGCCCCATCGTTGCTACTTCCGTAACTAGTTGGATTGCGTTGTTAAACTTGCCATGCCGAAATTCAATCTAACTGCCTTCGGTAGTCGATTTCTCCAGAAATCAACTCACCAAACCGCGCAGAAACAGCGAAAGAAAAGCACGCCGAAGCAATTTTGGCCACAACCGCTGCGGCCTTACCTCTGCGTTTCAAGAAGAGCGTCTCGTCGTCGAGGCAGAACAGGTGAAAAACGCACCTATGCACCCCAACCGTAATCCGTCCATTTTTTGAGGACTAAACAAGGAAAACTTAAATAATTGCAAAGTTTGCGAAATTTAACAAAAGCCAACGAAATCCCCAGCGAGGACGTCGCTGGATTGTCAACAACGGGGACGATCTAAAATCGTGCGTGTTGGCCTGGTGTTTTGTCAGGACGAAAGATTGGGGTAGTGGACTTCGCCAGAAGTCCTTTCTCCGCGGCCGGCCTGGGGAATTCTGGCGAATCCCACTACCGCCAACCCTAAATTTTAGCTTTAACGGGCCACTAGGCGTACGGCCCCTCTTTACTGCCGGTCGCGGCCTCTCGGTTCTGGCTCCCGTTTTTTAGGTCGCCTAATTTGGGTCGCCTAATTTTGGTCGTTTGATTTGTGCCGTTTTGGGGAGTTTGTTCGAAAAAGGCCCGTCCCCCCATCGCTTGGGAGCTAAACATTTTCCCCGCCGCGCACGCTAACAGACAGAAGTCGTCAAATTCTCGGAGCTTAGAAGACAGAATCTATCGGGGGATCAGCAAGAGCGGGCATTCCATCGGGATCGCCGCGCGGTAGGATTTAGCCCGAGGTCTCTTTCTGCCTAATCCCCCTGATCCAATTTCGATGTTCAGCCAGTTTACGCTGTTTGCGCTGCTGATGATGTTCACAAAACGATGGCTGACCCAACCCACTACAGGCTGGCTTTCATGCGATTGATGTCGCTCACCTGGCCGATGACAAGCAAAAGGTCCCCCGCGCTGATTGTTTCGGCTGGCTTGGGATTGAATCGGAAATGCCCGGCTTCATCCTTGAGCCCGACCACCAGCAAATTGAAATCCGTTTTGATTCCTGATTCGGCGATCGACATCCCCGCCAGTTTGCTCGTGTCGCCAACCAACAATTCATCAAGCTCCATCTCCAAATGGCTTGCCTCGGCGAACAATTCGACCAGATCCGCTGTTGATGGCCGCGAAATCATGCGTTCCATTTGCTGAGCCCCAACGCGGTCGGGCATGACGATTTTGTCTGCTCCTGCCCGCCGAAGCTTTCGGCAGCTACTCTCTTTGTCCGATTTTGCGATGATTTGAATCTCGGGATGAAGATCTCTGGCAGTCAACGTGATGAACACGTTCTCCGCGTCGGTCGGCAGAGTCGTCGCGATCGCTTTGGCTTTCATCAGCTGCACCTGCTCAAGCGTATCTTCGGATGTGGCATCTCCCTGAACGGCCAGAAATCCAAGCTCTTGTGCGCGACTAATTTTTTCCGGTGACGAATCGACAACCACGAAGTCTTCACCGCGATGCGTCAATTGAGTTGCTAAGTCACGCCCGAGTTGGCCGAACCCACAAATGATGATGTGCTGGCCCAGCCGTCCAAGTTCCTTCGTCATCTTTCTCCTCCCCAAAACACGATCGACCTCTCCCTCAAACATTAACTGAATAAAACCGCCAAACGTATAAGCCCCCGCGGTGACTCCCGTCAGGATGACCAAAATCATCAGGACGATGGTCGGCGCGCCCATCTCGGTCTGTTCGTCATAGCCGACGGTCGAGATCGTAATCACGACCATCCACACCGATTCCAGCCAACTGTAGCCACTGATAAAGTGGAATCCCAGAACGGACAACAAAAACACGATACCAAGCGCGATCGCGCCGCTGCGAATTCGTTGAAATGGAGTTGCCATCTACGTTTGCGTTTGAAGTTTCAGGTGGCGGGAGTTGGTGACATCAGGAGAACGGCAAAGTCGATTTTCGCGTGAACTGGGAAGTTGAGGCTCCGCCTGAAACCTACGAAATTAAATAGGTCTCGGTCGGAGCCTCGACCTCCCGAGGAACCTCGACCTCCCGAATTGCACATCGCACGAAAATTTTGACTTTGCAGTTCTCCTG
>CAYOZV010000115.1:0-15386 GCA_964408465.1 uncultured Pirellulaceae bacterium
GCCAGCGGCAGATGAACGACGCTTCGATAGCGTTCAAAACGACCTTCATTTTGTAGGTTGGATGCGGCCTGACCGGCCTGCGGATTGGTGTCCACGACGATGCTGACCTCTACCGCCGCTGGGAAGCCCTCGTTTTCGACCGAATCCCACTGTGACTGCCAATCGGTTCCGTCGAAGTAACGGAATTGAATCTGAACGACTTCGGTTGCGATCAACTGCGAATAATCCTGTGGCGTCCCCGGCGCGAAGCCGCCTTGATAGAACGCCACGGCGCGGTCAATTTCGTCGCGAAAAAGTCCCTGTTGGTTGGCACCGGATTCATCGGCGAAGAAATCGTTGGAGCTGTTCTGAGCGCTGGCAGAGGCCACGTAATAGACGACTTGTTTGATATCCGATCCGGTGGTGACGGCATCTTGAGCCGTTTGAATCAGCGGGTGGTATTGGTCGATGCGCGGTAATCGGCTGATGTCCAACCAGATATAGTTCGCATCCCCCACCAAGCCGACCGACCAATCGTCGCTTTCTTCCTCCGAATCGACTTCTCCCGAGGTAAAACCTTCGGCGGCGGACTGGGGCGCCGTTTGAGCTTCGACCGCCGCTTCAATGGCATCAACGCTAATATTATCGGCGGTGATTTCGTCGGCGGCACCAGAAGCAAGATCGGTCGGTTGGACACCAGCAATCAATTGCTGGGAAAGCAAAACTTCTTCCAGCCCAGAATAATCTGCCGCCCGGAATTGTACCGCGGCCCGGATGTCGCTGCCAATCATAGCCAGCACACTGCGGGCAATTTGTTTACGTTCGATGGTGGCTTGGGCGCGGGTCAAAGAGAACAGGTTCACATGGATGGCTGTTGCAATCGTGCTGATGACCGCCACCGTTAACGCCAGCGACAACAACAATTCCAGCAACGTGTAGGCCGAACGCGTCTGGATAAATCTTCGATGCTTCAGTGAGGAGAATTTCATTGATCTTCCTCCGGCAAATAATCGGGGTCCGGCAGCAATCGTACCAATGACATTTCGATGTTGTCTTGGTTACGCTGACGCACCGATACGGTCGCCAATAACAGACCCGTGATATCCGAATTAACGACGTCCACCGAATATTGCCAGTCTGGGACGTTGGGGACCTCGATGCCACTGGTAGACTGCGCCTCGATGACGCCGCCGGCGAGTTCGGCCATTACCGAATCGCAGATCAACGTCGCATCAAACTGCCGACGCGCTCGGTCGGCGGCGCGGTAGCCAAGATAAAAGAACTGGCTGATGACGGCCATCGACGTGCCAAGAATCGCGATCGAAAGAATCACCTCCAATAGACTCAACCCATACCGGTTGCGTGTTTTAAGACGTCGGTTTTTGATGAGTTGATTTTGATGTTTCATAATCAGCGTCATTGAGGATGGGATGAGATTAACACCGGTCAAACCGCCGTCGGCCATGTAGTTCTGTCAACTGGTGACAAGTTTAACGACAAGCCGGCAGGCGACCGCGTCTGGGCAAATCAAAACAAGGTCGCCTGCCGTTTGATCGTTAAACTATCTCCGCACGGTCTTCGCGATGCCTGTCAGCCCGCGTAGTTGAACCGATGTTGAGTTAAATTGATCGTCCCTGAGAAAAACTCTGGCGTCCTGCGCGGTTCCATCGGGGTAAAACAAAATGGGTTTAATGAGTGAACTGCCGCCGCCACTGCGACTGAGCGTGTCGGCCGAACGACCATCGTTGGACGTCATGCCATCAGCGAAAACGATGCCGTTGGGCAGTTGATTTTCTTCGAGGCTGGTGCGGACTTGGGTTGCGTTGAGCTGAATCTGCCGCGCGGCGAGTCCTTGTTGGGCTGAGATCTGCGAAAACGGAGCGACGTTGAACCAATCGCTGTTAATTTGAAAAAACAGTGCATGGATTTGGCCAGACTTGATCGCTTCGACACGCGCTTCGCCCATCGCAACTCGCACCCGGTCAGCGGACTGACGCAGCGCGTGTGTTCCTAACGCGCGTGTCGCCAGCGGAATTGCCAGCGAGAAAATCATGACGATCACCCCCATCACCAAAATCAATTCGATTAAGGAGAATGCGTTTCGATGATGGGAACGAGAAACTGTCATTATTCAATCCAGCGGTGTCGCAGGGCACGCTGACGGATCGGTGCACCCTGCGATAATTTTGCTCAGCTTTCCAATCTGATGGCCGGCCGTTTGGACGACGTCAAAAATTTACTAACCATTGTTGCCCGGGATGTCATCAGAAGTTCCATGCTGGCCATCTTTGCCGGCTGAGGAAATGGTGACCTTCTGAGCCGCATCGTTGGCGGAATACTTGAACGGGTTTTGCCACGGGTCAAGCGGAATCGCATTGCCTTCCAAGTACGGACCGCCCCAAGTCGCCGAATTCATCCCCGGCGGTAGCACGATCAGATTCTCTAACGTCTTTGGATAGGGATTCCCGTTCAGCTTATACATCGTGCAAGCGTTCTTCAGAATTTTAATCTGAGCAAACGCGGCTCGTGATTGCGAACTGGACTGGAGATTCAAAACGGCAACCGTCGACAGCGAGGCGAGGATGACCAAAATCGCCATCACAAGCAACAGCTCCAACAGCGTGAAACCCGAGCGACGACTCCGGCGTAGCGCCGCTGGTTTCCGCATACTCTTTTTTACATTACTCATCTCAAACGGCTCCTCAAAAACTCAAGTGGGTTCAATGATTATAAATTTCCAAGTGTCAGTAGGGCCTGTTCCTACCGGCCGCTTGGCTCTGTGTTCAACACGGCCGGTAGGAACCGGCCCTACTTCCAAAATAACGTCCATTAAAAGTTACTCAATTGCACTGCCCATTTTCATGATAGGCAAAAGCAACGCAACGACAACGACTAAAACAACGGCCGCCATCACCATCAACATCAACGGCTCGATAAGCTTAACCATCAGATCGAGTCGACGAATGGTTTGTTTTTCAAGTCCGTCGGAGATGTTAATCAGCACCGAGTCCAAAGAATTGGATTCTTCGGCGACGCTGAGCATCTCGGTTACGTCGTGTGGAAAGTGACCTGATTTTTTTAGTGGGACCGAAAGCGATTCACCGGCGGTGATGTTCTCGGAGGCTTTTGCGATCGCGGCCGAGAGGACTTTATTCCCTGCAGCGTCGCGGCTGATTTCGAGCGCCTTGAGGATCGGTACGCCGTTTTTCAACAGGGTTCCCAAAACGCGGCAAAATCGAGCCACCGACAGATTCAAAAAGATACTGCCCAGCATCGGTATTTTGACTTTTACTCCGTCGAAGATCATACGTCCGCGCGGAGTTGAAATTTGATAACGCAGCATAAAGAACACGACCAACATCAGGATCAAAATCGGCAGGCCCCAAAACTGAATACGGGTGCTGAACGCCAGCAGCATTTCGGTCACCCACGGCAGTTGCCCCGTCGCTCGCAACGTGTCAAACATGGACTCGAATTTGGGCACAAAATACACCAACAGCACCGCAACGATCACACTGCCCATGGTGAACAGCACCGCCGGATAGATCATGGCTCCGATCGTGCGGCCTCGCAGTTCGGCAGCCTGTTCGGTAAATTTTGCCACGCGCGACAGCGCGTCCTCCAAGAAGCCGCCCTCGGCGCCCGCCCGCGCCATGTTGACGGCCATCTCGCTGAAGACTTTGGGGTGACGTTGAAACGCATCGGAAAGATTCTCGCCGTCTTCGACTCGTCGGATGACATCGTCCAGCGTCGTTTTGAGCGTTTCGACCTTGGTTTGGTCGCGCAGAATCGTCAATGACCGCAGCAGCGGCACGCCGTTGGTCAACAGCGATGCTAATTGCTCGTACAGCACCGCGATCTTTTGAGGCGACACGCCCGAACCGAAGGTGATGGGCTTTTTTTCAACAGGGGCCTTCACTTCAATCGGGAACAGCGAATCCTTGGACAACGCACCGATCACGTCGCGTTCGGTGTTCGCGGTCATCTTCCCTGAGACTTTCGTCCCGTCGATGCTGCGCGCGGTGTAGGTGAATTCTGGCATGAGGGAAATTTTGGGTCGCGTTTGTCGTTTATCGGTTAAACGAGTGATGTGAAAAGCATCCGTTCTAAGTTCGATCGCCCTTTGTAATACGAAGGACTTCTTCAATGGACGTTTGGCCGGATAACACTTTGCGCCAACCGTCGTCACGCAATGTCTTCATGCCGCCTGCGATCGCTGCCTTTTTGATTTCCCAAGTGCTGACGCCCTCATGAGCCAACTGACGCAGCGCATCATCGACCACCAGCAGTTCATAGACACCCAGGCGCCCGCTGTAGCCGACGTTACGGCACTCACGGCAACCAACCGCTTCGTAAATCGGCGTCGCCCCCAGTTGCTCAAACGGGAAATCCGCAGGCACGTCTTCCTTGGACGGGACGACGGTTTTTTTACAATCGCACAGCCGCCGCACCAGACGCTGAGCCATCACCGCTTCGACCGTGCTGGCGACCAAGAACGGTTCGACGCCCATGTCGGCCATCCGCGTAAAGGCTCCGGCGGCATCGTTGGTGTGCAGCGTGCTGAAAACCATGTGACCCGTCAGCGAGGCTTGGATCGCGTTTTCGGCCGTTTCGAGGTCACGAATTTCACCGACCAGCACCACGTCCGGATCGTGCCGGAGAATACTGCGGAGGGAATGAGCGAACGTCAGTCCGATTTTTGAATGGACTTGAATCTGGTTGATCCCGTTCAACTGATATTCGACAGGATCTTCGGTCGTGATGATTTTGGTTTCCGAATCGTTGATTTCGATCAGCGAACTGTACAGCGTGGTTGTCTTGCCCGATCCGGTAGGGCCGGTGACCAAAACGATTCCGTGTGGCATTCGAATGAGTTTGCTGAACGTATCGTAGGTTTGGTCGGACATGCCCAGACTTTTAAGGTCGAACACCATCGCCCCTTTGTCCAAGATTCTCATGACCATCCTATCGCCGTGGAACATGGGGATCACGGACATCCGCACATCAACTTCCCGCCCTTTGACGCGGATCTTAATGCGTCCGTCCTGTGGCAATCGCTTTTCAGCGATATTCAGTTTCGCCATGATCTTCAGGCGGCTGATGATCGCCGATCGAAAATGGCTGATCTCCGACGGCACCGGTTGCTTGTGCAGAATGCCATCAATGCGGTAACGGATGACAAGGCCGTCCTGTTGCGATTCGATGTGCACGTCACTGGTGCGGGTTTCGATCGCTTCTAAAAGAATCTCATTCACCAACCGAACGACGCTGGCCTCCTGAGCCATTTCCGAAAGTTCGCTGCCGTCGAGTTCTAATTCCTCGAGCAGTTCGATGCCGTTGTCTTCGATGCGCTGTTCGATCAGCCCATCGATGGTTTCGCCGCCGACGCCCAGATGATTCTTAATCAGTTTGGCGATCTCGCTTTTTTCCGCCAGGACCGGTTCGACGATTAATCCGGTCGCGGCGCTGATTTCATCCAGCGGGTAGAAGTTCAGCGGTTCGTTGGTCGCGATCACGATCGTGTCTTCGGTTCTACGAATCGGGAAAAGGATCTGCCGATAGATGATCTTCTGAGGAAACCCCTCCAACAGAGAAAGATCAACTTCCATCTCCGTCAGATCAACGAAATCAACACCTGCCTCTTTGGCCCAAGCCGTCAAAGCGGCCAGTTTATCCACGGCCCCGCTGCTGACCAACTGAGCCAACACAGCGTCGGCGGTTTGCGACGGCGCGGAGAGGTGAGCCGATTGCAGTTGATCTTGGTTGATCAACCCGTTCTCCAGCAAGATGTTTCCGATTTCCATAGTTGTCGTGGTGTAGTGCGTTTGATTCTGAGACAGCCGGCGGTCTGGCGAGTCCCTCGTTTGATTACGGTTTTGCTATCGAGCGAGTTCAATCAAGTGAACTGCGGTGAACTTTGCCCAAACATTAAATTTTACTCCATAGATAAACGACCGCTGCTGCAATGCGGTTAACTGGGGGATAAAATGGTGCAAAACACGGCCAATAACGGATGTACCGATAAATGACCGTGAATGTTTCGAAAATCAATTCAATTGAGCCCGTTTTGTAACGTTCACTTGCAGCCGCGGCCCAATCCTATCGTTGTTTATCTTTCGCGATCAGGCCTTCCACCGGGACCGCCTCTGCTACCTCGGTCACCGCCAGGTCCCCCTCTGCCACCTCGATCGCCGCCAGGTCCGACTCGACCACCGGGACCACCTCGTCCGCGGCCGCCCTGTTCAAATTCAAAACTATCGCCCATCATCTCTTTGATCTGTTTCTGCTGATCGCTGGAGAGAACGGACAAGATTTCTTCGCGCGCTTCTTCACGTAGGCCTGCGATCTTTTTGTCCAAATCCGCTTTGACCTCCTCGGCCTTTGCCTTAATCTCATCGATCTGTTCATCCGTCAGTCCCAGCCGTTCTTTGACTTTGGGGTTACTAAGCATCCCGTCGGTTCCCGATCGGCTGGCTTGCATTTGGAAGTACAGTTCATCCAATCGAGTCGCCTGATGGGGGAGAAGGATTTCGTTGAGGTCCGTTTCTACGTCTGCCATCTGCGATTGAATTTTCTCGCGAATTTCGTCCATCAGTGATTCTCGGTCAACGTTCTTGTCGCGGAAGCGGTCTCTCATCCCGGAAAAACTTTCGCGGAAAACATCTCGCATATCGTCTTGGAGATCATTGAGCGCCTCGACTTGATCGTCCACCAATTCCAGTTCCTCGATAACGCTTTTATCATTGATCAGCGTCAGCGGCGAATCGCCCATCATTCCGCCGGGGCCACCTCGACCGCCCCCGCGTCCCTGAGCAAAAGATTCCGAGGACATCAGCGCGACCGTCAAAACGACGCAGGCCAACAAAGTACGATTTAAAGACATCTGTAAACTCCCAATTTGGTAGTGGGCTGGATTAAGTGGGTTCAGGCTTTGAGGTAATTTTCGGTTTAATTTTACCGCTAAGACATTCACGTGATCGACCGCATTTCAGGACATGGGGGCAATGAAACACCGAAGATTCGCGGGTTTGGCGGGAAATATCGAGGCCCACGCTCCATTTTTAAGGATTGCCACCCGCCGGCAAATGCCTACCTGGAAGGTGCGCTGATGCCCTCCGGTTTGTCCCAATAACGTTCAAAGAAGGCCTCTTTCGTTTAGCGACAAACCGGCAGGCGACCGATTTTAGCCCCGCCTAAACACCGACGCCTGCCGGCTAATCGTTAAACTGACTTCATCGCTTTGAGCCAAACAAATCAGTTCATTGAACGGTATTGCGGTTAGTCTCTGGCCCCCACGCACGAGGCAAAAACCGGCCGGTGTCGCATCTGCTAGTCGTCGAACAGAGTCTTTTGTCCGGGGGATGCTTTGGGAGCTTTCTTGCGGCCCGATGCCTTCGGTTTGCTCTGCTTCGGTTTACTCTCCCTCTTCTTATTCTTGTTTGCCTCGGCAGCGGCGCGTCCCGTCGCGGTGATCTGATTAACGACTCGTTTGTTTGAGTCCGCGTCGCCGGCGGGGTTACTGGGTTGGTCGATGATGCGTTTGGCAGTTTTGCTTGTTGGGGGCGAATCAGTTTTGGTGGAAGTAGATTTTTTCGAGTCCGGTTTTAAATCCGTTGTCTTGTCGACGGTCGCTTCGATCATGTCCAAGTGAATGACGTCGCCGGTGCTGATGAAAGCCAACCGCGTCGAAATCGACGACAACGGAATGTTGAGGCTGATACTGATCGCCTCCCGGTAGGCCGATAGCTGCGGACTGTAGGTCGCCACTTTCGCCGCCAGTTCATTTGGGGCGATCGTGTCGCTTTTGAAATCAATCACGTCCGCAGCGACCAGTTCATCATTTTCATAAACCAACACCAACCGATCCACGACGCCCTCAATCAAATCCGTCGAACTGGCCGTTGGGATCGTCGCGGCGAAACGGCGTTCGTTGAAAACCTCCATCCGGTTACCCGCGTCGCTGAACTGGACCAGATACTGTTCGCGGTACCGCTCGAAATTCAACAGCTGCGGAAAGGATCCTTTTTCAATCGCGTTGAAAAATTCATTAATCGCCTTTCGCTTGAATACTGAATCGGCGGCCGTTTGATCCAAATGCTGCAGCAGTTCCTTTTCCGTGGGCACCGCTTGATCCAACCATTGGACGCGTTCAAAACAGGCGTGCAGCAGCGTGCCGCGTTCCATCGCCATTTTATCTTCGTCGGTGCCAAGTATATCGCGCAACTGAACCACTCCGCCGCTCTCGAGCGCCGAAGGAGCGACGTTGCTGATGCCGCGGCGCGAGCGCAGGCCCACTTGGACGGCGTGTTCACGGCGGCCGGCGCGGGATGAGCTATAAAACTTGGCCAGTCCACTTTCCTCTTCTTTGGCGGCGGCGGAGGGGGTATCTTTAAGTTTGTCAAACCATTGGGCATCGCCCGATTCGAAAATCACCCCTTGCTCACGTTCGGCGTCCTCGGTCATCGTGGCCAAAATCACGCTGCCGCTGGTGTTGCCATCGGGTTTCACTCCACAAGAGACCACCACGTGCAACGAATGGGCCGCGCGGGTTACGGCAACGTACAGCAAACACATCGCCTCCCGAATTCTTCGCCGCTGTTCGTTGTCGAATGCTTGTTGGATCTCCGCGGAAAGGAATTTCTGATGGTTCTGATTAATGTGCCGCGTCACCATCTTCGCCGGGGCGGCGGGGCTGTCGCGATCAATGACTAATTTTGGTGATTGACCGGCCAAGCCGACACTGCCAGATTTTAACATCGGCAAAACCACCGAATCAAACTCCAAACCTTTGGCCTTGTGGATCGTCATCACGCGCACCTGAGCCGCGGACGCATCGGCGACCTTTTTCTCACGGACGTATTCGACAAAGCGCCGCGGTCGCAGCGACCAGCGCTGTTGATCCTGCCGATCGGCGTAACCCATTTCGACCAAATGCTGTAAACGCAATCGCTCGCGCCGCGTGCATTGCGGGGCCAACAGGTTGGCCATCTTTTCCACCGCCGGGCCAAATCCCTGCTCCAAGATCAACCGACGCACCGACGCGGCGCCTGCGGCGACGGCCTTGCGGTTCTCTTTTTGATTGGAGTCGCCTTCGGGATTGAGATCAAACATCTCCGCCAGCGGCCCGTGCGAAACGTGATAACGCGCGATGTCGTCGCCGGGGTGGTCGGCCAAATGAAACGCCGACAGCACCATCTCCACCGCCGCGGAATCGGTCAGCGGGTTGCCGCCTTCTTCACTGGCCGCGATTCCCGCCGACTGAAGCGCGAAGATGATTTCACCGACGTCCTTATTGGTCCGAGTAAGCACGCCGATCGAATTCTCTGGAGGAACGTTGTTGATCAAGTGTTCGACGCGCTCCACAACGCCGGTGATGACGTTACGATTGCGAACGGAATCTTTGGAGGATGAGTTGGTTGTCGCCAGTTGTTCATCACAGTTCGCGGCGTATTCGATCGTCACGTGACCGGGGTAGGTCGTGCGATCGGTTTGGTGGGGTTGAAACCAATCGCCCCAACTATGGACGGCTTGGGTTGTGACGTCGCTGTCGGATAAAAACCGATTCAAATTCCCAAACATTTGGTTGACAAACTCAATGACGACCGGACTACTGCGGTAGCTTTTCACCAACGCAGCGGCCGGTGTCAGGTTTGGCAAATCTTGGTCGGCGACGTCAAAAATCTCCGCTACTCCGCCGCGCCAACCGTAGATCGCCTGCTTCATATCACCGACGCAGAAGAACGAACGGCCCGGTTCCCCATCGCGCGTGACTTGATGGGCGAAGGGGCGAATGATCGACCATTGCGTCGGCGAAGTATCTTGGAATTCGTCCAGCATCAAGTGTTGGATCTGGTGGTCCAAGCGAAACGCGAACTGTTCGGTTGTCCCGGCTTTGACAAAGTCCTTCAAACGGTCTGATATGTCATCGAAGAACAACTGCCCCAGCCGCGATTTCGCACCCTCGAATTCCTCGCCGAAGGACTGCAGAAACTGGCGAGTCGCAACGTTTCGTTTTTGCAGTCGCGTGATGATCCACGACCGGCAATGCGGGATCAGTTGCTGGACCATCGCCAAGGCTTCCTCGGGAATCGGCGAACGAAAGTAAGTGAAATTGTCGTTCAAGACATTCTTTACGATCGTATGATCGGCAACCTCCGCCCACTGTTCATCGGCGACCAATTGATAAAACGCATTCCAATACTTCGCCCGCTTTTCGTGCTCGCGTTGACCGGCCTCCAAGTTCATTTTTTCCAGTTCGGTGGACGTCAGCCAACCGTTGGGTTCGCCCAGTTGATCCCACGCGTCAAAATTCGAGTCACGAAAATCGTTGTAGAGCTCTTTCACGGTATCCAACAGCAGCGGCTGGATTCGGCGATTGGATTCGCCTTTGTCCATCAAGTGCCTGAGCGTTTCCAGTTCGGCAAAGTGAAGCACCGACTGTACGGATTCGGCGCGCAGCATGTCGATCTGTTGCTGGTCCACCAAGTCCCAGATCGGCGGCAGCCCCAGCTCCAGACTGAACGCTTTGGCGACTCGGCTGAAGAAACTGTCCAACGTGCCGATCTCCAGCCGATGCAGGTTCTTCAGTAGCTCGTGCAGCACTTTGGTCGCGTGTGCGCGCGAGATTTTGAAATCGAGCTCGACGGCCAACTGTGCCGCGGCATCGTCTGAGAGCGCCGCGGCGGACAATCGTTGCACGATGCGGTCGAGGATCTCGCCGGCACCTTTTTTGGTAAACGTTGTCGCAAGAATCGTCTGACAATCCACGCCCGAAGCCAGCAGCACCAGATAGCGATTGGAAAGGGCGAACGTTTTCCCGGTACCGGCCGAAGCGCGAATAATCTTGTTATCCAGCAAGCCGCTTTGGTTCATTTTTTGGTCGATGGTTTTTGGGTCTACCATGGCAACTCCACGACGGTATCTTTGGATTGGATCGCCATTTCGGCGGGCGTGTTTTTGGCGATGTCAAACGGTTGAGCGACGTTGTCCTGACAGATGCCGGCCAGATCATCGGAAAACAGGGGCGGCGGATCCGTCGGCGGCCAGAATATACCGGCGCGAATCTTGCGAATGCAGTCGGCGACAAGTTCGTCCGCTTCCTTGAGCATCTCCGGTGCGAAATCGGCTTCTTCGAACTTAATGTTGTCCAGATCGCGCGAAAGCAAAACGTAACCCAGCTTCAACGTCGATAGGTTGTCGTTTTTGACGACGTCAACCTCCTTGATCAGGTGCCGGTACAGCGGCAGCTGCAAGTCCTGCCACTTCTGTTTTTTGCCCCGACCTTTGAGATGAGCCTTATTCGGGCCGTCGCCTTGATCGGACGTTTTGTAGTCCCAGATCGCAACCTGACGCGTCTCCTCGTGGCGGTCGACGCGATCAATTTTCCCCGTCACCGTGAAAACTTCCCCGTCGACCTCCAGTTCATGCCGTAGCAGTTCCTCGGTGCTGACGATCTGCCAACCGGAGCGGCGATGTTCGGCTTGGCAGTCGGCAAAACGTTCCAGCCGCGCCCGTAGCTGTTCGATCTGCAGCTTCACCGCCGGCAGGTTGGAACCTAAGAAGATTTGATCCGCCTGCGTGTTGAGTTCAGCGCTGAGAAAATCAAAAATTGCGGCCGCGTTTTTCGAGTCCTTCAACGCGCTTTCAGCGAACGCTTCGAGCACATTATGAGCCAGATCGCCGAACGTGCCGCCGCTGAGCTCTCGCCAATCGTCGGTGGCCGGACGGAGCTTCATGATGATGTTCAAATAGAACCGGTAAGGGCACTTTAGGTATTCCTTAAACTTGGTGACGCTGAGTGACGTCGGTATCTCGTCACAGTGGGGATAGGGAATCGGAAACTGCTGCTGATCAGGAGCATCACTTTCGGTGCCCAACCAGAGGGCGGATTGGTGCGAATCGCCTGAGCCCTCTGAAGGTTCGGAATCTTTAAGATCGGAGTACATGAAAAACGCGCGAGCCCGCACGGCGGCGACTTCGGCGTCATCGGCGAACAGCAGTCGGCTGGGTTTATTGGGCTCGCCATTGCGATCGTTGCGACCGGCGATCAACAAGTAATCCTTCCGCACCGCCGTCATCACCGTCAGGGCGTAACAGTCTCGCGCGTAGCGCCGGTTGTTGTCCAGGATGCCCAGCTGTTCGCACAGCGCGTTGGGTAGAAACTGGTGCCCGACCTCTGACGTGGGGACATTTTCATTGTTCATGCCCGTCACGACCAACACGTCAGCATCGTCCAGCGACAGGTCCAGCCAGCCCGCTAATTCGATCGCGTCGGGTTGAGGATTTGCGAGTATTCGTTTTTCAGCGGCCGCGTCCAGCGCCCATTGGAGCGCTTGAGCGGCGTTGGTGACGATGCCGAATCCTTCGGGCACCTGTTGTTGATTGCCTAGCGCGTCGCGGATCGCTTCACAGGCGGCGATCGTCTGCCGGTCGCCATCGTCGTCTCGGTTGAGCTCTCGGTCTCCGTAGACGGTCAGTAAAACCTCCGTCCACAATTGGCCCCATTGGGCTAAGGGACGCACGCCGTGGGATAATGGTTTCAGCAGCGGCGCGATCAACGCGTGGATATCGTTCAGCTGCTGGCATTGCTGGGCCGCTTTGATGGCTCGTTTTTCTGAATTCGGGTCTTTGTGATCGAAAATCGTGGCGATCGTTTCGGGATCGCCAAAGGGGGCCGACTGACTAACGGGGACCTTGTCGGGCAGGTGCTCATTTTGATGAGCATCGAACTGAGCCAAAAATTGATCGCTGCCGACCGATTGGGCGATCCAAGCGAAAACGTCCGGATGGCGAATCAAGGACGCGAATGAATCGTAGTTGTTCAAACGGAGGTAGTCTCGACAGGCGACCATCAGTTTGACCGGCGCTGTTTCGTCCAACGCGCGACCTGCAAGATTGCGGTGGGGCAGGCCGGCTGAATTCAGCGCCCGTTGCAGTTGCGGAATGAGCTTGGCGTCGGGAACGCCAATGGTCACCTGATCGGTTGCCACTTTTTCCCCCGAGGGCAGATGATGGAGGTGGCGGATGACTGCCTGAGCCTGATCGACAGGTTTGTCGACGATCAGGATGTTGTCGTCGTCGATAGGGATCGTGGCGTCCAACCATTGCGTGGCGATGAGGCTTCCCATTTCGTCGAAACGGTCGGCCATCGAATCGTCCGCGGCGACCATGCAGGTAACTTTGTCGGCCACCTGAGCCAACATGCCGGTGAGACTGCGATTGAGATCCGCGACGCCGACCAAGAGAATATCCTTTTTGGTGTGGCAGCGTTTTTTCTTCAGCCGATGTCCGGCGGCGGCGTAACTGCGGGAGGCCTGGCGGTCCCACAGGTTGACCGATTCGAGGATCTTGTAATAGCGGTCTTGGATCTCTTCGAGGGCCTCCCAGCGTTTGCGTTCTTGGGCCAAGAAGTTCTTCAGTTTCTTGACTTCTCTGGCGACGCTGCGGAAACTCCAAATGTCGCTGGCCAATCGCGTATGCAGACGCACCATCAGTTGAGCCATCGGTTGCCAGTCTTGGAGTTCATCCTCGTCCTGGTCCTTCTCCTCGTCGGCGATGCCGGTGAGAGCTTCGATGGTTTCCGGCGGCGATTGATCCAGTGCCTTGGACCAAGCGATTTGCTGCGCTAGGTCGTTTGCCGGAAGTTTATCGGCGGCGTACAGATGTTCCGGCAGGTCACCAACGGTGATGATTTGTGGCGGCGTGAAAACGATCTTTTTTTGGTTGGCACAATCCACCAACATCTGCAACATTCGTCGACATGATCGCAACGTGGGCAGCACGACCAGCGTATTGGAAAGATCGACTGCCGGGTTGCCCGTGGACGATTCTTGGTAACGCGTAATGATGGTTTCGGCCGCCGTGCGAAGCGGTGGTTGTTTGAGTCCGAGAAAGATGCGTTCGATAGAATTGCTGCTCACGGTGATCATCCAAGTTGAAGCGATGTGACCACAGGATTATAGGTGTTACCGCGTCCGTGATACAGTACGCGGCCATTGTCGCCTTTCGCTCCGCGAAAGGACGCTCACACGCTATTACGCTCTGTCGCGTGCGAGAGCACTTTCGCGGAGCGAAAACCAACTATCTGGCGCGCGCGAGCACTTTCGCGGAGCGAAAGGCAACTATCCGGTTATTCAAAAAGGTCGTCGAACGCTTCGCGCTGACGTAGCTTCTTGGTCTGGTCCAGCAACTCTTCCTGTTCGGCGATCATCCGGCGGACGATATCCAACAGTTCGTTCTGCGTTTCATACTTCACCAAGATCGACAACACTTCGTCGATCTGGATCAGCGTCTTGTCGGTCAGCTGAATCGCGGATTCGGTCATGGCGGCCGTGCCGGCGTCGCTCGATTCATTCATTTGAGGTGTCAGCGCAGTTTCCAAGCCATCCACGACGGCTCTCAATTCCGTCATGACGCCGCCAGGGATCGCTCTCAAGGGTTCAACGATTTTTTTCGCCAAACGAATCTTGCGATCTTCGGAATCGACTCGATTATTGATCAACTGCAATCGAATGTCTTCAAACGACTCGGCAACGCCAATGATCTCTTGGGAAGATTTGTCGATCTGTAAAATAGCGCGCTGGGCGAACAACTTTCGCAGATCGTTCCGCTGCCGATCGGCCCGAGCGGAATCACTAGAGTTTCCTGCTGAGGCATCCGCGGAGATTTCGCCAGGTTGCAGTTCGATTGAGGGGCGCTGATTCTGTTTCCGCGTCCGTATCAGATACTCGCGAATGTCAGAAACCTCATTGAAAATTAACTCCAGTCGTTTCCGTTGGCCGACCTCCAATTGCTCAAGAATTTGCAGCAACTCCGACGCAGAAACCACCGTCAACGTATATTCGTCGCCGATGCCAACGTGAGCTCCGGCGCTGAGGTCGAAACGGTCAGACGCTTTTACCACCAAAGAAATTTCAGCCCCGGACGCCGGCAACACGAATCCGCCCTCTTGCTGCAATGCCATCGCTTGGAAATCATAGCTTGCCTCTAAGCGGCCGCCATTGCCGACCGAAACGCTCGTTTGCAATGTGTCGGTGACGGGTGTTTCAATTTCCATCCACACGGCGTCAACATCGTAGTCATCCTCGACGGTGCCCTCGACTGGCAGCACCGCGCTGGGCGTGATGGAAGAACCGATGCCGACTAAAGCGGCTTCGACGACCGGAGGTTGGTCCGCGATGGGAGACAACGAAACGGTGTGCGGCGACTGAGCCAAAACGCCATCGGTGTCCAGCATGAAAAATTGAATCGCCGTCGCCTGAGTTAAATCATCAACCGCAAACTCGAAACCCGTATCCGTGATCACGGCGTGTTGATGGTTTGCCAAAGAGGCGTTTGAGTCATCGTCGTCAACCGAAGACCGGCCGCTATCTACGGCGTAGACCTTCTGCAGAGGTTTACTGCTGGTG
>CAYOZV010000116.1:0-15366 GCA_964408465.1 uncultured Pirellulaceae bacterium
TTTACTATCGATAGTACAGTCGCCGTCTCGGCTACTAAGGGCGGTGCGATTGAACATCGCCGCCCCTCCGGCCGTAGCCCAATGGCAATAAGGATGATTCACTTGCCCATCCGCGTTGCCGTTTGCTTGATACCATTTTGGTGAAGAATCAAGCTCTTGGCGGGGCCTTTCTTGGGCAGCTTGAATTCCAGCGTCGCTTTGACGGCTCGGTAGGACCAATGCGTTTTTGAATCCGGAAAGACTTCTAGGGTGGGTTGATTTGTAACGCCAACCATCAGATGCCCGCCGTTGTCTTTCACGTCGAAGATAAAGTTTGCCGCAAGTTCGTAGCGGCCCTCCAAGCGGGCTCGATGATCAGCACTGATCTTCACTTCGTTTTTCTGGCCACTAGCGTTCTCGGCAACTTTACCCTCACCTTTGCCGGTGACCATGTCCATCAACTGTATCGGCAGTTGGTCGACCTCGCCACTAACGGCCGTGTTACAAAGCGCAACGATTGCCAGTTTTTCAGCACGGTTGATCAGAATCATCGAACGCGATCCGCCTGTCCCGCCGTTGTGCCAGCGAGTTTCACCATCGTCAAGAATCATCCAGCCTAACCCCATTGCAGGGCCCGAATCATCTGGCTTTGTGTGTTGTGTCCACGCCAACTCGATGGCCTGGCCTAATTTGCCTGCGGGTGGATCGAGCTGCGCTGTGGCGAACCGCATCATGTCATCCATCGTCGCGCAAACACCACCTGCACCTGGCAGGTCAGACCAGTTCCATTTCTGCGTCGGCGCACCGAACGCCGAATGTGGCATGGCCAGCCTGTTTTTCTGATCCTCGGATAACGCGACGGAGCAATCGCTCATCGAAAGCGGTCGCGCGATTCGTTCCTTCAACAAATTCTGATAGGTCTTGTTTGCATTTTGGCTAATTAAATATCCCAGCACCGACACCGCAAAATTTGAATACTCCTGTGATTCCCCGGGCGATCGAGGAAGCTTGAGCGTGCTCAACGCGGCTGCTGCTTTGGCGGAGTCGTACTGCCGGTAGGGATCGATTAGATCTGTGGTGCCAAAGTTCGCCGGCAGACGCGGCAGCCCCGAACGATGCGTGCTCAGGTCGATCCATTTGACCGACCGATAATTTAACGTTGGAAACTTGATGTTTGCTTCATTTGGCACGTTAGCGTCACCGTCGAGTTTTATCGCGCCTCGGACTACCGCGTCGGCTAACAGCAGGCTGGTGAAAACCTTGCTGATCGAGCCGAGTTCGTAGAGGGTCGAGTTGTTGGGCTTTAATTTTTCGTCGGCGTTAGCGTTACTCGCGTGACCTAGATGGACGGTGCCGTGCCGATCGCCTTGGATGTAGCCGACCGAAAGGCCATCGACCATTTCGTTTTCGATCAATGGCGTGGCTGCCTTTAACACGATTTCATCTGTCAGGTTCTGAGCCGATAGAATCTGGAATGAAGATAAAAGAAATGCCGTCAAGCAAATTGTAAGTTTTAGGATGTTACGTTTCATCTCAATCACCTTTGGAATGGGTGTTAGTTACTTGAATCTCGCAATTATAGATTCTGTTCAAAATTTGCGATTGATCGCTCAGTGGTGAGGCCCGTAGGTTGGGCTCTTCGCACAACCACACCAACCTGACAGCCAACTTTGGGAAAGTTCGTTGGGGCTGAGAGCCCAAACTACCGGTAGGTCAGCCTTAATATATTGGTTGCCGGTTAAAGGCGTTTGTTACAGCATGGCCACTCAAATTTCCTTTTATCACTCAGAGTCATGTCGCAAATTGTTGGCGACCGCAGCTCTATTACTCCCCGTCATGAGAGCCTCTTCCACGAAAAGTTGCTGGTCGGTCTCAAGGTTCCGCAGTGACAGGCTGACGGTGTCGGCGGGTTGATGACCCATTTTCCACAACACGCCGACTAGGTCTTCTCGAACACGTTTCTGCCAGTTTCCCCAGAAGCGTATTTTCGCAGCCCTCGTGATGTCCTCAACCTTTATTCCGTCAATTTCCAGCCATTGACACTCTTGGTGCTGATAGGTGACGACGATTTGATCCTCTTCAAATCGCATTTCGGTAAATGGTGATACCTTGGGGGCATCGGCGCTAATCCCAATCCAATCCGACAGTAAACCGCCTAAGATCATCACGGTAAAAAGCGCGACAATGGCAAAGATCATGTCCCTTCGTTTTTGCACCAGCGGTTCCAGCGGCACGGACGCTTTATCGCTCGTGGTGCCTTCGTGAGGGCTATCGACGTCGGTGGTATCTTCGTCGTTGGTGTCTTCGTCAGTGGGGTTGATTAGTTCTTGACGAAGTGGCATCAATTGGTTTTTGACGGCCACCTGATTCAGCCAGTAGATAAAACCGAACAGAGGAATAACGGATGTCGCGAACATGACCAGGCCTTCAGGGTCAGGCATCATCGCAGCGATCTGTACGGCGACGGCAATTAATAGTGGGCCGAGGTACCACCAATGGACATTCCGTAGTAACCAAATTTGCCGATCCACTCTGTCTAATTCGGCCCAACGATAATCTTCCACAGGCAGGTCTGGGCGAGCCCCCTTTCCTTTGACTCGCGCCCAGTGCAACACGGCCAAAATGAAGACGCAGGCAACGATACCCAGCCCAGCGCCGCACTTTGCTAATGCGCTCTGTTGTTGAAACAGGTCGTAGCAGTACCACACAATAAGAAGAATTGCGGCTAACGATTCTCGCATGTCGCGCCACCAAATGGTCCTGTCAAAACCGGCCATGCGAGAACGTACTTTTTTGATGACGTGGTCTACACGGCCGTCGAGGGCGCGTTGCCGTTGCTGCCAAGGTTCTTTGAAGTCGTCAAGATTCATTGGTCACCTGCCTTCCAATGAGAGAGCTTTTGCTTGATGCGATGGACACGCACGCGGATGGCCCCTTCGGATTGTCCTGTGATTTCGGCCATCTCTTTTCCGCTAAGGTCGTCCAAATACAGCAACACCAGAGCGCGGTCCTTTTTGGTCAGGGTCTTCAAAAACTGGTCCAGCAGTTCTGCTGAATCATGGCCGTCGTGGCTGTCATTACCCTGATCGGCGGTGGGGATTTCATTTAGATTGGAAGCTTCCGATGGAATCCGTTTCTTGCGGCGGGTTTGCTTGCGCCGCCACATCAGCGCGGTGTTGAGCGCGACACGGTAGCTCCACGTGTCGATGCTGCTGTCACCCTTGAAGGTGGCCATGCTTCTCCAAATCTGCAGCAAAATCTCCTGCAACAAATCATCAGCATCTTCATACGCGTACGCTCCAGCCACCGCCGCCAGCCGGCCGCGGCTGCGAGCCAGCAGATCGTCGAAGATTGATTGTTTTTCTTGGGGGTCCACTCAGGAACTCGTTGAATGCTAAATTGCAGGATTGTGTGTTTTTTCGACGCGCTGGAAACGTTCTGTGTTTTGCGTGTTCGCTGGAAGCCTCCGCGACCTCGCGTTGGCTCATTTCGAATAATTCAGCCGCAAGGCGGCTGCCGGGGGGCCGCACGCAGGAGGAAAACATCGGGAACAGGTTGGGCGAATAAACCAGCGGCCAGCGCCCTGCCGCTCAGTTAGCGCAACTGAATCCGCCAAAGTGCCGGCATTGGGCGCTGGCCTGCCGCTCATGGTATTGGTTGCCGCTGAAATTCGATTGTTACAAACTACTACAAAACTTTTGTTAACAAGGCGGGTTGGAATCGTTGTTGGATGGCCGATAAAGCCTCTAATTGAGGCTTTTTTGTGCCGATTTGGTATCCCATGCGAATCTCCCCTGTTTTCTAAAATGAAGCTAACAGAAGTTACTTTTCATCTGCCGCCGACACTGTCAGTTTTGCTGAGGGTTGTCCTTGGCGTCGTGGTTGCGTTTGGACCGCCCGCGATGGCGGAAGCTCCTGCTGGCGATATCGCCAGCTTCATTGAGGAAAATTGTGTCGCGTGCCACGATGCGGGGACGACTGAGGGCGACCTCGATCTGGAAGCCCTCGCAATGGATCTGGAAGATGCAGATAACTTTCATTCTTGGGAGCGCATTTACGACCGTGTTCGAACTGGCGAGATGCCTCCTGAAGAAGAATTGGATGAATCGGAAAAGAAGTCGTTCGTGTCGGCACTTGGTAAGACGCTTCTCTCTGCTGATGCTAAAAATACGATCGAGCTGGGACGCGTGTCTTCCCGTCGGCTGACGAGGGCTCAATACGAACGCAATGTTTGGGAACTGTTGCAGGTTGACGTGCCGCTTCAAGAGCACCTGCCGGCGGAGTCTTTGGATGATGGTTTTGATACGGTCTCCAGCAGTCAACAGATTTCGGACCACTCGATGTTGGCCTATTTGAACGCTGCCGACGTTGCTTTGGATAGTGCTTTTGAACGCGTGCTGGGGGATGCCCAACCCCAGACGTTGCGGCTTGACTGGCGGAAACTTCGACGCGATGAACAACGTACCAACCGAGAGCCACAGGGGCGACCCAAACACAAAGATGTCGTGGCGTGGTCGTCGAGGATCGCTTTTTATGGACGCATGAGAAACACGAGGGTAGCAAAAGCCGGACGATACCGAATCCGCTTGCGCGTCCAAGCCGTTAATCCTCCCGAGGCCGGCGTTGTCTTGTGTGGGGTGGAAACGGGATTTGGAAATAACAAAGGTTCTATGTTGTATTGGGTCGGCGGATTCGAAGCGACCGAAAAACCAACCGAATACGAATTTGTGACTTGGATGAAACAAGACCACCAGTTGCTGGTGTCTCCGCGCGACAGCGCCCTGCCGAAGGCTTATCGAAAAAATGGCAAAATTATAGGGCCACCCGGTGGCAAGGGAGTTGATAGTTTACCGGGCGTAGCGATCAAGTGGATCGAGATGGAACGTTTGGATGACGTTCCGAACGAACAAAGCAAACAAGCGCTCTTTGGCGATCTGGTGGTCAACCATCGTGAGATTATTTCCAAGGATCCCGAATCCGACCTGCGGAAATTAACGCACGATTTTGCTCGGCGAGCCTTTCGTCGACCGATCGCAGCCGAGGAGGCGAAACCGTATGCCGATTTTGCGATTCAAAGGTTTCGCGAAGACAAGTCGTTTGAGGTGGGGCTGCGGGCGGGTTACCGAGCGGTTCTATGTTCGCCGCGGTTTCTTTACTTCGAAGAGATTCCCGGGAAGCTGGACGATTACGCGCTGGCCAGTCGGTTGAGTCACTTTCTGTGGGGCAAAGGACCGGATGATCAGTTGTTGAAGTTGGCCGCCGCAGGAACCATTGGGCAGCCCGATGTTCTTACGCAGCAGGCCGAAAGAATGCTCAGCGACGATAGGGCCGAGGTGTTCGTTCGAGAGTTTACCGAGCAATGGTTGAAGCTTTATGAGATCAGTGACACCAATCCCGACGCGAAACTTTATCCCGAATACGATGACACGCTGCATCACAGCCTGCTGGATGAGACGTATGCGTTTGTCGCGGAGCTGGTCGATCAAAATTTGCCAATTTCCAACGTCGTTGACTCTAGTTTCACGTTTCTCAACAGACGTTTAGCGCGGCACTACGATATTGATTGGCCCGGCGGGTTGGGAATGAAACGCGTAAGCTTAAAAAAATCCGATCGGCGTGGCGGAATTATTACGCACGGTAGCGTACTGAAGGTCACCGCCAATGGGACCGCCACGTCTCCGATTCTCCGTGGGGGTTGGATGCTTGAGCGTATTATGGGACAACACGTTCCGCCGCCACCAGCCAACGTGCCGGCGGTTGAACCCGATATTCGAGGGGCGACGTCCATTCGAACGCAATTGGCAAAACATCGCAGTGTTGAAAGCTGTGCGTCCTGTCATGTTAAAATTGACCCGCCAGGATTTGCGCTTGAAAGCTACGATGTGATTGGCGGTTTTCGGACTCATTACCGGACGCTGGTATCGAAAAATGGAAAGACCAGAAGATCCAAGGGCAAACGCGTTGACCCGTCTTCGACGTTTGTTACCGGTGCTCAGTTTAAGGATCTGGTTGGTTTGAAAAAACTGATGTTAGCCCATCCTCATCGACTGGCAAAAGCGTTTGCGTCTCATTTGATTACCTATGCGACGGGGGCCGAACCTACGTTTGCCGATCGAAAAGGCGTAACGGCAATCGCGCGAGCGACCGAAGCGGATGGATACGGCGCGCGTTCGATCATCAAGCAAGTCATTTTGAGCCCTCAGTTTCAGTACAAGTAACGCGCCCATCTAAGACCGGCATTTTTACAGGCAAGAACATGAAAACCGTTTACTGCGCGAAAAACCAAAACCTGTCTCGTCGGACGTTGTTGCGAGGTGTCGGCGTTGCGATGGCGCTGCCATGGTTAGATTCGATGGCACCCGCGTTTGGCAAACAAGCCAAGGCCGCCGCCCAATCACCGCGCCGGTTTATTGGGGTTAGTAATGCCTTAGGCTTCCATGGTCCCAATCTGTTTCCCACGCAGACGGGAAGGAACTACGAAGCGTCGCGCTATCTCAAAACGATTGATGATCTACGTGATAATTTCACTGTTATTTCAGGCGTTTCCCATCCGGGGGTTGGGGGTGGTCACAAATCCGAACCCTGCATTCTTTCAGCGGCGCCTTACAGCGGATCAAATTTCCGAAACTCCGTTTCGCTTGACCAATTGATGGCCAAATACTTGGGCCACCAAACGCGGCACCCATCTCTGGTGCTCAGCCCGTCGGGAAACACGGGAACCTCCTACACCGAAAACGGTTCGCTGATTCCGCCGGAAACTTCGGCGCAGGCGCTGTATGCGAAACTTTTTGTCGACGAAAGTCCAGAGGCTCAGAAGAAGATGGGGCTTCGAATTCGCGAAGGCCGCAGCATCATGGATATTGTGGGCGCCGAAGCGCGGAAGGTACAAAAGCGCGTCGGTGCGGGAGATCGAGAAAAACTGGAAGCGTATTTTACCAGTGTCCGTGATTTGGAACGTCGGTTGTTGGTTAACGAAGGATGGACCGATCGCCCCAAGCCAAAAGTGGCTGCCAAGGCGCCGCAGCGTGTGGCCGACAGCGCCAATACGATCGCCCTCCAGGAGGCGATGTACGATGTTATGTTTTTGGCGATTCAAACCGACAGCACGCGGTTTATCACGATGCACTCCTCAGGCAGCGGACAGCGCGTGCCGCTTGCTGGTGTCGATCAAGGCTACCACTCGCTCAGCCATCACGGCCGAGACGAAGAAAAATTGACCCAGTTGGCGATCGTCGAAGAGGCTCAAGTGGCCGCATGGGGTGAACTGGTTCGCAAGTTGGAAAATACCTCAGAAGGAGAAAGCAATTTGCTGGACAGGACGATGATGTTGTTGACTTCTAACCTAGGTAACGCGTCGGCTCATAGCACTCGAAACATGCCGGTCGTCTTTGCCGGTGGCGGGTTTAAGCACGGACAGCATTTAGGGTTTGATCGAGACAATAACTACCCGCTGACAAATCTTTACACGTCGATGTTGCAACGCATGGGGCTGGAGATTGATGCCTTCGCGAGTGCCACCGGAACGATGCGTGGCATGGAAATGAAGTCTTAGGCGACTGTGGTTTCACAATAAATTTATGAAAGCCTAAACAAAAGATGTTTTCACGCGGCAAAACGAATCGCCGGTGTGTTCGTGTTTATATTTCAGGAGAGGTTTTAACCGCAGTGTGCTAGAATTTGGAGGTACTACTTCATCGGTCCAAAACTTTACGGTGTAACCTCATGTCGTCAGCAAGAAAAACCAAGATGAGCCCATCTGAGTACCTACAGTTCGAACGCGGGTCTCAAGAGAAACATATCTACTGGCGTGGTGAAATCTTCGGTATGTCCGGTGCCAAACGTCAACATATTAAGATCGCTGGAAATATTCACCGTAGGATTCACCAAGCGCTTGATGATTCAGATTGCGAAGTAATGATCGCAGACCAGAGGGTGAAGAATGAGCGCACGGGGTCTTACTTTTACCCTGATGTGGTAGCAACATGTGAATCTCCCAAGTACGAAGATGATTCTCTGGATACTTTGATCAATCCTCAGGTCGTCATTGAGGTTCTTTCAAAGTCGACCGAAAGTTTTGATCGCGGCGAGAAGTTCTTGGATTACCAGCGGCTTGATTCTCTCAAAGAATATGTGCTGGTCACACAAAACAAGATGTCCGTCGAACGATACACTCGTTCGGGCGATTCAACGTGGGAGTACGTTTCTGCGGAATCCGCGGACGATGTGTTGAAGCTTAACACGCTTGGAGTCGAGATTCTTTTGAGCGATATCTATGCGAAGGTTGAATTTGAATCTGAGGAAGATGGGGAGGGGGAATTGAAAGTTGTCGAAGATAGAACTCCCTTCTCCGTTCCTCGGTAGTTTTGCATAGGTTGAGTCTCTTTCATTTGAAATTCCACGACCCAAACCGATTTCACGACAACCGCTGTTGACGGCGACCAGGTTTAACGATTAGCCGGCAGGCGTCGGAGTTCTGAAGTGGCAAACACGGTCGCCTGACGACTGATCGTCAAACGAAAATCCTCTTCATTGTAATGCGGAGATTTAATATCGCGTTCCTGCCGCGGGGACAGCAACGTTACGGAAAAAACCCGCGCCACACTGAAGAACTGTGACGCGAGCCCAATCGATGAGTTTGAATCTATTGAATTTCTTCAATCTGTTGAACCCGTTTTAATCTAATAACCTCGGCACGTTCCAGAAGAACAGGATCTTGATCTCGACGGTGCGAAAACTGCTTGGCGATTATAGGCCGTAGGCAGAATTCCATTGCCGATCGGGCTGCGGAGAAACGGACTTGGATTTTGATAGACGGTTTGGCTGCGTGTTGGTGCGACTTGGGATCGCAACGTTCGAAACGAATCCCTTGGTGGAGTGTAAGTAGATGTCGGCCGAGCAACGCGTGCCGTCGATTGGATCGCTCGAGGAGCAGAAAACGATGGAGCAGAAAATGAACCGAGGGGAGCTTGCGGGGCGAACGATCTGACGGTTGAACCTAACGAGGAACCGGTCGAGCGCGAGCCTGATTGTGCATCGGCTTGTTCGGCTGTGAAGCAGAACATCGCCAAGGCGATTGGGAAAATGATGTGGGAGGAGAAATTTTTCATTGCGAATCCTGCAGGTGGAGTGTGACGTCTTACTCTTGATGAGAGCATGATCGTAGTCACGGTCTTACGGGATAATCACCGCATTCTTTTAGGATCCGAGCTGCGTTGGGCAGATCGCAAGATTCGTGTGGCCTATCTCACAGTCGTGGGTGGCTTGAATAAGCATTCAGTCAGGGCCACTCGGGGCAGCAGTGGGCAGCAGGATATGTTGCCTCGCCCACTTTTCTGAGACTTTAATTTTGCAAAGCTACTAATGACGAATTTCCATGGCAGAGAATTCGCCCGTGGCGTTAGATTTAGTGACCTGCATGTCAGCGACGTGGCCGTGGGTTGATTCTGATACATCGGCGACGTATTTTTTCAATTGGCCCGAGGGGCCTTCGGCGATCATTTCAACCGTTCCGTTGGGCAGGTTTTTGACCCAGCCGGCGACTTCATAGCGGCCGGCGACCTGACGACTGGTGTAACGAAAGCCGACGCCTTGGACGCGGCCGGAGAAGAAGATGTGCCAACGTATCACAGAAGTTTACTTTCTCAATTCCTGAGTCAGTTTGCCAAACGCTTCCCGCATCTTGACGTTCTCAAAGGGGCGAAGGTCGGGAACGGCCAAATTGGAGATTGAATCGAACGCGCGGCGACTGGTGGCCAAAAGACTGGCGACGTCTTTGCTGAGAGCGACGGTTTTATAGGTGTTGGCGGCGGTAAGGATGCTCTTCTTACATTCAAGATTGGCCAGCATCATTTGGTGCTTTTGTTGGGCCAGCACTTGTTTGTAGGATTGGGCGGCGTCGAACGTCAGTTGGTTGCTACCGATGTTGCTCTCCAGCACTCGGGCGTCGGCGCCCGCGTTAATCGCTCTTTTTGCTTCTGCGATGTTCTGTTTAGCTTTTTCGGCGAATCCATCAAGCTTGGGATAGTAAACGTCGTCAACGTTTTCCACAAATTTGCTTTGGAGGCGTTCGACGGTTTTGAGTAGCATCAAGTAAACGCCGTAGTATTTTTTGGCCGCATCCAGATCCTCGCCGGTTTGTTCGGTTAACTTCTCCAGTTCCAACGCGAACGCTTTGGCGTTGTCAAAAATAATCGACACCCGCACAAATTCGTCGCCTGTGATCGACTCCAGCAGCATGTCAATCTTCTCCGCGTCCAACTTCATGCCGATGCGCTGAAGTTCCTGCACCAGCTGGATTTTTTCCTCCTCGATCGTTTCTTCGAGCATCACGATCTTTTCTTTGGCGGCTTCGATCTTCTTTTGGTATCCCGATTCAGTCACGGCCAAGGGGTTCAGACTCTTGGTCGGCGCCGAAATGATTTTGCGCTGGTAGACGGTCAGTTCGGCGCGTGTGGCTTTGATTTCGCCTCGGATGTCTTCGATCCGGTTGCGGCGGTCGGAGATGCTGGAAATACCAAGAGCGCCGGCGGCGGCATCCAAGTATCCTTCGATCTTTTCCTCTTCGGATTCTTGGGTTCGGCTCATGATGTCAAAGAACGGGAGGTCTTTTTTTTCCGGTAGTCCTTCCTGTGCGTCAAACGCCTCCAAGGCTTCGTCGAGTGCCCCGTGTGCTTTTTCGAAGAAACGATTGGTTTCGGCTTCGGTTTGCTGGAAGATCTCTTCGGTCTGGGCGCGGGCGAAACCTGCGGACACAAGGGACAAGCCAAAAAAGCAAAGCGTGATGAATTGTCGTGTTAGCTTTGTCATAATGGTCGATTGCCGGCGAAAAAGTTCTTAATTCCCAAAGTATAGCGGTTCGGCCTCGGATGGGCAAAACGGAGGTTGTGGTGGAGGCCGGTGAGGTGTTGTTCGTGGATTGGGGGTGAATATTTGAAGGAAATTTAGGCAGGTTTAGGGTTTTGAATGCGTGTTTTGGATGGGTGAGTTCTGATTTCTAATTTCTGAAATACGAAATACGAAATTTAGGATTTCGAGCTTAGGATTTCCACTGCTCTCTCGGCGCGAAAACAAAAAGGGCCGCAGAAAAATCTACGGCCCTGCCAATCGCCTTCAACATCTTATGATGTTTGGGAAGAATTAAGATGCCAACCTGCGCGGTCGGTCGCTGGAGATGTTTACGGGATGAACGCCGCCCCGGTTACAAACAGAGCCTCGCGCCGGATGCCTTCTAGGCTGATGGGAATCGGTTCCTTCAGCCAAGGAGCACAGTTGCCCGGGCGGTAGTAGCCCAACGCGTATTCGCATTCGTTGGGCGGACAGATTCCTGTCATGTAGGGAAGCGCCACCAAACGAGTGAAGAAGTGCAGCGTCGAGTGAATCGGCTGAGCCACCGGTCCACGCGAGTGGCCGTAACGCTCCAGTTGTGTGTTCTCAAAGTACAACGGTTTGTGACATAGATTCGAAGCCTTCCAGGTAACAACCTGCGGTGTCCAGCTTCGGTAAGGACTTCCGCCGCGATTACCGATGACGCAGACCTCAGGTAGTCGCCAAAATTCTGAAACCGCCGCAAGGTCGGCTTCGCTAAGACGAGCATACGCTAATTTTTGCCCAGTGTCCAAGATCACGTAACCGCGTCGTAGATCCGTTAGGGCTCCGGTCGCCAAAATGTTACCGCGGCGATCGGTCCAAGTTCTGGCCAGTCCGCCATACTGGGCACCTTCGCTGGCCGCCGGTGGGCTGATGTCTAAAGAAATGTCTCGAATCGAGCCCGCGATTAATTCGTCCTGGAACTGGCGGCATGTTTTTCGTGGAGCTCGATCAGGACGGTCGCCTTCATCGAAGTCGTTATCGTTGAGCTCTTGGTCTAACTCTTCGTCAATTTCCCGATCGAGTTGCTCCAAGTCCAGTTCGTCATCGAGTCGACTGCGGACGCGGTCTCGGCGAAAACGCTCTCCGCTTGAGGCGCCTTCATTTGCGTCTTCTAAATCATCTCTTAGATTGGGTCGGTTTTTGGTTCCAGATCCTTGGCTACGTTCTGAATCGAGATCGAAAGCATCACGTGCCGCCTCAAGATCAATGTCGTCTTGAGCAGGTTTGAATTGGTCGGCGTCTGCGAAAGGCGAATCGTCGACGTTCTCTTCTTCTTGGAGCAATATCGAAACATTTTCCGCAGGAACCTTTTTGCCGGCTCGACTATATTTGTCTGGCCGCGAATAGGAAGCCAATCGCGAACGTCGTTTGGCTGAACCGCGAAGCGACGCCGGTTGCCGTTGGTCGACTGGATCGACCGAAGCTAGGCGAATGTTCTCATAGCGGTCAAGAATGGTTGGCTCTTCGTCATCCACTGACAGATCAAATGGTTCTACATCGTCATTGACATCATCATCGTGGTTGCCGATGCGGTGGTCTTGATCGACGGCGCGTTCGATTGAACGGCGACGCGCCTTCGTCTGCGCGGCCATATTGTGGTTGGCTGGTCGATCGCCGGAGACGACAACGCCTTCTTGGATCAGTTCGGCGTATTTGTTCCCTTGTAGGATCTCTGAATACGATTGGTCGTCCACGAATTTCTCCGTGGGCACGACGGTGAGGTCGGAGGCCGTTGTTTTGACGGGGGCCGGGTGTTGCTGGGCAAAAGTAATTGGCGATTGGTTTTGCGCTTCGCTTGGGTAGCTTGGCTGGTAAACCGGTGGTGCTAGAGTGGCCGTTTCAAGGACCGATTCTCCCTCAGCATCGTTTAATTCGTTTTCCACAATCGGCTCAGGTGCAGATTGCTCTTTCTCTTTCTTTCCGCGTTTGAAATGTCGGGACAGCGCGCTGGCGATGCGGTCCTGTAGGAAGACGTGGGTGTCGTCCTTAGGAGCAACTTGGGCCGGTGAAGGTTGGGGTTTTTTGGGCTGGGCACGGGGGGCAGTTTTGCGAGCGTGCTGGATTGGCTGGCGGTACGGCTGATTGGCGGCGGTACGGGGGCGCGATGCTTGTGGGGCGAAGTTCTGGACAGCGCGGCGATTTCCGCTGAGCGTACGTCCCGTGTTTCGGCCGGAGTACTGTGGTGCTGCCGGCGTAATATGAACCGGTGGCATGAAAGTTTGCGGAGCCGAATACGGGGTGCTTTGAGGGGCCGAGTAAGTAGGGCTTGGCGACTGAGCCGCCGTTTGAGCGATGGGTTTGTCGGGTTCGTTGGCCGCCGTTCTGGGGAAAGCCGCATTATGTGAGGCTTGAACGACGGTGCCTTGGAAACGACTGGCGGCTTGAGAAGGCAACTGCGGAGCTTGAGTTGTTCCTTGAGCCGGAGCTTGAACGGGGGCTTGATAAGCGGCCGGTGAAAACCCGCCGCGGCCACGATCGCCCGCGGACTGTTCGAACGCGGCTTGCTGAGCGGCGAAGGCAGAACGCTTGCGGTTCTCTTCCAGCTGCCGGTGATACGTTTGCTGGATGTTTTGATCTTGCGCTGCGTAGTGATCGGATTTGATCTTGGACACGACCTCAGGAGCGAGGTCGGACAGCTTCACCGTTTGGGCATCGGCAGGCGGAGCGGGAATTACTTCTTGAGAAATTGCCTCGGTTTCGAACGCAAGCAATGCCGCCGCTAAAACGGCAAATGACGTAAGCCTGCGGCGGCAGCAAACCCATGTTGTGGATCTTCTAAGAGGATCCTCCGTCGCGCAGGATCTTTTTCGCAGATCCAGTGCGTCGTTAGTCGGCGTCTCCCGACGGAGATTCCGTGCTGTAATTGGGTGATTCTTGAGTAATCGCAATATCATGAGGGTGGCCTTCTCTTACACTCGCCGCTGATACTTGAATGAACTTCGCATCGCGTCTCAATTCATCAATGGTCTGCGTCCCGCAATAACCCATGCCGGCTCGCAAACCTCCAACCAACTGAAAAACGAAATCGCTTAACGCCCCCTTAAACGGAACGCGTCCCTCGACGCCTTCGGGGACCAGTTTGCCCGGTCCTTCTCCAGCCTGTCGATAACGTTCGCTGGACCCTTTGGCCATCGCGCCCAAGGATCCCATACCTCGATAAGACTTAAACGTCCGACCTTGGTACAAAATCATTTCTCCGGGACTCTCAACAAGCCCCGCAAAAAGTCCTCCGATCATGACACAGCTGGCGCCGGCCGCGATCGCTTTGGTGATGTCGCCGGAATAACGAATTCCTCCGTCGGCAATCACCGGAATGTTGTGTTTCTGAGCAACCTGATTGCACTCATAGATCGCCGTGACCTGCGGAACTCCAATCCCGCTGACCACACGTGTCGTACAAATGGAACCAGGACCAATGCCGATCTTCACCGCATTGGCACCCGCTTCGATCAACGCTTCGCAGCCTTCGGCCGTGGCAACGTTGCCCGCAATGACGTCGATGTCCCATTTCGCTTTGATCGCTTTGATCGTCTCAATGACATTCTTAGAATGACCGTGAGCACTATCTACGATGAGAACGTCGACGTCCTTTTCAATCAGGAGTTTGGCCCGATCTAAATCATGAACTCCGATCGCCGCACCGACCCGCAGCCTCCCTTGGCCGTCCTTGCTGGCGTTGGGGAAGCGACGCATCATATCGATGTCTTTGATCGTGATGAGTCCCGTTAGTTTCCTTTCATCGTCAATCAGTAAAAGCTTCTCCACCTTTTTAGCCGTTAATATCTTTTCAGCTTCCTCAAGCGTTACATTCCCCGTGGCCGTCACCAACGGGTCGCTGGTCATGACCTCCGAGACGGCGATTTCCGTGGTCTCCAGAAATCGCAGGTCGCGGCGAGTGAGGATGCCAGCGAGGCTGCCGTCTGCTAGCACGATCGGCACGCCGGAGACTTTGTGCTGAGCCATGATGTCCTGAGCCTGTCCGACGGTGGCGTCGGGCGGGAGCGTGACGGGGTCGAGGATAATGCCGTTGGCGGACCGCTTTACTTTGTAGACTTCGGCGGCCTGTAACTGAGCGGACATGTTCTTGTGGATCACGCCCAGCCCACCGACCTTGGCCAGTGCGATGGCCATCCGGCTTTCGGTGACGGTGTCCATGGGACTGCTGAGAAGCGGCGCGTTAAGGTCGATGCGGTTGGTCAGCCGCGTCGAAACGTCGACGTCCGAGGGCACGACTTCGCTGTATCTTGGTTCCAAAAGAACGTCGTCAAAGGTGATCGCCGTGTGCCGAATTTTGTCTTGCATCGTTGCTCCAGAGTTCACAAGCCCTCAAATCGGGCCGAATAAATGAAGCAATCTATTATGGAGCGCTGAGGGGAAATGTGCAATCGGCGATGCTTATCGCTGCGGGAGAACCGGGAGGTTGAGGCTCCGCCTGAAACCTACGAAATCTAATAGGTCTCGGCTGGAGCCTCGACCTCCCGAATTGCACATCTTACGAAAATTTTGACTTTGCAATTC
>CAYOZV010000117.1:0-15116 GCA_964408465.1 uncultured Pirellulaceae bacterium
CCTCTAAGTACAATCGTTGCTTGGTGACTTCAGGGGCTTTTTCGTATTCGGCCAATTTCGCGTTGAAGGCCGAAATGCGGCCCTCGGTTTCCATAATCGTGCGGTCCCGATAACCTTCGGCTTCGGAGATCAACTGTTTCTGCTTACCGCGTGCCGCCGGAATCTGCCGATTGCGCTCGCCCTCGGCTTCGTTGACGACCCGTTCCTTGTTTTGACGGGCTCGGTTGACTTCCTGGAAGGCGTCTTTGACCGATTCGGGCGGGGAAGTGGTTTGCAGTTTCACGGTGACGACTTCGACGCCCATTTCAAATTTATCCAACATGGCTTGGACTTCTATTTTGGCCTGCGCGGCAATCTCCTCACGCCCCATCGTCAACACGGAATCAACGCTGCGGTCACCGACCAGTTTCCTCATCACCGTTTCGGAGACGTCTTGGATGGTATCGGGAATGGCGGGGTTGATCCCTGACTGTGTCAGCGTCGCCAGCGAATCCCAGCGGCCGCTGTCGTCACCTCCGACATTGAACAGCGATTGGTAAGGGTCGCTGATGCGGTACTGCACGATCCATTCCACGTGGGCCAGATTCAAATCGCCGGTCAACATATCGGCGATCTCCAACATGCTCTTATTTTTTGAGGCATAACGCGTGTCCCGGCCGGCCTCGATCGTGCGGAAACCGAACTCCTCGGTTTGGACGCTGCGGACGGGGACGGTGTAGGCGCTTTCGATCGGCCAAGGGAACTTCATTTGCAGCCCCGGTTCGACGGTGCGGACATGTTCGCCGAACCGCAGCACCACGGCTTGGTCGCTGGCATCCACGCGATAGAAGCACGTGTACAAAACGAAACCGATGGCGATCAGCAACAGCAGGAAGCCCACCTGAAAAATGCCTTTGTAGATTTCGTCCATGCTCAGTTCGTCGCGCTGAAAGTTGGGCCTGTTTTGCGAGAATTTTTTGAAGAAGTCAGAATCACTCATGGCAACGTTTCTAAAAATACGATGTTGAGATCACTTGCCATGAACAAGAGCGTGGCTTGTGATCAGGCAAGTTGTGCCGGTTAGGCGAGGGTTACCCGTTGTCAGTATCGACCAGTAACGGCCGACCAGTCGAGCAAACTTAGTCGTTTGCGTCCAAAATGATGCTCAAATCGGCCAAATCTCCACCCGCACCAAGGCTCAATCGAGCCCGAAAAACGTGGTAATTTGGCGTATTTATGGCGTTGCAGTGGTTAGGTCAGCCGCTATAATACTTCGCTCTGAGAACCTTGAAATTTAGAACAAAATACGATTTTATACGGACAAAGTGTTATGGCTCGCGTGTGTCAGGTCTGCGGCAAAGGCCCAGTAATGGGAAATTCAATCGAAACACGTGGTAAAGCGAAGTACCTCGGCGGCGTGGGAACAAAAATCACGGGGAAGACTCGTCGACAGTTTCGCCCCAACCTGCAAAAGGTCCGCGTTGCTATAGATGGTGGTGGCGTGAAAACGATGAAGGTTTGCACATCCTGTATCCGCAGTGGCGCGATTCGCAAAGCGGTCCAACAAAAGCCATTTGCATTGCCGACGACGAAAAAGGCTTAGCCTGCCGAACTGCGATTGGTGACCGGCGATGGGTGACCGGCGATTGATGAATTTGAAACACGTAGAAGCTCAGTTCTTTGGACTGAGCTTTTTTCGCGCCATTTTTCGCGCCACCTCCCAACGACGTCATCGCGTTAAGGCGTAATCCCGCCATGTAATCCCGCCATGACGCAACGGAGCCCTACTGAGAAAAACTGAGCTTTCATTTCGCCGTCACCGTCGTATTCTTAGTCCATGGAAAATGAATCATCGACGGATACTTCAAAGTCACAATCACCGATCGCCTGGCTGATTGACGTCCGCGCCAAAGAGTGGCCGAGCGTCGGGTATTCTTTTTTGTGGTTCATGTTTTTGATGATGGCCTACAATCTTCTGCGGCCAATCCGAGAGACGTTCGCCACGGCGTTGGGAAAAGGTGCAACGGGTAACCTGTTTGCTTGGACGTTCTTGATTTTGGTGATCGCCGTCCCCATTTTCGCGTGGGCCAAAGGAACTTTCACCAAACGTCGACTTGTACCGGTCGTGTTCCACTTCTTTGCCGGCCACCTGATCGTGTTTGCAATTTTGAGCTGGCGTTTTGAATCGGAGAAATGGCTGGGCTTGGTCTTTTTTGTGTGGCTGAGCGTATTCATCATGTTTGTGGTTTCACTATTGTGGAGCGTGTTGGCGGACATCTTTGACAGCGCGCAGGCGAAGCGCTTGTTTGGACCGATCGCCAGCGGCGCGACCGTGGGTTCCTTGGCGGGCTCGGGCGTGGCCAGCCTCTTTGGCAAATCACTGGGAGTGACGACGCTATTTGTGCTGGCGTTTATTCTGCTGGAGGTTTCAATCGTTTTCGCCACCTTGTTGCAACGCGAAGCAACAAAAAATGACGACCTTCAGACTCCCGATTTAAACTTTAAAGATCCGCAGCAACAGAAGTCCAACAGCAATGGGTTCTTGGATCTCATTTCGGGCCTAACAAACATCACCGGCTCCCCTTTTCTGCTGCTGATCTGCCTGTATGTGTTGCTTTCGCAACTGTTCGGCACGTTCGTCTATCTATTGCTCAACGAAACCGTCGCCGCTCAAATTCCGGACTCCGGCGATCGGCTGACGCATTTCTCAAGGTTGAACTTTGCCGCGCAGCTGGGGACGCTGCTGATGCAGACGCTGATTGTTTCGCGCGTGGTGAAGTTTCTGGGCGTTTCGATGGCGCTGGTGATTGGGCCCGCGGTCAGCCTGTTTTGCATGTTGGGAATCATGGCGTCGCCGACGTTGGTGCTGGTGTCGGCGGTCGATGTTATCAACCGGCTGGCGGGATACGGAGTCACCGTCCCAGCCAAGGAAATGCTGTTCTCGGTTGTCGACGATGAATCTAAGTATAAATCGAAGAGCTTCATCGATACGGTCGTCGTGCGTGGCAGTGACGCGATCGCCGGGCGGCTTCCATTGCAGGTCGCTCACATCATTCCGTTGACGATTGCCTGTGGCGTGGCCGGTTGGATATTGGGACAAAAACGGGCCAAGCTGGAATCCCAAACCAAGGTGGGCTAAGATTGAGCCATGCCTCAAAACGATCCTTCCCCTCATCTCCACCCCATCGAAGCCTCCCCATTACAAGCCAAACGTGAGCGCGCGTTCCTTGTGTTGGCTGGGCTGTTCTTGGGTTCGATGACGATGCTTAATATCCTTGGCATCAGCCGATTCATCAAACTGTATTCATTTGATTACGCGTTGGCCGACGGACAGGTATTGCCCATCACGTTCGCGCTGGCGGTCGGTGTCTTGCCGTACCCGATCACTTTTCTTTGTACCGACTTCATCAGCGAATTCTACGGGCGGCGGCGAGCCAATTGGGTGGTGATGGTGGGGTTGATGCTGAATGTTTGGGTGGTGTTCATCTTATGGTTGGGCGGTGTATTGCCGGGCTTTGAAACCTTCGTGGATGGATCGCCGGTCGACCAAGACGGAAATACGCCACCGTTTTTTGCAATCCGCACCATGGCGTTTGGAGCCGTGGGAGCTTCGATGATTGCGTATGGCGCGGCGCAGTTTTGTGACGTCTATCTGTTCCACTTTTGGAAACGCTTGACCGGCGGCAAACATCTTTGGCTGAGGAACAACGGGTCGACCATCATTAGCCAATTGGTCGATACAACGGCGGTGATTTTAATCACGTATTGGTTTGTCGAAAACGGACTGCCGCTGAATCCGGCCGTCAGCGATGGGGTCGAACTGGCCATTTTTATCGCGACGGGGTACGCCGTGAAGGTGCTGATCGCGCTGGTAGATACCGTTCCGTTTTACTGGGGCGTTGCCTGGCTGAAGGTTTACTTGGAATTCGAACCAAGCCATTGCGGTGAGAAAGAGGCGAAGCAACACGGCCGGTGAGATCCACCGCCAACGCTGGATGTTTTTTTCAAATTGAAGTCGTTTGGTAAGTGGTTGGCCGCGTTACCCGAGGGCTGGCGCCCTGCCGCTATACTTTGCGAAAAGGGTCTATCTCCAGCGCGATTCGTTTTGCGGTTTGACGACGCTGCCGGGAGCATAAGTACTGTCGCCGGTTACTAAACCCGCCGGTAGCGCTGTGGCCGCCGATTCTGGTTGATTCATAATGCTCAGCGGAGCGGTATCCTGTTGAACTTGCGCGACACGTTGGACAGGAGCCGCCGGCGTGTTCAACGGAGCCGAAGCCTGAATCGGACGACTGAAGAATTGATTTTTGGTTACACGCGGCGAACGAGTGGCCGGAAGATTGAACGCGGAAACCGCCGGCGTGCTGACAGCCGTCGTCGTGGCAAGCGTTGCTGCCGCAGGTGTTGCCGCAGGTGTTGCCGCAGGTGTTGCAGGCGAAGCCGAAACATCGGGAATCGCCTGTTGGGGCATGGTGATGGACATCTGCTGAATCGGATTTTGAAACGTGATTTTTGGTTTCGGAGCAGCTTCGGCAGCACGCGCGTTTTCTGCCAGCGCGGCCAAGGAGGCTTCCGAAACGGGACGCGGCAACGCCATCTCGATCGGTTTCGATTCGGCTGTGGCGGTCAGCGTAGGCAACTTTAACGGTTCGGTTTTTTGGACAAACTTGTTCGCCACCAGATCTTCGCTACCCGCGCTGTTTTGAGGCAGGAGACTTCCGGTTGGCAGTTCCGATGGTTGTGTGTTATTGCCAGCGAAGCCACCGAAACGGGTCGCCGAGTATTTCCCTGCTTCAGCGACGTTGGTCACCTGCACCAACCCAGGAATCTCGTCCGCGGAAGCTCGCAGCACATTGGTGGGTGCCGTCGGATCGGGAATACTAACGGTGCCTCGGTTGGCAAGGTTGCTGGCCGATTTTAGCTGGGCTGACCCTCCAAAGCCTTTATGCAGTTTCACTTGCGGTGTCGCGGCGGGAGTTTGTGGCGCGGTGCCGGCGATCTCGAGCGCTGTCCGTGTTGGGACGGAGTACCCGTCTGAATTCCCTGATCCGCGGGCCTTCAGTTGTTCCAATTGCGACCTCAGCCCCGCGATGGATTGGTCTGTTTTCGCGCTACCGCCGTCGCTGGATTTATCAGCCAACGACTTCGGGTCGAAGGGCTCACTGAGCTTCGGCGATGAACTTCCGGTGGTCAATTTCCCGTACTGATCGTAGAGCCCACGATTTACTTTTGCGAGCTCCTGTGCGCTGTTGGCAGGAAGACTGTTGGAGGAACTGGGAGAAACATCCGGTCGGTAGTCGCTCCATAAACCTGCATTTGAGTTTGATTTTGAGTTTGAATTTGCCTTGGCAGCCAAATCAGAATTCTTGTCCCGCTGCTTTGCCAGCGCTTGCTTGAAACGCTTCTGCGCCGGAGTTAGCTCACCGTTGGTATCACTTTTAGCAATGCTGAAGTCCGGTTCTGTGGTGCCTTCTGCACTAGCTTTGCCACCGGCGCGAAGAGATTGCGCGAGTTTTTCGTCGGTGGCCGTCGAGTCGAATTTTCGATTGGGTGCTGGCGGCGGTTGTTTGTTGGCGCTTGCGATGGAGTTGCCCGAGGAATTGATGGCTTGCTGAGCGGGCGTTTTGATGGCGCTGGCGATGTTTCCGAAATTGGGCTTTGGGAACTTCCCCAACGAAGGAAGCCGCGGGACAGGAATTCGTGCTCCCGGTAGTTTAGCGCCGGCGAAAGGGTTTGCGGGAAAACGAAATGTCTGACAGCCGGAAAACCCGACGGTGGCCGTCATCAGCACGGCTAAGCTAAGTCGCTTCCAAGCACACGCTGGCGATGCAACCGAGTTCGATGGGCGGCGGGTGGTTCGATTTTTTGTTGGTTTTCGTCGCATGGGTTCACATCTTCAATGAGAGCCAAATTTTGTTCGCAGCAAGGCAAAGGTGTGGAACGAGCATCACTAACAGTCCGCGCAAGCCCATGCCACGGCAGACGCGTTAGTCGATTGATCGGATTATTCGTCATAGTTCAATGACGTTAATTTGGGCGAAGCGCGAATTGATAGCGAATTTTTCGATTAACGGGGCCTCCATGCTGGCACTTTGGGGGCAACACCGCGAAGTAAAACGATCATTGATTCCCCAAATATTAATCCGCTGCCGGGCGCGGCCGCGCGGTGAATCTGTGCCCGATGCCGTCCTCGTGCTTGGGTACTTGGGGCGATGCGAAACAAAATCGCCTCGGAAACAATGCACAACATTTATGAATGTGCCACCTGCCACAAAGGCAACCGCGCACGAAAAAAAGCCGAAGCAATGCGCTTCGGCCTTTTGATTTATCGGCAACGTTTTTTGTCGGCTGTTCCGGCGACCGTGTTTTCCGGTCACCGGATGCTCAAGTTACTTGGCTGCTTCGTACCGCTTTGCGACGGCGTCCCAATCAACGACGTTGAAGAACGCGGCGATGTAATCGGGCCGCTTGTTCTGGTAGTTCAAATAGTAGGCGTGCTCCCAAACATCCAGTCCGACGATTGGCGTACGACCTTCCATCAGAGGATTATCTTGATTGGCGGTGCTTTCGACGACCAATTTCCCACCGTCTACGCTCAACCAAGCCCAGCCACTGCCAAACCGAGTCGCGGCCGCTTGGGAGAACTCCTCTTTGAACTTATCGTAGCTACCGAACGTGCTGTCGATCGCTTCGCCCAGGGCCCCCGATGGAGCACCGCCGCCGCTGCCGCTGAGGATGGACCAGAACAACGAGTGATTGGCATGTCCGCCACCGTTGTTTTGGACGGCCGTTTTTTTATCTGCGGGCACCGCCCCCATGTCTGCGATGACTTCTTCGATCGGTTTATCGGCCAACGGCGAACCTTCGAGAGCGGCGTTCACTTTGGTGACATATCCGTTGTGGTGTTTGGAGTGATGGATCTCCATCGTTTTGGCGTCGATGTGAGGCTCAAGGGCATCGTATGCAAACGGTAATTCGGGAAGGCTGTATGCCATGGTTGTCAGTACCTTTTCTTTAAAAAAAAGAGAAAATCGGCAGTGTGAAAACTGCGTCTATTATTTCTATCAATCTAACTCAATAACGCCAATTTGACAATCACCGTGGTCGGTGCTGCGCAGAAATGGCCGGCGACGCAACCGTAATGTTTTTTCGCGCAGATGCACCAAAAGAAAAGCGGCCAAGATCGTGAATTCTTGACCGCCAGGTATGATCTGAATTTCCATCAGCCCAATGATTTTATTTATCGCGCACGTTTTCGGTGGCCATTTTCACCGACAAATGAGACGCTTCGTCGTTGATCATGAGGTAGCTTCTGAGATCGCTGAGAAGATGCGGAGCGACATCGGTGTGATTGGTCGAAAACCATTTCTTCTTGCGACCGGGAAAGATCGTGACCCGGATGAAGGTCTTTTTACTGGTTCTTCCGCCTTCACTTTCATCGGCTTCTTTGAATTCGATGTTCATCGTGAAGTTGCCTTTGCGGCTGTAGTCCTGGGGCGCTTCGAAATCGACCTCCATCGACAAGAACTCCTGGTCAACGCGTTGCAGCCAAGCATCTTTTTCGATGATAAAGCCTCGGAGCTTTTCGACTAAAACGGGAACCGGCGTACTGGTCTTGAACTCTTCACAAATCAGGGCCGTATGTTCACGGCGCTGTTGTCGCCACTGCATACCCGAAATCGAGTCTTCTTCGGTGATGTTCACGTGCCGGTTAGCTTCGCGTTGATCTGCAATGACCACGCGATTGCGTCCCAGTTCCTTCGCCTTGAGCAGCGCCGTGTCCGCCCGCACAAAGAACTCCATCGCGGTGTCGCCCTTGCGCAATTCGGAGACGCCGAAACTGGCTGAAATTGATTTCCCATCCAACATTTTTTGCGGCGTCTTAAACAGTCCGATTCGAATCTCTTCGGCGCGTTGCAACGCAGCATCGGTATCGCAGTCGGCACAGAGGATGACAAATTCTTCGCCACCGTATCGCGCCACGAGATCTTGAGAGCGGACGTACTTTCTTAGCATTTCGCTGAATGCAACGAGCGCTTGGTCACCGATGGCATGTCCAAAGTTGTCGTTAATGGATTTGAAAAAGTCGATGTCACAAATAATGATCGAGCAATGGAACGATTCGGACTGGTTGAACGCCCGCACGTACTCCTCCAGCACACGCTCAAACTCGGCACGGTTGGCGACCTGAGTCAGAGGATCCAAGACAGAAAATTCGTATAGATCTTTCAATTGCCGTTGCAAGTCAATCTCCACCGTGTGATCGTTGAAGATGAGAATGGCACCGTTGAGAAAGCGGTCGTTGTCAATGACGGGCGTGATGGCAACTTCGATTTTTACTTCTTGGTTTTCCGCGTTGAGCGTTCGGTAATCGGCCGTCACGTTTTCCATCGTTTCTAAACATTGAACGATCGGGCACTTGCTTAATGGAACACCGGTGCCATCCTCGAAACGCAAATTGAAGGTCTGCGGATACAACGGACGCTCGATGACGGCATCGGAAACGATCCCTGTCATTTTCTCCGCGCCCTTGCTCCACAATTGAACTCGACGTTGATGGTCGACAAACACGACGCCGCTACGTAAGTTCCGCAGCAATTTGCAATTGAACAACTCCATCGGGAACGGCCGCGTGTTGGAGCGCCCTCCCTCTTCATGTCCAGCGTCAGAGTTCGTTGGGGCGGATTGAAAACTGGGGGCAGCGGCGGTGACCGCTGGCTGTGGCGCGCCTTCGATTCCGACCTGAGCAGCGGCGGTTGTCGAAAATTCGGGGAGGTTGGCAAGTGCTGCCTGTTGATTTTCGGCGGTGCCTATTCCAGAGGCCGCCGCGCCATAGGGCCTCGCCGGCGCGGTGGGTCCATCTACCAACTCTTTCGCGCGCTGGGCCTTGATACGCAGTGCTTGCCGCTCGGCCTCCGCTCGCAAGTCTTCATCTTCTGAGTTTTCATCTTTTGCATCTTCGGCGTGTTCAATTTCAACATTCACCATTTCAGCGTCGGCATCTTCGATTACATCCGAAGACGGCGGAGTTGGAAGGGCCAATCCGGCCGCGTCCTGCGGCAGCATCGAAGGCACGTCGCCGGGCAGTTGGTCGTTTGGTAATTCGTTGTTCGGTTGCGGGTCGTTTGGCGGTGTGAAATCTGAGTGGACGTCTTGTTCATGGTCCTCAACCCGCGCAGACTCAGCGGCGGGCTGTTGGGGGGCATCAAAGTCTTGGGGAAGTCCACTCGTGACGGAGGTGGGTATCGGCTGAGGATTTGAGAACGTGTTTTGAGAAGTGCTTGGCAATGGATCACTTCCGGCCGAAGCATCTTGCTGCGTCCACGCCGACGGAGCATTGACGCCGCCGAAAGCATCTGCCTGAGTTGGGTTCAATGCGGTGTTCTCCTGGAACGCGCTTGCATCGCCAGTAATGCCGCCGTTGTCATTGTTTCGGTCATCGTCCGGTTGAGGATCAGCGTGTGAAGAGGGTTCCCCCTGCTTTAAGAATGCGAACGCGCTCATTCCAGCTGCAGCCAGACCGGCTGCGCCTGTCAAACGGCGCTGCGCAGATTCGTCGGTCAAATCATCCGACTCCATAGGCTCGACAGATCCGCTGGGCTCAACCACCCCCGTAGGTTCAGGCGATTCATCCTTAGGCAGGAAGTTTGGCGGTTGCGGCGAGGCTTGCCAATCGCCGTCCTGCGAAGGTGGAAGATCGGTGGCTTCGGCCGGCAGGTATTGCTGCGTCGAAAATTGAGAAGGCCCCTCTGTAATCGGATTGAGTCCCGCAGGACCCTCGACAAAAGACTCGGCAGCGAAAGGGCTGGGCGATTGGGGTGTCGGTGCAAGCGCGGAGGCTTCATCCAGCTCTACATTTTCCAATTGCTCTGCGTCATTAAATTGTGAAGAAGGGACCGTTTCTGGTGCTGCAGCTGCCGCTTCTGGGGTCACCTCAACCTGAGGCAATTCGATGACCGGAGTTTCGTTTTGCTGAAACGATTGAGGGGTTTGGAGATTCGCCACGGCATCGAAGGAATGGCCTTCGGCCTCCGCCTGGGCCGGTTGGGCCGGCTCTATCGCTTGGGCATCCTCGGCTTGATCTGCCGTTGGCGGTGTCGAATTCTGCGAGGCCAAAAGCCGTTGACGCTCTTCTTCCTCGGCGCGTAAAAAGAACGCATCCATTTTGTTGTCGCGTGTACGCGGTTGCTCAACGGGCGCAGACTGCTTCAGAATCTGGCTTCGAATGGGGGCGGGAATCGACACCTCTTCGGCGTTGATCATCTTCATCCGTTGATTCTGCACCTGCAAAAGATAGGCTTGTGCTTCCAATTGCTGCGCAATCGGAATGGGCTGTGAGGAAGATGGAATTTGGCTGTTCGCGTCAAAGTTTTGATTCGACATAATCATCAACCGTTTTTTAGGTGTATCAAAAGTGAGTCAAGGATGACAAAATACGTATCGTCAGCCTAAGGCGGTCCTTAGAAGAGTGTAGATTCTCTGTTGCAGGCGGAGCGATTTGCGTGGTAAACAACAACTTCTCTGCAAAAAACCGCAACGCCTGTAAGGATCGTTCAGGCTGTCAGATTCCAGATTTTTTTTCTAAACTTTTGCCTTGGTTATCCATGCGGGTTTGCACAATTTTGAAGGGGGACCAGCACCTCGTCGCGGTCCAGACGTCTGATTCAACCCTTGCCGTCTTAGAGCCCGCAACGTTCGGGTTGCGCTCTGCCTTGCAGTTAATTGCCGGAGGAGCAGCGGTGCAAACCGAGATCCAAGCAGCCATCAACAATCGCCAGTTGAAACAAATCGACATCGACTCTGTCAGGCTGGCGCCGCCGATTGTCCGTCCCCCCAAAATCATCTGCGTCGGGAAAAACTATTCTTCTCATGCGCAGGAAATGGGCGGATCGGCGCCGACGCTTCCTGTTATCTTCAGCAAGTTTTCCTCCGCCGTTTGCGGTCATCGTGATGCCGTGGTGCTGCCCTTGATCACAGAAAAGGTCGACTTTGAAGCCGAGTTGGTTGTCGTCATTGGAACGCCGGGTAAGTTCATCGATCGCGGCAGGGCATTGGAGCACGTCTTTGGTTACACCTGCGGCAACGATATTTCTGCACGCGATTGGCAGAAAGAAAAACCGGGCGGGCAGTGGTTGCTGGGCAAGACGTTTGACACCTTTGCACCGGTAGGCCCCTGCATCGTGACGGCTGAAGAGGTGCCTGATCCGCAAAACTTGAAAGTTCAAATGCTGCTCAACGGAGAAGTCATGCAGGACCAAAGCACTGCCGATATGATTTTCCCCATCGACGAACTGATCGCTCACATTTCTCAATTTGTGACGCTGGAGGTCGGCGATTTGATCTTCACCGGCACGCCTTCGGGTGTGGGCGCTGCCCGCACGCCGCCGCGATTTTTAAAACGTGGCGACGATTTAGAAGTAAGAATAGAATCCGTTGGCGCGTTGAAAAATCCCGTTACGTAGCGTCGATCGTGCTGGCACTTTTTGTGCTGGCACTTTTTGCTGGGTATTTGACGCGTATTTGACTCGGTCCATTCGCGCGGTGTCTACCTACTTAGTTGATTCATTCAATTCAAATCAACTGGAGCGCCGATATGTAGCTTAGTGGAAGATCTAAAAAAATCCTGCGGACAAAACAGACGTCAGGCTCTTTTCAGAAAACCCTCGACACGACAAACATTTTGTCGCCACCGATCACCGTTACGCAGCAACTTTCTTATCATTTCAAAGCAGCATGATTAACCGACGCAATGACCGCCGCCGTCGATTAATGAGCGAAGAATATGTTTCGACGTTCGTGGAAGAAGACGATTCTACCATCGCCCAGAACACCGCGTTGGAGACAACGGAATCGGCACGGCGTGCCTACGCGTTCGGTGCAGACCGACGAAGCCAGTTGAAGACGACGGATCTTTTTCCGAAACGGATGTGGCTGATCGCGTTTTTTGGCCTGGTTCTGTTGGGACTGATTGCGGGATTGAATGTGCTGAACATTTACGCGCCCGCATGGCGTCCCTACATCGGTCAGGCCAGCGTGCGAGCCATTTCACTGACGGGCCCAGGCACCCTGGTCAGCTGGATGCTTTCGATGATGTTGGGGCTGACGGGACTGGCCAGCTTGCAGATTTTCGCGTTGCGGAAACATCGCTGTGATGATTACGGGGGCACCTACCGCATCTGGCTGATCATTCCACCGATCTTTTTCGTCGCCAGCATCTCCGCGATCGTGGATTTTGAAGCCATCATTGCGCACCTGGCCTCATTGGCTCAGCTGACGTCGGTCGCCAACGAGTCGCTGATTCCGATGACGATCAAGCTCTCATTGTTGGCGTTGGTGATGTTACGAATGCTTTACGAGATACGCAACTCGAGATCAGCTTTCGCGATGTTGGTGGTTGCTTGGTTGGCGGTCGCTATTTCGACGGTGCTCAATACACAGTGGGCACAACAGAGGATCGGTTCTCAAGAGTTGGCGCTGGCCTATCCCAACGCTGTGTTGGTGGCCACGATTTCTCTGCTGCTTTCGCATTTGTTATATGTTCGTTTTGTGTACCTCCACGCACATGGCGTGATCGCTGTAAAACAGCGGGGGAAGACCGAAGTGCAACAGTCAGACCGCCCAACCGTGGCAAAGAAAAGTCGCTCAGTTTCGACCGCGGATGAGAATCACAAAGCAGAAACCCAGGCGAGCCAACCGGCTGGTAAGAGATCAACAAAATTGGCAAGCAAAACCAAACCTAGCCAGCAGACGCCGGTTAGGCAAACGTCTGCTAGAAAAACGCCGGTTCAACAAAATATAGCCAAGCCGACCACCGTCGAGTCCGCCGCGCCCCAAGCCACGCCCACCCAACCGCGAACGGCTCAGCCCCCATCCATCTCGAACACGGCGAAGAAAAAATCGGCCACGATGAGCGACTTTCAAGCGTTGCTAAAACAAAAGCAAGCCCAAAAAGCGGCCGCTGAACAAGGCGAGGCACAACATTCCGCTGCGGATTCGCCGCTGACTTCAGAACGCGATGATGCGGGCAACGAAGCCGTTATCAAGATGTCGAAGTCTGAACGACGCCGAGCCCGCAAGGCGGCGAAGGCCAAACGACGCGCGGCGTAACCCAGCCCATCGACGTCACTCGCCGATCGGCCGACGCCCCCCCCCGCAGTTGACGGAACGATTGGGCGACTGGAAGATTGGGCGACGGGCGATCCTAATTGACGTCCGCAGGCGACGCTCGACCGGTTCTCACCTCGTTCGAGTTAAACTAAAATCCTACCCTGCCTGGCGACGGCTTCGCCATCACGAACATAGAACTCATTTAATTCATTGCTTCCCATGACTGTCCGCACTCGATTCGCTCCATCGCCCACTGGATATCTTCATATTGGCGGCGTGCGCACGGCGCTGTTTAACTGGTTGCTGGCCAAACAAGCCGGTGGGCAGTTCATTCTCCGCATCGACGACACCGATCAGCAACGCAATCAAGAAGAAGCGCTTGCGCCAATCCTAGACGGGTTCCGCTGGCTGGGCATCGACTGGGACGAAGGCCCCGAAGTTGGCGGTCCACACCAGCCGTATTTTCAGTCGCAACGATTAACAAAATATCAAGACGCTGCTGCCAAATTAATGCAGGCCGGGCTCGCGTACCGCGATTACGCGACCACCGAAGAAATGACAGCCGAACGAGAAGCGGCAGAAAAAGCGAAGACCGATTTCGTCTACAGCCGAAAATGGATGGCCGAAACGGACGAACAGGCCGCCGCCTTCGAAGCCCAAGGACGCAGTTTCGTCGTGCGTTTGAAGATGCACCGCGCGGGTAAATGTGAGTTCAATGACTTGGTCGTGGGCGACGTGTCTGTGGACTGGAGCACTGAAGCCGACCACGCGATCCAACGCGCCGATGGCACTTGTTTGTACCATTTGGCCAACGTTGTCGACGATGCGGAGTTTGAGATCACGCATGTCATCCGCGGCATCGAACACCTTTCCAATACGCCTCGCCAAATTTTCATCGCACAAGGGTTAGGCTACACGCTGCCCAAGTACGCTCATCTTCCCTACGTCGCCGAACCCGGCAGCAAGAAGAAACTAAGCAAGCGAAAGATTGCCGAATACCTAAACAATAAAGACTTCAAACGTTTGTACCAATCCGGAGCCGACGTCGCGGAGCGGATTGGATTGGAGACCGATCCGGCCACCTTCAGCCCAGTGCTGGTGGATTTTTATAAAAAGATTGGCTTCGTTCCCGACGCGGTGAATAACTATTTGTTGTTATTAGGATGGTCATTGGACGACAAGACCGAAATGTTTTCGCGCGAGCAGATGCTGGAGCATTTTTCGTTGGAGAGGGTCGTCAAATCGGCCGCGAGTTTCGATCCGCAGAAACTGCAGGCGTTTCAAGGCCGCTACATGGACGACGTTCCTTTGAAACGCAAGACGAAGCTGTGCAAGAGCTATCTTGAGCAGGCCAACGTCACCGACGATCCGATGGACTGTGACCACTTGGCCATGATGAAGGACATTATCGCAGCGGCCGGTGATCGTCTGTCGATGGCCGGCGACATTCTCAAATTTGACGACTTCTTCACCCCAGACGACCAGTTGAGCTACAACGAAAAAGCGTGGCAGAAACGCATGGTCAAACCGGAACAGGCAGGATTTTTGATCGGCGAACTGTACAAGGTACTCAACGTTCACCCAGAGTTTGTCGCGACTGAATTAGAAACGGCCATCAAAGGTTTTTGTGAAACCCAAGGCATCAAAATTGGTGACATTATTCACGCGTTGCGGGTTGCGGTGACAGGCAAGGCCGCCGGTTTTGGCATGTTCGATACGTTGGAGATTCTGGGACGCGACCGGGTACTTAATAGAATGGCGCTATCGCTGGACCGTTTATCTGACGAACAAAAATCTGACTCAGCCGTCTAACCTCCGACCAAAGGCCTGTTCCCGCCGGTCTGTGGGAGTGGATCTTCTTAAAGGATCCTCAAGCTAGACCCGCCGCAGGATCCTTTTAAAAAAATCCGCTACGAGAATTGAGATTTCCGGTTCGCTATCGTCGGAATCTGTCAAATCCGTTAAAACAACGGTGTATGTTTGCAGTCCCTTTCCACACCAACTCAGCGCCCCAACGCGCAGATCATCAT
>CAYOZV010000118.1:0-6476 GCA_964408465.1 uncultured Pirellulaceae bacterium
GTACCGAGTGCGGAGTACCGAGTACCGAGTAATGAGTACTGGGTACCGGGTACCGGGTACTGGGTACTGGGTACTGGGTACTGGGTACCGGGTACTCATTCCTTCTCTCGTACATCGGCGGTATAAACATCCAGCCGCCGATTGTAAAAACTTCTTGGGCCGTCAGAGACGAATGCCATCTTTTCTTCGGGGCTGAAAAATGCCACGCACAACCGATCTTGGTCGGCGAATTTCTCTTTGGGAATAAGAATTCTTTCCACGAACAATTCGCCAACGGGTGCTTGGGCAAACTCCCTCTGCGTACCCCCGACCATGTCAATTCGTTTGTCGTCTTGCGAAAACACTTCTACCAACAAGGCCCGGCCTTCGTCTCGTTTTTTCACCCACAGCAGTTCAACTTCAACAGCGGGTCCTTCGTCATTGGCGACCAGCCCGAATAGAACCGCGTCGTTTGCAAAATGAATGGGTTCATCGAACAGTTCGGTGCCCCGAATGATTCCAGTGGTTTCTTGATCCTTCATTCGATCAAGCGACCAGCCTTGCAGAATGAAAATGGTTATTGCGATGGCAACCGCCGCAGCCCACACCACCGGGCGCGCAATCGCGGCCTTAAATCCGGAGTAAGCTTTCACCGCTGCCGCACTCAAACCGCGATCCCGTAGCGCCAATAGGGTGTTCTTGGCTGGAATTTCTACGAAGTGATATAGCAGGGAAGCCGCCGCGATTGATAACACTAACGCGGCCCCAAAAAGCCCGCCCCAGTACATCGGCATCGGTTGAAAGTCGTATCGTTCTAGCAACTGAATCACGATCAAATGGACCATGTAAAAAGCGAAACTAATCTCACCGAGATACACCATGATCCGGCTGCCCATCAAGCAGCCGAAGATCCCGCGCGTGTGCGAAAAGAAGAAAATCAACAACGCGTAAAACAGCACCGGGCCAATTTTGGCTTGCAGGACATGGAACATCTGCGGCAGTTCAACGGTACGCGGGTAGTTAAATTGCCAGTGGTAATAGGCACAAAGCAAACCGATCGCCCCAATCTCGATCAGAGAATCCTGCCAAAAACGACGTTCGCGCATCGCCAAATTCGGACGCGCCAGAAACAGATGACCGACGGCGATTCCCGTCATGAACTCAAACAACCTCACAAATGGAAAACATTGAACCAACGGATTCACCGATGCCCAACCGGTTGCGTGAATTGAATCCGAATAAGCATAAACGACGGCGATGAATATCAAAATTCCCACCGTGCCCAGCAGATACTTGATCCAAAACCAGCCGCGCCCGAGCACCAGCAGCGGAAACATCAGATAGAAAAATGCTTCGGTCGAGATACTCCAACTGACACTGTTGAAAGAAAAGCACCAAGAGTAATTGGGAATCCAGCTTTGCACTAAGAACAAATTTGCAATCAATCGGCGCGCCGGCTGTTCATTGTTGAAAATATGCTGGAGTTTCATAAAGCAAAAGATATAGACCGCCAGCATCACCACATGCAACGGCCAGATCCGCGCCCAACGAGTGAAATAGAATCGTGGCAGATCACCAAACCCCGTCAAACGATCCGCGTACACGTACGTCAGAATGAACCCCGAGAGTACGAAAAAGAACGTGACGCCACCGTCGCCAAAGGGGCAGTTGAAGAATACGCACCCAAGCTTGCCCAAGATGTGGTGGACGAATACACCAAACGCAGCCACGAATCTAATCCCTGTGAGGGCGTGGATATGATTTTTCGGTGGAGAGTCCATGCCGTGGCTTCTGGTCCAGGTTCAAACGGATGCGAGGCTTCATGTTAATCTATTCCGGTTGCGGCCGCGATTTGGATTGGGGGCTCGTCACGGCTTGTAACGGATCTTAATGAAATTCCCAGAACAATTCCTACATCCTAACCAAGCGGACCAACCCGAATTCGAAAAGACCGGTTCACCGCTGCAACACGCGTTTCCGATACCAACCGTACGACATTACTAAAGCGTGAAACGCGACTAATCCGTTTCACCCTGACGATGCTATACCGGAGAGTTCGATGCGTTATTCAAAATCAAGTGTGCTTGCGATTGCGTTAGCCGTTGCATGTTCTGCGGCGGATTGCTCTGCCGTAGCAAACGCTCAAGATGCCAAGTTAGACTTCCCCTGGCGCTCCAAAACCAGCGTGCGGTCGGTTGCCAAAACAGCTAAATCTGCCGTGAATGCAGTACAGTCCTCCTTTGCGACTCCGGCGCGTGATCTCACCACCAGCCAAACGATTGCGACCCCGACGCCAAGTTTTGAAAGCATGCCATCGGTCATCTACGATGAAGGAAAAAAGTATATCCGACAGGGAGACACCTACATCGAAAGCTCCAATGTCGGCGTTGCGACGACCGCGGGAGAGAATTTTAATTCTTACGCCAACGCCGCAGTGCCAATGCCAGCGGCCAAGAAGTCATCGTGGTTTCAAAAGACAAAAGATCTAACCGGTCGGCTCAATCCATTTTCCAATCCGATGCGTAGCGAGACCGCGTATCGGGCAAGCAACTGGCAGGTGCCAAGCTTCAGCGACTCGCTACCTTCGTTTTCGAAAAAGGACGACGACCCCATCACGTTTGCCGCTGCGACGCCGTTACCTGCCAAATCATCGGTGCCATCTGCGCTTGATAACGATCAGGAGATGTTCGCTTCGAAAAAGTCTTACAGCGCACCGGCTGCCTCATCGTCGGTTCGTGACAGCCAGTTCCAATCCGCGCTGCCAACCGAAACCAGGCTGACCTCCGTGTTTTCCACCGAGGAAGAAGACAGTTCGTCAAAGGATTTTAACCCCGTAGCCTCCACGGTTGGCAAATCCTCTGGCAAAGCGGAGTTGCCGAAAATACCGTCGTCTTTCTCCAGCAAAACGAAAGTCCGTTCTTCACTAAAGCCGGCACCCAAAGCGGCGTCTGTCGCCAGCTTGCCCGAAAAACCAACGACCTCGAAGTCGTCCGCTCAGTTTTCGACCAAAACGAGGATCAATTCTGGTTTGAGTCAATCGGATTTTAGCAATTCGGATAAAGGATTCTCCTACACGCAACAAACCTCGTCTAAGGTCTCGGCACTAAGGGAAGCCAAATCAGCTCCGGCGTTTTCCGCGAAACCAACGGTTCGTTCGACAGCAGGTAAAACGGTGTCAGCAATTACCAAGAAAGTTTCCCAAGATTCCTCTCCGGTGGCCGAAGTCTCACCTGTGTACCGCCGCCAGTTACCTAAGATTGAATCTCAAGCAGCCAAATCCCAAGTGGCGCGACCTGTCCGCGTGGCCCATGAACTGTCAGCAGAAAACGACTTCTGGACCCCCAAGCGTTAGTTTGGTTTTGCCGCCGAAGTAGGCCGATAAGCTGCCCCTGCCATTGATTTCACGACTGTTATATAACTTGGCTGCTGAGTGCGAAACTCACACAAACTCTCAGCCGGCATAACTTCAAATCAAACAGGGACAAACCATTGCTATTTTGGGCTAATTTTGGCTGGGTCATGCTCGGCCTGGTGCTGCTGTACTACGGCGCGGAATGGCTTGTCAAAGGTAGTTCCGAGATCGCTATTAAATTTGGCATCTCGCCACTGGTGGTCGGTCTGACGGTCGTCGCTTTTGGGACCAGTGCTCCGGAACTGTTGGTCTGCCTTCAGGCGAACTACAAAGGCGAGGGTGATTTAGCGATCGGCAATATTGTCGGTTCCAACATCTGCAACATTGCGATGGTCCTGGGGGCGTCGGCGATCATCTATCCGCTGACCATTCATCAGCAAATTATCAAACGCGAGATGGCAATTTTGATGGCCGTATCGCTGGTTTTTGCGGGGATGATCTATGGTGGGCTGCTGTCGCAAGTCGAAGGTTCGATTCTGTTCCTTGGTATTACGATTTACGTGGTCTTTAGCATCATTCAGGCCAGACGCAATCCTGACGGTGGCCTCGACGATGAAACGCTCAGCCTTGAAGAGGTGGAAGCTGTTTTAGCAGGCGGCAATAAGCGATTGCTGATCAATGGAGGTTTGATTCTGTTGGGGATTTTCCTGCTGTTTTTCGGTTCGGACCGCCTGGTGGTGGGCGCCAAAGCGATCGCCGAAAGCTTGGCCGTCCCCGAAGCAATCATCGCGCTGAGCCTGATTGCGTTTGGCACTTCGTTACCGGAACTGGCGACAGGCGTGATGGCGTCGTGGCGAAAGCAAGGAGATATCGTCGTCGGCAACGCCGTGGGTTCATGTGTCTTTAACATATTGGCCGTTGGTGGTTTAACCGCCGCCTTAAAATCGGTTGAGACGACGCAACTGAATTGGATCGATTTGGCGGTCATGCTTGGTACCGCTGGGGGCGGATGGGTTATGATGACCCGAAGCCGAAAGATATCGCGTGTGGAAGGCGTGATTATGCTGGCCGCATATCTTGGTTATTGTTTCTATTTATCGACGCGCTAGTGACGTGTACCCAAAGCCATGAAACTGATCCTTGCCATTATCAAACCTCATCAACTTGAGAACGTGAAAACGGCGCTCAGCAAGGTCTCCGTATTTCGTTTAACGATCATGGACTGCCAAGGCTTCGGGCGTCAGCATGGTCAGCAGGAGTTGGTTGGCGGCGAAGACATCGCGATGAAATTGCGCCGCAAGATTCAACTTCAAATCGCCGTCAACGATGAATTCGTGCAACCCACCGTCAACGCGATCCAGGAATCAGCGCGATCCGGTGAAGACGGCCAGATCGGCGACGGAAAAATCTTCGTGGTCGAACTGGAGGATTGCATCCGTATTCGCACCGGAGAACGCGGACCGGCAGCGATTTAGATTGTATAGATGCAATCGTTTAAATAGTTTGAAATTGGTACACGGTGGCAGGCACTCTCGGTGGCCTAAAAGTTCGCACCGGTCCCCTTGGTCAGCGCCATAAACGCTGACTCCAAATTAATCTCTTCCTCTCGGAAGAGCCGGATACGGAAACCTTCTTTGATCAGCATCGAGGGGATATCTGAGTAGTCACTGCTGTTGTCGATCAGTGTGGCGACCAAGAAACCATCACCCTCGGCTACCGAGTCAACCAAAGGGTGGTCCGCGAGCGCCGAAGATGCCTTGTCCGTTTCCTCGGAAACACCAATCTGCAAAATTGTGCGGTCGCGCACTTGTTTCATCACCTCGGTCACCTCCGCCGAAACGCTCATCACGCCGCGGTCGATGATCCCGATCTTATTACAAACGTCGGCCAGTTCGGGCAGGATGTGACTGGAGACGATGATCGTTTTGCCCGTTTGTCCCAAACGGCGAAGCAGGTTCCGCATCTCGATCCGAGCCCGCGGGTCGAGGCCGCTTAGCGGTTCATCCAACAGTAAGACTTGCGGGTCGTGGAGCAGGACTCTGGCCAGCCCCAGACGCTGCGTCTGGCCGCGCGACAGCGTATTGGCAAAAGCGTCTCTTTTGAAATCAAGATCGACAATCTCTAACATCTCATCGCACTTCTTGCGCCGGGCCGGACCGGTGATTCGATAGGCGGCGGCGAAGAACTCGAGATACTCAATCACTTTCATATCGTCGTACACGCCGAAGAAATCCGGCATGTACCCAACAAGGCGGCGGATCTCCTTGGGTTCGTTATAGATCGAATGATTGCAAACGTACGCCTCGCCCCACGACGGTTCGGTCAGCGTGGCGATGATCCGCATGGTCGTGGTTTTTCCCGCTCCGTTGGGACCGATGAAGCCGAAAAGATCGCCCTGTTGCAAGTCAAGTTCAATGCCTTTGATGGCAAACATGTCGCCATATTTGCGAGTTAGATTTTCGGTTTTAATCATGAGTGAAACCTATTGAGTTGTCCGCATTTGTTCTGTCATGGGTCGGTCACCGGTTGGATACCGGCAGCGCCATGCGGACCATCGTGATATTGGAATCGTAACGGTCCGAAACATCCTGTCCATTGATTTTGATTCGACTTCCGGCCTCCGTTTGCCCTACCAAGACGGCTTGGCCCAAACGCAGCAACCGCGAAAAATCAATTTCGCGATGGTAACCGTTGGTCAGTCCCGTGTACCCCTGCCCACCGGCCGCTTCGAAGAACATCATCACATCCGCGATCCGAGTCAGGCTTTTCTCGTCGGGATCCCAAGGACGATTTTGGCTCCGGCCGACGTCGTTGCCCGCTTCGCCTTTGGCCGATCGACGGTTGAGGTAGCTGCGTATCGTTCGTTCCTTGGTGTCGGATTCAATCAGCGTCACCACGTCCGGCAGCAACGGTTTCTTCAACAAATAAACGTAGTCACCGAAAAATATTTTGCCGTTGTAAATCGGCACCGATAGTGGATTTTTAAACGTGCCCTCTAAGCGATCGCGCGAATAGGAAAGCTGGCTGGAAAAACTAGTTGGGTTGGCGATCCGGTACTTGATCAACAACGGCTTCGTCGAAGCGACCTGCAGAGGCAGTCCCTCCATCGAAACGTTCAGTCCGCCACCGTTTTGTTCGGAAGTTG
>CAYOZV010000118.1:6576-15109 GCA_964408465.1 uncultured Pirellulaceae bacterium
TTTGCTGATACGGCAGCCGTTTGAAACCGGTGCTGACTTCATTCTCCATGCCGCCAAGCCCGTCGCCAGGTAAGCCTTGCCAGCTGACCGTCTGACCGCCGATGTCTAAGCCGAAAGATGTTTGAGAGTCGAGGTCGATGTTGACTTTCTCTCCTTTGGGAGCGTAGAGATTTACCCAAGCGGTGCCACGGGATGATCCATCCACTAAATCAAAATCAACGATCTCCATTTGGTTGATCTGCAGCTGACTGGGACGCGTCCATGTTGAAATGGCAATCGCCAGAGCACAAAACAGCAACGCCATCAATGGAAACGTAATCCAAGTCAACTCCATCTTTTTCAAAACGTTGTTCAGCAGGAAATAGTCCCCCACCGCGACGCACAAAATATACAGCGTGATCAAAACGGCGACCAATGTGAATGGTAGAAACTGTACCGTCGAAAAGTCATCCAGGGGAACCCGCAACTGGCCTAACATGTCGGTATACCCAGAATGGGTTAGCCCGATCTTGGATCGGCGCGGTTCCTTGGGCGTCGATTGGCTGGTCCGTTGATCGTTCGTGGCCACCACTTTTTCAACCAATTCGGTGTGGCTGGGCCATTGCAAAAGTCGATCGCCGGCCAAGTCCAGCGCGCAGAATGAAATGCGTCCGAAGGCTTTGGCAGATCGTGCCAGGATCGGACGGTTGGCGGTGGCGGCTACGACCACCGCCGCAGGCGACGGTTTCAACTCCAGCATCGGCAGCGGTTGGTCATCGCGACCAATTAGTTGGCGGCGGCCATTGCTGATAAAACGCTCCAGGTCACGACTGGTGCGCATCGGGACGGTGCCCACGACTTCACCAGGTAGCAGCGCTGCGAATGGTCCTTGGTCTTGGAATAGGCTGGGGCGGCTTGGATCTCCGATGATGATTAGATCGCCACCGGCCTTCACCCAATCATTGATCGCATTGAGCCGTTCTGGTTGGGCCCGGCTAATGCCTTGGGCAGATGATGCGGAAATAATTAATCGGTTCACCGATTGCCAGCCGATGGCGTCGGTGGGCAGTTGAGAAAAAGACGGCACGACAACCGTCAGCGTTTGGTCGTTGGCTGATTCGGTCGCGATAGCAGATTTGATCCTGGCCGCCAATGAATCGTCTCCAACAACGACCGACAAAAGCACGGTCGATTTGGAGAACTTTAGATCTTCAAAATCCGACTTGTCCCGCTGATACTCGCCGATGACATCGCCATCGTTGAGGAATTGGAAATTCGCATTGCCGAATTTTTTGCCAAACCGAACGTAGGCCGTATTTTGCTCGTTCAGCCGCCCAGTGTAGGTTACGGGTGATTCGTCTCCGTCGATGGTTGTGATGGCGTAAGCATCCGCATCACCGATCCAGTTTTGTGAGAATTTAATCGGCACCCAATGGCCAAGTTTCACCTGGCCGGCAAAACCAAAATCGGCATCATTGACGTCAGCGGCAGCCTGCGGCGCAAGGGAGCACAGTAACCATATGATCAACCAAGCCGCGTACAACGAGGGGGCTTTGCACAGTTTTGAAGAGGTGCCCAATGTTGAAGTTCTTTCGATGGCAATAGCTTCGATTAGCGAGAGGAATGACGCTTAGGAAATGGTGCTTAAAAAACGGCGGCGAGTGAACGCTAAAAGCTTAATCCAAAAACGCTCGATCAGCCATTAGTGATTCGTTAAAGATCTTTCTCTCGGCCGGATCTTTGACAAGATCCACCGCACTCTTTGTGAAAACGGATCTGTAGAAAACGTCTTAAGGCTTTTCCGCGTCGGGACAATCGCAGATGAATTTGCCGCAGCCGGGACACCCCGCTCCGTACTTATTGAACAAGGCGGCCGACAAATCAACGCCGGCAACATTGGCGATCGTCGCCAGCCAAGCAAACACATCGGCGAACTCTTGTTCCAAGTTGTTTTTGACCGCGTCGTGCTTGGTTTGCGTGTCCGCAGCGGGCGACAGTTTTAACTGCTCCGCCAAATGTTCGGTTTCCCGTAATGCGGATGAAAGTTCACCGATCTCCTCTGCCAGCCACATGAACGTGCCGGGAATCCCGCGGGCTTGATCTTTTTCGAAGTACATCTTTCGAATCAGATCTTGGAACTGCTTTATTGATACGTCATTGGAATCAGGGCTGTTCATTTTGTTTTTTTCGGTAGCGGAGGGCAGGAGGAGTCCCAGCCTAACGATCCAAGGTTGCGTTACTTCGAAATTTGAGCCAACGCGTTTCCCACCCGCCGGCCCCATAGCCTCGTCCGCTACGTAAGAGTCACTCGGGTTTTTTTTCACTTTCGCGGTTGGCGTCCAACTGATCTTTGGCGTCGATCACTGGCGTTGCGGTGACCTGAATTTCTTCCCCCACGACACGCACTTGGAACACGTCGGTCTTTAAGCTGCGATTGTCGCACCATGTTCCATCGCGGACATCAAAACGCCAGCCATGCCACGGACAGGAAACTTCGGATTCATTGAGAAAACCTGTCGCCAACGACGCCCCCATGTGCGGACACATGTCATCAATGGCGCGGTAGGTTCCACCATCGTTGAAGATCGCAATGATTCGATCGCCAACCTCAAAGGATTTTCCGGTTCCTTCTTCGATGTCGCCAACTTTGGCCACGGTCGTAAAATCTGTGCTCAATTTAGCTTTTCCATTTTCAATTCAGACGCCATTTCAATTGTTGTTTTGACAACCAAATCGCGATAGGGAGATTCAGTCGTCATGCGAGTCGATGATTCGCTGCTGCGTACGTAGCCATCGGCAGTGTCAAATTCGATGCGCCCTTTTCCTTCGAACATCTTCAGCGCCATCTTGGGATCGTGTTTAACGTCGGTCACGAATTCAATTTGGACCACTTCATCTTCAGGTTCGCCGGCGGTGTAGCGGCTGATTCGGTTGTAGGTTCCCAGTTCCGAATCCAGTAGTTGCTTGGTTTTCCACGTGCGGTCTTGGGCCATCGTTTCAGGGCAAACCCATGTCGCAGCGCCTAGATTCGATTGCTGGCCCTCGGACGTCAGCAAGTCCTTGATCGGCAACGACGCCGGGATTGCCTCGACGATGTGTTGCTGGTCTGCGGCGATCATTACGGATCTCACTTCGCCTCGATCAGAAATAACAAACTGATAAGTTAACCCAATCAGTGGTTTCAGCTGATTGGCGACCGTGTTTGAGATTCCTTTTTTATAAACCACATTGGATGAATCATAGGAGAGCCGTTGAGCAGAAACATCACCGGGGGCTCCGGATTCTAAAACCACGCGTGTCAGTTTTTGTTCAATCGTCGTTTCCCGCTGGGCAACTTTGATGACGTTCCACTGGAACTCCAATTGTGATTCAATTTCGACCTTCCGAATGCGCGTGTCGACTTGGGTTTGCACGTTGCCGGTCTTGATCAGCGAAACTTCGAAACGCTGCCCCGGTTGGAAACGCCACCGCAGTTGGTCGTTGGCATCTTGTGCTTGCAACCGGTCGCCCAAGAGCGTCACCAGCAACATCACAACAATCACCACGCCACAATGCTGTACCAGAGTACCGCCAAAGGGTGGATGCGTTTTTGAATCGTCAAACATATTGCCTCGGAGGTTCAGTGGAGATGAGCGTACATCAAATTTTAAGAGGAAAGCTAATTAATAAACAGAAGGTAAACAGGAGGTGAAAAAGTGTGCCTCGCTATGCCGTTACGCTTGCACGCATCGGTTGGTTCATGTGTTTTATTCTATTTCGCGCTAGTTGAGCCGTCTGCATTGACTCCCAACAACCGCCCCTCCATTACTGTCGCCAACATTAGCATTTGAAACAACTGGCCCAGTCCAACTTCGTCGGCGGCGGGAAGATGAATGTCGGTCGTCGGACGACCCTGTTCTTTATAAGCTAAATTCGCGCTCTTGACGGCGGCGTCTACGATCTGCGGCAATGTTTTATCAGCCAGTTTGTTCGAGGGGGCTTGATTCCATTGGCTTTTACCGATCGCCAAGGGTTCCTGACGCCAAGAATTAACGATCACATTATGGACGACATTTTTGCGCGGGTTTTTCTGGCTTGATTGAGCTGAGACGGGCGCGTCTGCTGAGGTAGCACCGATCAGCGGCAAAATGTTTTTGGCACGCTTTGCTAAACTTCCGGTCAATAGTTGATCGTACCAAAGACTGGTTGCTTCTAGGGACTTGTTCCACACCGAAAGCACGCGCGTGTCGGAGCCATTGTTGACCTCTGATAAGTAATTGACGGCCACGTAGTCCATGACCGCGTTTTCTCCAAATTTTGCCGTTTGGAAGTGAGTGTTCATCGCGCAGGCCGCTTCTAGCATTTTTACAATGTCAATTCCTAAGACCGCCGCCGGCAACAACCCCATCGGCGTAAAAACGCCGAAACGTTCACCGCTGCCATCGGATGCGACGTCACGATGCTTGCCGTTAATTTCGGTTGCTCGGCCGGCCGGCGTTTGCGTCTCTCTGGGCGGCAAAGCGACGAACTGGGATAACCAATTTTCGCCAACTTTAGATTTTAAGGCATCCATGAAAAGAGGAGTCGCCGCAGAGATATCTAACGCATCTCCATTTTTCGAGATGACGATGATGCCCCAATTTCCTTCGGGCCCGTCACCGCGCGAATCGGCCTGCAGAAATTGGAGCAATGCCTGGGTCCAATCGTTGTCGGCGTGGTCGCCTGCGAAGTACATTCGGGGACGCCCGCCGCGCTGTCCGCGAGTCATTTCGTTGTGATAGGGGTCGCAGCAAGTTTGCATCATCGCGCCGGCAGCGACAAAAGGCTGTCCGCTGCCAAGCACCAAGACTTTGTCGACCAATGCGGAAAGCCGTTTTGCGGTTTTTAAAACTTGGTCAAGTTCACTGTTGGCGCGATCTGACTGATAGTGATCCAGCATGCGTTCAGGCAGTTCATGCCACCCGGCACCGTCGGGTGGCTGGGGATCAAGGGTGTCCTTGCCGCCAGAGGACGGCGTCAGGTCTTCGCCGATCATCTGCCTTCGACACGCGTTAAGTTTAGCACCGAGAGAATCGAATTGCTGTTGCGTGATTCCGTGCGGCGCCACAAATGCGTTGGCTGGATCAAAAGTAATTGGCTGAATTCTTGGCATTTGAACCGCGTATCGCGCGATTAAACGGACGGAGTCGTTCTTCGTTTTGGTTCATTGGGGGATGTCTAATTGTGTTTATTTATTGACGTCGTTCCAGTAGGTGCGCGTGTCAATCGGCTGATATTCGATGATAAGTGTTGGTGTGCTTCGGTCGAAAAAAAATGGTGAATGTGTTAAAACCTACAGGTTGTTTGTTTTACCTTCTTTTGAGAAAACGCCGTCATGAAGAATCTCATTCTGCGACTTGCTAAAATTGAAAAACTGACTGCGGCGTTTGCCGCGTTGGTCATCATGCCGTTTTTAATCAGTAGTGCCGGCGCCGATGACTGGCCGGCTTGGATGGGGGCCCAGCGCGATGGCGTTTATCGTGAATCGGGAATTGTCACATCCATTCCCGATTCTGGGCTGAAGGTCAAATGGCGAAAGCCCGTCGCCGAAGGCTACGCCGGACCCGCGGTTGCCGGCGGGAAGGTCGTTGTGTTTGACTACGTTAAATCGGCAGGCGAAGTTCTCAACGATCCTGGTAAACGCGTTGAACTTCAAGGCGCCGAACGGATTACCGCGTTGGAGGGTGCGACAGGAGAGGTGCTGTGGCAAAAATCTTACGACTGTCCGTACAGCATTTCATATCCCGCCGGGCCGCGTTGCACGCCAACGATTGACGGCGATCGAGTTTATACGCTTGGTGCCGAAGGCGATTTACAATGCCGGTCGATGGCAGATGGAGAAGTTGTCTGGCAAACCAGTTTAAAAGAGAACTTCAACGCACAAATTCTTATCTGGGGGCAAGCCTCTCATCCGCTGGTCGACGGCGATCTTCTGTACACGATGGTCGGCGGCGAGGGACAGGGCATCGTTGCGTTCAATAAAATGACCGGCGATGTGGTATGGAAAGCCTTAGACACCGAAGCCGGATACTGCCCACCGTCGATTATCGACGCCGGTGGCGTACGGCAACTGATCGCTTTTCACCCTAAAGGCGTCGCCAGTCTCAATCCCGCCGACGGGCAGAAGTACTGGGAGTTGCCGATCGAGCCGCTGTATCAAATGTCGATCGCGCGGCCGATGATTGACGGGAATTTGCTGTACGCCAGCGGCATCAAAAGTGCGTCGTTGATGATGGAGTTAGCCACCGACAAACCTGGGGCGAAGGAACTTTGGCGGGGCAACCCAAAGATTTCGATCTTCAGTGCCAACGCCACGCCGCTGTTTGTAGATGGGGTTCTTTATGGTTCGGACTGTAGGATCGGGTGCTTGTTCGCGGTGGATGCGCAAACCGGCGAAAGACTCTGGCAAACTTTCGCGCCGACGCGTCCTGATGAGACACGCAAGGTGAATCACGGTACAGGTTTTGTGACGCGCATCGGCGACACTGATACTTATTTCATCATGAACGAAGTTGGCGATTTGGTGATGGCGAAAATGACACGTGAGAAGTTTGAATCACTGGGCAGTTTCCACGTGCTGCAGCCGACCGGCGAAGCGTTCGGACGCGCTGTTGTGTGGAGCCATCCGGCCTACGCCGACCGAACGTTGTTTGCTCGAAATGACAAAGAGATCGTCGCCGTTGATTTGGCGGCTCCGACTGAGTAACCGAGAAGTGCCGCTGACCAATTAATTGTGATTTCAGCGAAGCATTTATTTTTTTCCTTACGACACTAGCAACAAAATTAACTATGAACCCTTTGAAGAAACTTGAAAATTATAACGCGCCCGACGGGCCGGTCGTTTTGGTCATTATGGATGGCGTCGGCATCGGGCAAGGCGATGCGGGCGACATGGTCGCGCACGCCTCTACGCCGACGCTAGATTGGTTGAAAGAAAACGCACTCTACACGACGCTCAAAGCGCACGGCGCGGCGGTCGGAATGCCGTCTGATGATGACATGGGCAATAGCGAAGTCGGGCACAACGCGATCGGTTCGGGACGCGTATTTGACCAAGGCGCACTGTTGGTGAAACGCGCTGTGGCGTCAGGTGATATTTACAAGGGTGACGTTTGGCAGAAGATGACCGGCGCGATCGCAGCCGACAATACGCTGCATTTTATTGGATTGTTATCCGACGGCAACGTTCATTCACACATTGATATATTACTGAACATGCTTTCACAGGCTCAGTCACAGGGCATCAAAAAAGTGCGTGTTCATACGCTGTTGGATGGGCGCGACGTACCGCCCATGTCGGCGCTGGAGTATGTCTCTGCGCTGGAGGAACATTTAGCCTCCATCAATCAGTCGGGCGATTTCGATTATTGCATTGCCTCCGGCGGCGGGCGTTTGTACATCACGATGGATCGTTACAACGCGGATTGGCCGATGGTCCAACGCGGTTGGAATACGCACGTGCGGGGCGAAGGCCGGCAGTTTGAAACAGCGGCATCCGCTATTGAGACGCTGCGGGCAGAAACGCCGGGCGTGATTGACCAAGACCTCAAAGAATTTGTCATCACGCGCGACGGTAAACCCGTCGGCCCCATCGTTGACGGTGACAGCGTTGTTCTGTTGAACTTTCGTGGCGATCGCGCTATCGAGATCTCGCGTGCGTTCGACGAAGAGAATTTGACCGAGTTTGATCGAGGGCAAGTTCCCAAGGTTCAGTTCGCCGGCATCATGCAGTACGAAGCTGAACTGCAAATCCCCAAACAGTATTTGGTGTCACCACCGGAAATTGAAGACGTGATGGGCGAGTACCTGGCCAATGCCGGCGTGCGTCAATTAGCGATCAGCGAAACGCAGAAATACGGTCACGTCACCTACTTCTTCAACGGTAATCGCAGCGGGAAGTTTGATGAAGCCAAAGAAGACTATGTTGAGATCACATCTGACCTGTTGCCCTTTGAGCAACGTCCGTGGATGAAAGGTGGCGAAATCACCGATGTGATTCTCGATTCGATTGAAAATAAGAAACATGATTTCATTCGAGTTAACTATCCCCATGGCGACATGGTGGGGCACACGGGGAATCTATTGGCGGTGCAGATTTCCGTCGAAACGGTCGATTTGTGTTTGGCGCGAATTTTGAAAGTGCTCAAGCCGGCCGGTGGGATTCTGATCGTGACGGCCGATCACGGCAACGCTGACGAAATGCACGCCATGGGCAAAGACGGGAAACCAAAACTTGACGCTGACGGCAATCCCGAAATGAAAACCAGCCACACGCTCAACCCGGTTCCCTGCTACATCTACGATTGCAGTGGTAAATCAGATTTGAAGCTCAGCGGCGAACAAGGGCTGGGCATCAGCAGTCTCGCGGCAACGTCGATCGCGTGTTTGGGATACCAGCCGCCAGAAGATTATGATCCTTCGATCGTGAAGGTTAAGTGAGATAGATGGATGCTTAAAAGCAATACCCTTCAATGGACTGATTTGTTTGGCACACAGCCATGGCGTCAGTTTAACGATTAGCCGGCAGGCGTCGGTG
>CAYOZV010000119.1:0-111 GCA_964408465.1 uncultured Pirellulaceae bacterium
AGATCCTGCGGGGGAAGAGGAGCTTCAGGATCTTTGACAAGATCCACTACGTTTTCGCGAGGCCATTTGGCCTTTGGGCTTTTTGTTTGCAGAAGTGGGGGCTGGCCCGAC
>CAYOZV010000119.1:211-11979 GCA_964408465.1 uncultured Pirellulaceae bacterium
GTATTTGCTTTGGCGGTATACAGCTCCGGTGCCGAGCGTCAGGGCAGGCGTTTGGAACCCTCAATTTCTTTTATTATCAATCACCTGATAGCGCGTAGTGGATCTTGTTTAAGATCCTGCGGGGGAAGAGGAGCTTCGGGATCTTTAACAAGATCCACTACGTTTTTGCGAGGCCATTTGGCCTTTGGGCTTTTTGTTTGCAGAAGTGGGGGCTGGCCCGACGGTATTTGCTTTGGCGGTATACAGCTCCGGTGCCGAGCGTCAGGGCAGGCGTTTGGGAGCCTTCAATTTCTTTTATTATCAATCACCTGATAGCGCGTAGTGGATCTTGTTAAAGATCCTGCGGGGGAAGAGGAGCTTCAGGATCTTTGACAAGATCCACTACGTTTTTCGCGAGGCCTTGAGGGGCGCTGCGTCACCGGACGGCTTGCGACGTGCCGCTTACATTTAGCGGCGGCCTGGCAGGGTTACGCCGCGCGGCGACGGTGGGCGGGAAGGTTACCAATGACACGTTCGTAGATGCCTTCCACCTTGTCCGAAAGCGTTTGGGGATCGAAGCTTTCGAAAACGAACGACTTACCCGCGTGGCCCATTTGCATTCGGCGCTGCGGATCGTTGGCCAGTTCGATCACGGCCTTGGCGAGTGCGGCAGGGCGTTTGGACGGCACGATCAGGCCGCTCACGCCATGCTGAATGATCTCCGGCAACCCACCGGTGTTGGATGCGACAACAGGAGTCCCCGCCGCTAATGACTCCAATGCGACCAACCCCAAGGGCTCTTCAATCGAGGGCACGACGGTTAAATCAAACGTCGCCATATACTCCTCCACGTTCGACCTCAGCCCCAGCCATTTGACTTTGCCCAACATATTACTCTTGAGCAAAACCCGCCGCATGCGTTTCACGTAAGCTTCTTCACGTTTGAATCGGCCTAATAACACCAGCTTGAAATTTGGCACCGCTTTGGAAATTTCGGCAAGTGCCTTAAACAGGTAGAGGTGACCTTTTCGTTTTACCACCTCGCCGACCACACCGATCAAAAGATCTTCCTGGCGGGCTCTGAGCTGGCGGCGGATCCTTCGTTTGCTCAGTTCGGTGATCGTGTGAAAACGCTGGAGATCAGTGAAGCAGTGGACCGTTTCGATCCGGCGACTGGGCACCAGATTGATTCGTTTTTGGTAACGACACGTCGCGTTGGAATTGGCGATGACGTAATCGTTGAGCTTCCAATGCAGTTGGAACGAGCGATTATGCGCCGTGGCGATGACGGGGACACCGTTTTTTATTTTCAACAGAACGCCGAAGGAGTGGGCGCGGCTCATGTGGGTGTGGATGACGTCGAATCGCTGCTGCTGCATCCAGTCGCTGACGCGCTGAATTTCGGCGGGCGTGCGATCCATTTCCGAGTGAAAGAATTTCGCACCGGGGATATCTTGGTGCTCAATCCAACCATCCTTGCGGCACAGAATCGTGATCGAGTGTCCGTTGGCGATCAAATGTTCAGACAGAAACTTACAGTACGTCAGCGCACCGTTAATGTTTCGACCGGAGGTGATTTGAAGGATGTTCAAGGATTTCTGGGGGAGATGTTCAAACGGGCCGCGGCGATCAATAAGCGGCAGTGTACAGATCATCGGCGAATCGACGCTATGTCAATTTAGGCAATGAAAATTTGGGGTTTTCTTCGATCAGCTGAGTGTTCCTGCCTCACTGACTGAGCGGCGAGGCGTTAGCCTGCAGTTCGTTAGCCGGTCCTTTCCCTCGTGCTTCTTCTTCCCAGTGGCACCTGCGGCTAGCACCTTAGGGCTCAGTCGTTCGATTCGATGCCGGAATTCAGTAAGTTTAACGACAAGCCGGCAGGCGACCGCGTTTGGCCCCGCCTAAAATCAGTCGCCTACCGGCTTGTCGTTAAACTACGCATGCGAACCGCCAATGCACAAACACCGGTCTAATTATTTGACCGCCCCCACAGGAAAATGCCGCAGCTTCACGTCTTTAAAAAAAAGGCGGCTGAATCGCTCCAGCCGCCTGAGTCTCATGTTTGCCTACGGCAACGGCTTAGTGGTCCGGTTGAGAGAACCCGCGAGCCGCGAAGAATAGTTCGTCGTTGGAGATCAGCTGTTCGCACAATCCAAAATTGGATTCCGTTGGCGGAGAGGAGGTGGGCAAGCCGTTTTGTGTGAATCCGTTGGTGGCTCCGTCGAGTCCCAATCGGAAGTCGCCGGGGGCGGCAGAGAGATCTTCGATGACCACGCCCAGTGCAAAGACATTGTTAGACATGTCGATACACATGGTTGCGAATCCGACGGGAACATCGTCCAAGACTTCAAAATCTGGTAAGTCATCGTCGTTAATATCAATCGGGTCGCCGCCGTCATCTAAGACGAATGGGCTCTCGTAAGCTCGCAGGAAGAACTCCTCATTGTTGACCGCTTCGAAATCTGTGATCAGATCATCGTCTAAGTTAACGTCCGAACCGGGAGCGTTGTTATCGGGATCCTGCCCACGGTCGTTGCCATCGAACGCGTTGTTGGTGATCGAAGCGATGAGCGTTGCCGATTGATAGGTGTCCAAAGATAATCCACGTTCGAAGTTGTCCTGGAAAAGGTTGTTGACGATGCGTGTGGAAATCCTACTGTCATCGAATGCATTGATACGGACGGCGTCATAATACAAAAGACCTTCGGTGTTTTCATTGACAGAGATTGGTTGGTCATCGAAGCGGTTGTTGTTGTTAGGATCTTGATCGTAGCCGGCACCGTTGTTGAGGATTTCGTTATTTCTGAAATCCAGCAGCAGGTTAGCGTCCCCAAAGGTCGCGATATCGACGGCCGCTCCAGGTAAGGCGAATCCTAAACCGTTTCCTTGATCGACGAAGTTGGGATCATCGCTGCCATCGGGGACAAGGACACGCGTGTCTCCATCTCCCAACACGAACGCCTGAAGTGGGCCGGCAAAGTCTCTGATCTGAACATCGGTGATCGTCAATCGTGTCAAGCTGTCCACGGCTGCTGTGCTGTTGTCGCCAGAGAGCCGGACGCGAATTCCTTGGCCGCCGAAAATCTCGTTCGCACCGGTGACCGAAAATGGATCGTCCGACGCTCGGGAACCCTCGGGTGGCAGTACGGTGCTGACCGCTTGGATGACAGATTCCCGAATGTTGACATCTGCGATGGTGTTCCCTGCAACGTCCAGAGTGACGCCAAAGTCAGTCACGATGTTCGCGTTGTCGATGTTCACGACGTTGATGTCGCCTCTGCCGCTATTGGCAAAGTCAAGATTGACACCGATGTCGCCGGTGATGATTGGGAAACCATCAACGTTTGCCACCAGTGATTTGGTGATATCCACATCGCTAATGTTGGTTGTGGTGAACGCGTTGCCAATGGAACTGACCGCGATACCGCCAGCGGATGCCGTCGATCCTGGCATTTCAATGTTGACGTTCTCTATGACCGTGTTGACTTGAGAAGGCGGCACGCCGTTGACGCCGCTGGCCGAGATGAAGATGTTGGCACCCGAAGCCTTCGCGTTGTTGACCATCTGCAACGCAATGTTGTTATTGACGATGTTGGCGTTGAGCGTTCCGCCGTTGTCAGCCAACAATCGAATGCCGTCGCCCAAGTTTTCACTGATCGAAATCATATCGATGATGTCGATGTTCAATTCGGTATCCACACCCGATGACGTCGCAAAGATACCTCGTCCGCCGTTGTCAATCGTTAGTCCGGTGACCAAGATGTCCTGCTGAGCCCCGTCCTCGAAGAGATCGAATTGGAGGTTGGCACCGGCACCGACGCCGTTGCCGTCGATCGTGCTGACGCCGCCATTGGCGTTGCCGACGAACGTCATCTGGCCTTCGGTCATGTTGGTGAAGGTGTCAGTCGTGATGCCGCCGCCGATGTTGTTGGTGACCGTCGCGTTGACGATGTTTAGGTTGCCATCACCTCTGACAACCAAAATGCCGGTTTCGCCATTGGAATCAGACGTGTGCTGGAGGATGTCGATGGAACCACCGGCGGTCAAGTAGTCGGTGATCTCCAAACCGTTTTGGCCGTTATTGTTGGTGATGTTGTCCGACAATGAAACCGATGCCGCTTGGAAGTTTTCGAAGTGAAGCCCCTCAAACCCGTTGTTGCTGGCGTTGTTGCCGTTGACGGTATAGACGGCGGACGGGTCGAGTGTATTTCGAACCCAGAGGCCGTCGATGCCGTTACCGGTTAATTCGTTATCGTTGATGTTCCAATCACCGGTGCTGCGGCTTAACAGGATACCGAATTCGTTGGCGCCGGTGATCGAGTTGCTTTCGATGGTGCCGCCGTCAGATCCATTTCCGTTGATGCCGTTGGAGGCACCGGTGCCGTCGATGGTCACGCCGCGGACGATGTTGTTGTCGGCCAAGATAACGACGTTGGAACCCCCTGCGTTGGTCAGGACAGCTCCGTTTCCGGTGTCTTCGCCCAATCGGAATCGTCGACCGTTTTGGATGTCGATAATTTGTTCGGTGCCTCCGCCCAGCAGGAACTGGCGATCTTGCAGCCGAATTCCTCCGTCCAGTTCTCCGCCTTCGGCGACAAAGATGACGTCGCCGACGCCGCTGTTGGCTTGGACATCCGCCAAGGTGTCAAAGGGATTTTCTGCCGTTCCATCGCCACCGTCGCCGGCGCCGTCTTGCACGTGGACGACGTTGTAGGGGGCTCCGGTGAATGGGTCGATCGCAAGTTCAACGGCTTGGTTGAAGCGAACGATATGGTCGTTACGGTTGGTTTCTTCAAGATCGCGACCGATGCCGGCGTACTCCGAATTCCTGCCTCCAACGCTTCCAAAGACATATCCGATGTTGAAGGATCCGGTTGTGCGGAAGCGATCATCGTGATTGATTTCAGCGCCCAGAATCACACCGCGTTTGCCCTGTGCACCGATGCGAAGGCGTCCACCGCCAAACGAGTTGACTAAGTCGCTACTGTATCCGTAGCCGCCGATCTCAAACGTTCCGTTCATGAACGCCATTTGTTTGGGACGCATTCTCAGCGACACATCGAAGCCCGTCAGTGCTGAATCGATGCCTTGTTGCAGGAGGATGTTGTTGCCTTGGAAGAAGGTGCCGCCAACGGTTCCTTCGGAGCGGAAATTGCGTTCGCCGATTGGGAAGTAACCGTTGCCGACCAGGTCCCAACGGCGAGTCTTAATCGCGGCGTTGAGGCCCAGTTGGGAGAAGTCGTGTCCAAAATTTCCTTGTTGATCGCCGTCGAAGTCGTACCAAGCACCCATGACGACGTCTGCACCGGCAGCCTTAATGGAGAACACGCGCTCGATGCCGACGTTGGCGAAGAACCCGCCGTCGTCTTCGATGGAATGATGTAATCGAGCTTCGGTCAACCAGCGCCCGTCCAGGAAATCCTCGAACAGGCGCGTTTTGCCACCGACGGTCAGATAGGAACCGGTGTAACCAAAGCCCTCGTCAGCAAAGTTCGATCCGATCCATAAACGACCAGGCAAACCGACGTTAAGGTCCGTTGCCACGCGCCGAAAGGAGTCAGGTTCGGCCACTTGGTTGCCAAACCTAGGGCCAGCGCCGAATTGGGCGGCGGCCATGTCGAGATCCATCCCGAACATTGCAGCAAACGCTGCAGCAAAGGTTACCAGTGTCAACTTTTTCTTCATCGATGTCTCCCGAGACGCGTCTCGACGATATCCGGACTGATTGAAATAACGGTTCCCGCGCCTATCAACGCCGGAAAAGTTATGCATGTGCTACAATCCATCGACACCGAATCATCCTTACCATTAGTATTTCCCTTACATTTGAATTAATTGCTACAACTTAACAGTGATAGCAAAAAGGTTGGTAGCAGTTGCTGAGCCAGCAGGGCTCGCCGGTGCAATCCAAGCAACCGATCCGGCGATAACATCGCCGCGGAATTCTAGCGGCACGGCCCAAGCCGTCCGGTTACGCGTCCGACCGTGCGGGGTTGCGTCTGTCCGGCTGGCGAATCGACCCGCGGAGCGGCGTCAATACCGCTCGCTGAAGGCCATTTTCGTTTAACGACAAGCCGGCAGGCGACCGCGTTTGGCCCCGCCTAAACACCGACGCCTGAGGGCTAATCGTTAAACTGATGACTTGGCTTTCAGCCAAACAAATCAGTTCATGAAACATCGCGCCTAATCGTCAATCGGGTGCCGCTGCTCGGCGGCGGAGAGTTCCGCGAAAATCAAGCGGAGGAGATCGGACGCGGAGCCAAGATTTCCGGCCACGATACGACCGCCGGCCAGCGAAACGTCGTCGATGCGGCAGAACTCGCCGCGATCACTCACGCCCGCGCGGTCGACTTGGACGGACATCTCAGCTTCCATCTCCAGCGGCACCTCGGAACTGATGACCGCTTTGGGTGTTTTTGCTAAAACCGATTTGGCGACGGGAGATAGTTTGTCTATTTCGCCTGAGGTGCCCCATCCTGCGAACAGAAGCACAAAATCACACTCGCCATTCTCGAGCACAGTTTCGGCGGCGTGTTCGGGGCCGTTGTACTGCGGGATCGACATCGACAGATCGACCGCCGCCGGAAACCCGCTGGACGACGCCAGAACATTTTCGCCGCTGGCAGCATTTTGGTCGGCTCTTAAGGACAGGCTGATGAAGCGCGTGTGGTCGTTGAGCTGACGGACCAGCGCTTGCGAGGCGATCGTGACATCATCTTGTTCGGCGACAATGTCGGTGTGCCCATAGATCCAACTTCCGTAGTTGCTGGAGGTTAATATCCGAGCAAGTTTTAGAGCCTCATCGGATGCGGTGCAGGGAGCGTCCTCTTGGTTACCGATCGCAAGTCGAACATCTCGGATGAAATCGGCCGCGTCTGATTCCGGCAGTGCGATCACATCATCGGCGACCTTGGCGGTCGCTGAATTGCCATCACCCACAACGATAATTCGTTTTTGGATGGCAGCGGGGGGCCGCGTTAAACGCTCGATCAAACGCGGGTGAGTCTTCACCGGATCGCAGAACCAGAACACGATCAGATCGCTGCGGTTGGCAATTTCGCCAAGTGACGCGGTGACCTTCCCCTGTCGCTGGAGCGCGTAAATGCTGGCTCGATTTGCTTTAGACAGCGTCGTGTCGATCGTCGCGCCGGCAACGTCGGCAACCCGCCAAGCCCATTGCTGTGCCTCTGTGGTGAGATGATTCAGCCCGACAATCAGCGGCGCGTCGGCTGATTGCAGTCGGTCAACGATTGCTTTGGCATCCGCGCGGTGATTGTCAGATGTTTTGAAACCCGCCGCCAGATACCGATTCGAATTTTCGATAAACGCCTGAGCCACCACGCAATCGACCTCCGAAGAGATCGTCGTTCCGCTGACGTCGAATTTCACGTCATCGCATAACAAGGTGCAGCCGGTGCAGAGATGTCGTTTTGTGTTTTTCATAATCGCTTTGGGTCACCTGATAGCCGACTATCGACAATCTTCCTGCCGGTCGTGCTCATCGGTAACGCTTTCAACTGCTTTAACGTGGCCCACTTGGTTTCGGTCGATTGCTTTTTCAATCGCCCTTTTACGTCTACCGCCTCAAAACAGTGTAGCTCGATTCGATACTTCGTCACAGCATGTTTCATCGGCCGACCGAGCGGGCTGAGCGTCGCGGACAGCCCGGAGTTTAGTTTCAGTTGGTCGGCGAGCGTTTCTGATTCCGATTTTGTTTGTGATGTTTCAGGGAATTGATACCGTGGGAAATCCCAAAGCCCTGTCCAGCGTTCGTCGGCACCGCAAACACGTACCAACCATTTCTGTTGACCACCGACCGTTTTGCAAACCAAGACAACTGCTTCGCGCAGATCTTCATAGACTACCTTTTTTCCTTTGGCCGGTATCACATCCTGCCAGCCTTTGACAAATGTCGGGCACAAACAAGAGATGGGGCACTGATGGCACAAAGGCTGTTTGGGTTTGCAGATTTGGTTGCCAACCTCCATCAAGCTCTGGTTGAAATCGCCGCAGCGGAGCCGTGGGAGTATCGTTTCAGCAAACTCCCACAGCACTTTTTGGTTGGCGGTCGTGCGAGGATCGGACTTCATGCCCAGCAATCGAGCGTACAAACGGATGGTGTTGCCTTCGAGGATTGGCAGCCGCTGGTCCTTGGCGATCGAAAGAATCGCGCCGGCGGTATAACGGCCGATGCCGGGTAAGCTTAAAACATCGTCAAACGTTTCGGGGAAAACGCCGCCCCGATTTTCGACGACTTCCATCGCCGCGGCATGCAGTTGACGGGCTCGCCGGTAATAGCCCAAACCCTCCCACAGCTTCAACACCTCGGATTGATCTGCGGCCGCCAGTTTCTTCACCGTCGGAAACCGTTTCATGAAGCGCAGATAATAGTCGATCACCGTCGCAACCTGAGTTTGCTGCAGCATGATCTCGCTGACCCAGATGCGGTAAGGCGTTTTGTTCTTTCGCCAAGGGAGGTCGCGCTGATGGCCGTCAAACCATTTCAACAACCGTTTCCTCAACGCCGCTGATGAATTTTTATCCCAAGTCATAGATGTAAATCGTGTAGTGGACGAGGCCACAGGTCCGGCGGGTGAGCAAAATCAACCATCAATTTAAAAGTTGCTGAATCAGAGCTTCGTACGATGCAAATGAATTTATGTTTAATGGAGGGGCCGGACTCGTGGCCTCGTCCACTACGTTGTTGCGACTACTTCGCCACGAAATTCACCAAACGATCCGGCACGACGATCGTTTTTATGATTTTCTTCCCGGCCAATAGTTCGGCGATTTTCTCATCGGCCAAAGCCAGTTTTTCCAGATCATCTTTGGACGTGCCGCGCGGAACCTTCAGGCGCGATTTGATCTTCCCCATAATCTGAACGGGAATCTCCACCGACGATTCGATCGTCAGTGCTTCGTCAAACTTTGGCCACGGTTCATAGGCCAACGTTTCATCATGTCCCAGCACTCTCCAAAGTTCTTCAGCGATGTGCGGCGCGAATGGCGACAGTAGCAAAACGAACGGTTCAAGACATGCCTTGGGTCGCGCCGACTGTTTGGTGAAGAAGTTGGCAAATTCCATCATCCGGGCGATCGCCGTGTTGAAGCTCAGTTTCTCAATGTCCTGCGTGACGGCTTTGATCGTTTGATGCAGCACGCGTGTTTGTTCTTCGTCGGGGGCAGTATCCACGACGGTGGAACTGAGCACGATTTCATGCTGAGCTTCATTTTTGTCGGCGTCCTTGTCGCCTTCGACCACCAAACGCCAGACTCGGTCCAAGAAGTTCCTAACGCCGCTGACGCCTGAGGTGTTCCAGGGCTTGGACTGTTCCAGCGGACCTAAAAACATTTCGTACAGGCGAAGCGAATCAGCGCCGTACTGCTGGACGACCTCCGACGGGTTCACGACGTTGCCACGGGCCTTGGACATTTTGTAGGCTTTGTTGGCGATCTTAATTTTTGGATTGGCGGTCAACACAAAATGGTCGCCGGCTTTTTCAACGTCATCCGCGGCCACCGCAACTTGCGTCGCTGGTGATTTATCGGCAGTGACGACGTAGGAACGGTCTTCTTGCTGCGAAACCTGATCGAGGCTGATCCATTGTTGGGATTGAGTCTGGTAGCCGGTGAATTCATTTTCGCCAAGGATCATGCCTTGGTTGACCAGCTTGTGAAACGGCTCCTTGGTGGTCAGGTGTCCGCGATCGAACAACACCTTGTGCCAAAACCGCGAGTACAGCAAATGCAGCACGGCATGTTCGGCGCCGCCGATGTAAAGGTCGACCGGCATCCATTGTTTTTCCAATTCCGGATCGACAAACACGTCGTCGTTGGTTGGGTCGATGAAACGCAGGAAGTACCAGCAGGAACCGGCCCACTGGGGCATGGTGTTGGTTTCGCGTTTGTACTTTTTCCCGTCAATGACCGGATACAGCCAATCATCGTCCGCTTTTTCCAGCGGCGGTTCGGGACGGCCGTGCGGTTTAAAATCCTTCAGCTCCGGCAACTTTACCGGCAGCGCGGTTTCGTCCACACCGATGACGACGCCCGTTTTGTTGCCGTCATCATCAAGTTCATGCAGAATCGGGAAGGGTTCGCCCCAGAAACGTTGACGGCTGAACAACCAGTCCCGCAGTTTATAATTAACGGCCGTTTTACCGGTGCCCGACTTGGTGAGTTGATCCGCGATTTTTTGTTTGAATTCTGCCGTCGCTATTCCGTCGAATTCGCCGGAGTTGATCGCCGTGCCGTGGCCAGCGAAACATTTTGATTTGCCGGCATCATCTTTTGGAGGTTGAACGACCTGGATAATTTCCAAATCGTAGGTTTGGGCGAATTGAAAATCGCGCGTGTCATGAGCTGGAACCGCCATGATCGCGCCCGTTCCGTAACCGGCCAGCACATAGTCGGCGATCCAGATCGGAATCGAGGCTCCGTTGACGGGGTTGATGGCATGACTGCCCGAGAATACGCCCGTTTTTGTCGCGCGGTCGTCCTGGCGGTCACGATCGCTTTTGCGTGCCGCCGTCTCACGATACGCTTTGACGCTTTCTTGATGTTCGGCGGTGGTGAGTGATTCGATCAGTTCATGTTCGGGCGAAATCACCATGTACGTCGCGCCAAAGAGCGTGTCGGGCCGCGTCGTATAAACGCGGAGCACATCGTCGGCGGGTTTGCGAGTGAATCCTGATTGGCTTCGCTGTTCTTTCCAGTTATCGAATTGGTCGGGACCGCCGATGTAGAAATCGACTTCGGCGCCGGTGCTGCGTCCAATCCAATCCTTCTGCAACTTCTTCACGCCGTCGGACCAATCCAAATCGTCCAAGTCCGCTTCCAAACGATCGGCGTAAGCGGTGATGCGCATCATCCATTGCTTCAGCGGTCGACGTTCGACCGGGTGGTTCCCTCGTTCGCTCAAGCCGTCTTTGACTTCTTCGTTGGCCAGCACGGTTCCCAAATTGGGACACCAATTAACCAGCGCGTTGGTTTGATAGGCCAATCGAAATTCGTCTTGATAGGCGGCGACAGCAACGGGGCCCTCTGCGGTGACTTCGGCTGGGATCGGCAGTTCACTGATCGGACGGCCTTTGTCTTGGTCGGTGTCATACCATGTGTCAAACAGTTGCAGAAAGATCCATTGCGTCCAGCGCACGTATTGCACGTCGGTGGTTGAGATTTGCCGGTCCCAGTCGTAGCTGAAACCCAGTTCTTGCAGCTGTCGCACAAAGTTGGCGATGTTTTTATTGGTGGAGACGCGCGGGTGGGTGTTGGTTTTGATCGCGTACTCTTCGGCCGGCAGTCCGAAGGCGTCAAAGCCCATCGGGTGCAGTACGGACGTTCCGGTCATCCGCGCGTGTCGGGCGACGATGTCGGTGGCGGTGTAGCCCTCGGGGTGTCCGACGTGCAGACCTTCGCCGCTGGGGTAGGGAAACATGTCCAACGCGTACAGCTTTTTACCGGTGATAGTGTCGGGCGTTTTGAAGGTCTTGTTGTCGGCCCAGTATTTTTGCCAGCTTGGTTCGATCTGCTGCGGGTTGTAACGTGCCACGGAGTAAGTTCGCTTTCTGGGTGTGCTTGGATGTTTTGCCCAGAATTCTATCAAAGAGGGGCGTGCCGGTCGATGGTTCGCGTAACGCACGTAGGACGGATTTTAAATCCGTTTCGGCGTTGGAATGCTCGGGATAGAAGAATCGTCGCCATGGAGTAAATTGACAAAAAAATTACTGACAAAAAGATGAACTGTATGATCTTTTTGTCTGTAATGTTTTTGCCAAAGACATCACTGC
>CAYOZV010000119.1:12079-15105 GCA_964408465.1 uncultured Pirellulaceae bacterium
ATGTTTTTGCCAAAGACATCACTGCCGTTGTCGGGCTTTTTTTTGAGAGCGGAAGCGGATTGAAAATCCGTGCTACGTCCCGAGAAGTGTCTTCACCGCGGTGCTGATATCTTCTGCACGCATGAGTGATTCGCCGACCAGCATGGCGTCGACGCCGGATTTTTCAAGCATCTCAACATCGGAGCGGGTGTAGATGCCGCTTTCGCTGACGAAGGTTACCGATTCGGGCAACCGCTGTTTCACCTTGACACTGTGGCTGAGGTCGACGTCAAAGGTATTCAGGTCGCGATTGTTCACGCCGACCAAGACCGGGTTTGCGGCCATTACTTTTTCGATGTTTTGATCGTCGTAAAGTTCAACCAACGGGGTCATGCCAAGTTCGACGATACATTGGTGCAGCGATATCAGCTGATCGGCCTCCAGACACTCGGCGATCAACAGCACCGCGTCGGCACCGGCGGCGCGAGCTTCGAAGACTTGGTATGGGTCGATGATGAAGTCTTTGCGTAGCAGCGGGATGTTTACCCGCTGGCGGATGGACGTAAGATAATCCAAATGCCCTTGGAAGAAATTTTCGTCGGTCAACACGCTGATGCAGGATGCTCCGGATGTGGCGTAGAGCTGGGCGATGGCAACCGGATCGAAGTCGGCGCGAATGATCCCCTTGGAGGGGCTGGCCTTTTTGACCTCCGCGATGAGCGCGATCCCTGCGGCATTGTTTAGGGCGGCCAAAAAATCCCGAGGCTCCAGTGCGTCTTTGGCGGCTGCGACGACGGTTTTGAGCGGCCGCGCGACCTTGGCGGCGGAGATCTCGGACCGTTTGTGAACAACGATTTTTTCCAGGATTGAGTTCAATGCACTTCCGTCGGGAGAGTTCAGTTAATTTGCGACCGCGGGATCGGTCTGGTAGATTCTACGAATCTGTACCAAGAGAGACAAATGATCAACCCGCCTACGCTTGAACTTTACGATGATGCCGAAATTGGCCACCGATTGAAGGCTTCGATGGAGGTCCAACGCCCGATAGAGGAAGTTTTTGAGTTTTTTTCCGATGCCGCAAATCTTGAGGCCATCACTCCTCCTTGGTTGAATTTTCAGATACTGACACCGATGCCGTTGGCGATCAGCCATGGAGCGTTGCTGGACTATAAGATCCGTCTTCACATGATCCCCATCAAGTGGCGAACCGAGATTTGCGTTTGGGAACCGCCGTTTCGTTTTGTCGATCAGCAATTGAAGGGCCCTTATAAGAAGTGGTATCACGAACACACGTTCGTCGATGCCGGCAATGGTGTGACGTCGGTGATCGATGACGTGCACTATATTCCACGCGGAGGCGGCCTGATCCATCGGCTGATGGTGAAGCCCGATTTGGAGAAGATTTTTAATTATCGTCAGGAGAAGCTGACGGAGATCTTTTCACCCAGTTCAGCGGCGAAGATTGACTTCACCGCACCATAAGTCGTCGGAATTGAATCGTTGCCTTGGTTGCCTTGGTAGGCGAGTCATGTGCCGGGCAGTTAAATTCGGAAGCTCAGATTTGAAACGCAGAGACGCAGAGAAAAGGGCAAAACGATGCCTCTGTGATCTCCGCGCCTCTGCGTTTAATTTTGCGGTTTTTCCTGAAGCGTGAAAATGAAACGCGACAACAGAATCGGATTTAGCCGCCAGTCAGAAATCCGATAAATGGAGCGATATCCAAAAAGTCCACGGCACCGTCGATGTTGCAATCTGCTTGTTCGAGAAAGTCGCCTGATGACAGCAATTGGATGAACGGGGCGATGTCCAAGAATGTCACGGAGCCGTCTAGGTTAGCGTCACCCAAAACGGGTTCAGGAGCGACGAATGTGGTATCAATCGTGGCGTAACCGAGGTCTCTAAAAATGGCTAGCGAGGTATCCGAGAGGAAATTACGGAAGGGGTTATTGGCGTTGGTCGTGTTGGAGATGATCGGCGTCATCAGGTCGTCTCGAAGGCGGCGTCCAAAGGCGTCCGACATAGGGTTGTTTTCATCGAGGTGACCATTGAACGCAACAGCGCCGTTGGGAAACGTCTGGTTTTGAAGCGGCACGAAGTTCGCGGAAGAATCATATTCGATTCGATAGGTTGCTAATCCTGCGCTGCCGATGTACTCGCCTGGATCGGGAGAAAGTGAATTCAGATTGAACAGCGTGCCGAAGCCCAGCGTGTGCCCGACCTCGTGCTTGACAACGTCAAGGATAAGTGGCGTGGAAAAATCCGCCGTGTCAATCGTGATTACACCGCGCGAAGAGTTCAGTTGATTGTCGACAAGGAATCTGAAACCACCGCGATTGACACTCAGGCCGCCGGGGCCGGCCTGAGCCAGAACGCCACCAGACCCATCAATGTCTGCTGCTTCGACGACAATGTCGATGCCATCCAAGTTTATGTTCGGTTGATAACCGGTGATAATGGATTCCCAAAAACTTTTCGTAGCGTCCAGTGTTGGCGCTAGTTCGTTACGCTGTTGGGTTGTGAGGGCGGAGTCGTTGAAGCGTACTTCGAATACCCCGGCGGTCTGGGCCGACGAACTCGATGCAAGACAAAATAGAGAAACGAAGAGGACGGCTGGCAAGAGTGGCGTTCGATTCATATTTCCAGTTTCCAGCGGGGGGATGAGATTGGGCGTTTGTGAGAGTCGCTTATTATAAGCAAGTGCGCTTCTGATGATGGTGAAAAATCTCGGCCAGTGTGAATAAGATTACGTAATTGAAGCCGCATAATATGCGCGTTCAAATTGGCGTTTTTAGAGATGTTAAACCGGCGGTCGTCACGCCTGCGGGGGCAAGGAACTGAGCAATTGGAAAATATTTTCCTCAGGAGAATCTTTCGTTTGGTTCCGCTATCAACTTGGAAAGTTGAGCGACATTGGGCATGGTCTGCTGGCCCCCGTTTTTCGGTGCCTGGAATGCGAAGCTCGCCGGAGAGAAGTTTGGGGAGAGGCGTTTTTGAGAATCATTGGCGGGCCGTGGCTGTCGTCAAAACGGCTGGGCGTGAAACTGTTT
>CAYOZV010000120.1:0-14886 GCA_964408465.1 uncultured Pirellulaceae bacterium
GTGAAAAAACATCCTTCGCCGTGGCCGGATTTTTAACAAAATCCACTACGGCCGGCGCGGCGATGAACCTGCGAGGAAGATTCTGAGTTCTGGTCAGGTGCTGGACTCATGGCTTCGGCCACTGCGTCATTTTTTTCCGTAGTGGAGCTTGTTAAAGCTCCCGCCGGGAATTCGAACGCTGCCATGTGAAAAAACATCCTTCGCGGTGGCAGGATTTTTAACAAAATCCACTACGTTCGCTATTTTTGCGCGACGATATAGCAGATCCAACTTGGGTCACTTGGCGCTTCGTCGGCCTGTTCCCAAACGCTATCCTTGTCCTCGTCCTCTTCCATATCCCAGTAAACAACGCTGTTTGAGAAACCGGCCTCGGCCAACATCTCACGCACCTCAGGGATCGTCCAAAACCGCCACTTGTAAACGAACGCCTCTTTCATCCAACTGCCGTCGGCGAATTTGAAACTGATGTTAAATTCCGCATCATGGTTGATCGGGTTGTAGCTGACCTGCGTCCAGTGGTAACTAAACCCCTTCTTACCTTTTTTAACCTTACGTTTATCGACGTGGCCCTCTGAATAACATTCGCCGCCCCCCATCATGTCCATCAACATGATCCCCTCAGCATTGAGATTCGATCGCGCGATCTTGAAATACTCGACAACCTCGGCGCGCGTTTTAAAAATCCAAAATGAAAAGTTCTGTGCCGACAGCACGTCAACCTGCGGCCGGTTACGCTTGCGAACATCCTGCTGAATCAAACGGATTCGTTTCTGCTGTGTGTCGCTGAGTTTGGCGAGGTTATTGGCGCGTCCCCATTGAAGCGTGTCATCGCAGTAGTCGACTCCAACCGCCGTCCGCCGTCGATCCGTCTTCACCCATTCACAGCAGATCGCGAACGTGCCGCAAAAATCCTCTCGCAAGGAATAGGGAGTCTTGCCGTAACAATCGCGATAGGCGCGGATGAAGAACTCGACCTCGTGGTCGGCAGCCTGGACCGACTTTTGATAACAAACGAATTTGTCGGCGGTCTTGGCGAGCGACTTTTTCTTCTTGGGCGCCTGCTTCGATTTTTCCTTTACGTGGCACTCGCAATCACATTTGGACTTCTGTTTTTTCGTTTTCGGCATCAAGCTGTCGATCTAGTATGAGGCGTTTTGAGCTAGGATTTTCAAGTTGCCTATTTTAGCAACCAAGGGGAATTCCAGAAGGTTGAAACATGACACGTTACTAATAATTTGCTCGTCAAAAACTCACTTTTGCCACGCATAGGTTATAAAACGCTGACGTTCTCGGTCAGAGAGTGAAGCGGCAGGACGCAAGCCGTCGGTTAACGTAGTGAAACCCGAGGGCTTGCGCCCTTCGGCTAAAAGATGGCCAAACGATTCCGCTTTAAGAGACACTGCCTGGCAATTGAAACGAAGGTACCGCATTGAACCAAGATCAAGATAAATTCGAAGTCTTCTACGACAGCCAATGTCCGTTGTGTAAACGCGAGATCGACATGATCCGCAATAAAGACAAACGGGGGAGGATGAAGCTGACGGACATCGCGGATCCAAATTTTGATCCGTCGGACACCGGCAAAACGCTGGACGAACTGATGCGCGAGATTCACGGCCGATTCGAAGATGGTGAATTGGTAATCGGCGTCGACGTATTTCGCGTGATCTACAGCCGGCTCGGCTTCGGTTGGCTGGTCAAGCCAACCAAGTTTCCCTTGATCGGATGGGTGATGGATCGCGGCTACGATTTCTTCGCCGGTCTGCGTTACCGATCGGCACTGAAGCGTTACAATAAGAACGTCTGTGAGATTCCCGTCGATAAGTTCCCCGATCGGCAGACAATTTAATTGTCGTTCCTGCCCTGTTGCACCGCGATGGTGCCGCCGCTCGAGAGCGTCCGCTTGCGGAACCATAGGCGACTATAAATCACGCTCAAACTCCAAACCCTTCTTCATGAACATTGCGATCGTCGGCAGCGGCATCTCCGCTTTAGTAGCGGCCCGAGAACTCCACGCCCAACATCAGATTACCGTCTTCGAAGCCAACGATTACATCGGAGGGCACACCAACACGGTGGACGTTGAGACCGAGGAAGGACATCATGCGATCGACACTGGCTTCATCGTCTTCAACGACCGAACCTACCCCAACTTCATCCGGTTGATGGACGAACTGACGGTCGATTCCCAACCGACGATCATGAGTTTCAGTGTTAAGTGTCAGCGGACGGGGTTGGAGTATCGAGGTGCCGATCTGGGGGGCTTGTTTGCCCAGAAACGTAATTTGGTGAACCCACGTTTTTACCGGTTGCTTTACGATCTGCTGCGTTTCAATCGACTTGGTAACCAACTGCTTTCAGATTCTCAGTCACAGGAACGAAAACCAGAAACCGTCGGAAGCTTTCTCAAACGTCATCGGTTCTCCCAGCCTTTCATCCAGCAGTATTTCCTGCCGATGGGCGCCGCGATCTGGTCGGCGTCGATGAGCTTGTTCGAGAATTTTCCGATCCGTTTCATTTGCGAATTTTATAAGAACCATGGCCTGCTGGGGATTTCGGATCGGCCGCAATGGCGAGTCATCAAGGGTGGGTCGCGGAGCTACATCGGGCCGCTGACCCAACCCTTCGCTGAACGTATTCGGTTGAATCAAAAGGTGGTGTCGGTGCGGCGATTACCCGATCCGCTGGGGGCAGGCAATGATCCAAAAATCGAACTCACGACCCAAACGGGCGAAACGATGCACTTTGATCACGTCGTTTTCGGCTGTCACAGCGATCAAGCCCTCGCGATACTTGGCGACGGTGCAACGTCTGACGAACGCGAGATCCTCGGAGCGTTTCCCTATCAAAAGAACATCGCAAAACTGCATACTCAGGACGACGTCCTTCCCGTTTGCAGGGGGGCTTGGGCCAGTTGGAATTACTACAATTCTATCCGGCCCAACGAATCCGCGACGGTGACGTATAACATGAACATTCTTCAGTCACTGGAGACAAAAACGGTTTTCTGCGTCACGCTCAACGATGACGACCGCATCAAAGATGAAAACGTTTTGCGGACCTTCACTTATCATCACCCTACCTTCAATCTGCGCCGCAGAGAGATGCAGCAACGCCATTGCGAATTGATCAACAAAAACGCCACTTCATTTTGCGGTGCCTATTGGGGTAACGGCTTCCATGAGGACGGCGTCGTCAGCGCCCAAGCCGTCGCGCAGTCCTTTGCCAAGGCCGGCTCGCAATGCTAAACGGCCAATCGAACAGCTGCATTTACGAAGGCGTCATCCGCCATCGTCGCCGGACCAAGGTGAAGAATAGCTTTAAGTTTTCGGCATTCATGTTCTATCTGGATTTGGATGAAATTGACGATGCCTTCCAAGGCGGATGGTTTTGGTCCAATCGCCGGTTGGCTTACGCGTCCTTTCGTCGCGCCGACCACCTCAAACAATTCCCACCGGATCGTGATTTGAAAAAATGCGTGAAAGAGGTGTTGGTCGCTCACGGCGTTGATGCAGAACCTGGGCAGGTCTGTTTGCTGACTCAGCTGCGATACTTCGGATTTCGCATGAATCCGATCAGTCTCTTTTACTGCTTCGGTAAAACCGATGGTCGTTTGATCGCCGTCATCGCAGAGGTCAACAACACGCCCTGGGACCAGCAGCACGTTTACGTGATCCCCGATCACGAAAACGAAAGTTCGCCGGCCGACTCGACAGCGTCAGAACGTCGCACCCCGCCCCGCCCCCAGCGCTCTATCAAAACAGAAAACTTGAAAAAATCGTTTCATGTTTCGCCCTTCATGCACAGCGACATGCACTACCGTATGATTTACTCGTTGCCAGCTGAAAGGATTGGGGTGAAAATGGAAAACTTCGAGGCGGAGAAAAAGATCTTTGACGTTTCGATGTTGATGCACAAAAAACCGATCACGCGATTGAGACTGTTTTGGATGGGAATCAAATATCCTGTTTACAGTTTGAAGGTGTTTGCGGGCATATACTTCCAAGCATTGAAGCTGTACCTAAAAAAAGTTCCGTTTCACCCGCACCCTGATCGCCAATCGCCGGCCCGCAATTAAACGAACACCCACAACCCAAATTCTTTCCTGTCGCTCGGCGGATTTATTAGCGTCCCGCGGCAACGTATTGTTATATGAATCACTTTTCAGATCAAAGTTCATCGGCGTTGGCAATCGAAACGGAGTTGCCACTATCCACGCCCTGCGATAGTCCCGAGAAACCAAGTTGGGCAAAACGAATCGTGTTGAGCAAACTTGGCCAGCTGAACGGTGGGCAGATCGAGCTTAACGATGCTGGTCAGTTGATCAAATTAGGGAAACCGGACCACGACGGCTTCAGCGTCGGGTTAAAAGTGGCCAAGGACGCGTTCTATCGTCGCACGCTGCTGGGTGGAATGATTGGTGCCGCCGAAAGTTACATCGATGGCGATTGGGGAACGGACAACCTCACCGATTTAATCCGCCTCATGATTCGCAACATCGACGGGGTCAGCAAGATGGAACGCACGTGGGGCAAAGCCCGTTCGTGGTTTCATCGCTTCAAACACTCACGCAATAAAAACACCGTCGACGGAAGTCGTAAAAATATCCAACAGCACTACGATCTGGGGAACGATTTCTATTCATTGTTTCTCGACCCTACGATGAATTATTCAGCGGGCATCTTTGACCCAGCGGTCGCCGGTGAAAAATTCGCTGATCAAACGTCGGAGCTTCACGGCGCGTCGCTGGTGAAGATGGACCGCATCTGCAAGAAACTGGCGATTGAACCCACCGACCATGTGATCGAAATAGGCACCGGCTGGGGCGGGCTGGCAATTTTCATGGCACAAAATTACGGTTGCAAAGTCACCACGACGACGATCTCAAAGGAACAACATGCGTATGCGGTTGCCGCGGTTGCCGACGCGGGCTTGGAGGATCAAATCACCGTCCTGCTGAAGGACTATCGCGCTTTGGATGGCCAATACGACAAACTGGTTTCGGTCGAGATGATCGAAGCGGTCGGGCATCAGTTTTTGGATACGTACTTTGCCAAGTGTAACCAATTACTAAAACCTACCGGCACGATGCTGATCCAAGCGATCTTAATTGGCCAGCAGAGCTATCAATCGTATCGCAAAGGCGTCGACTTCATTCGGGCTTACGTTTTTCCCGGCGGTTGTTTACCCTCAGCGGTTACGATCAGCCAATCCGTTGGACGCGCTACTTCGATGCGGATGCTGGACTATGAGGATATGAGTCAGCATTACGCCGATACGCTGCGGCACTGGCGTCATTCGTTCATCGAGCGCTTAAATGATGTGAAGGCCCAAGGATTTGACGAGTACTTTATTCGGTTGTGGCACTTTTATCTGTGCTACTGCGAAGCGGCGTTTGCCGAACGCCGTTGCCAGAGTGTGCAAATCATGTTCGCCAAGAATCTCAGCCCAATCGATCCGGCGACCAAGATTTTTTAAGATGAGCTTGTTGTGCTGTGTGAGCCTCGTGGCTTGGGTGAACCGAGCCCATCACGGTGTGTTGAATTCGATTTGAGGTCATATTTATCGTGTCATATTTGACGATTCTTGTTGTTGGTTTTATCGCCATGGTGGTGATGTTCGCACTCATCTGGCTGCTTCAGTGGAGGATCAACAACGCGGGAATCGTCGACGTGTTCTGGTCCACCAACGTTGGTGTGGTGGGTGTTTTTTACTGTGTCGCGCTCGAGGGTTTTTCCGGTCGGAAGTGGTTGGTGGCGGTACTGATTGCGTTGTGGGCGGCGCGATTGAGCTGGCATCTGTGGACCCGTTACAGGGGCCATCCTGAAGACAAACGCTACGCGGCGTTGAAACAGCAATGGGGGGATGCGGCCCAGTTTCGCATGTTCCGGTTTTACCAGATGCAGGCGCTGGGGGCCTTCCTATTTTCGATCGCCGTTTTTCTATCGGCAAAAAACGAAGCGCCGTGGGCCGTTTCGGATTTCATTGGTGTCGCGGTGTGGTTGGTCGCGGTGGTGGGCGAGGCGATGTCGGATCATCAGTTGCACAAATTTAAGAGTGACCCCGACAACAAAGGCGAAGTCTGCAAGATCGGTTGGTGGCGGTATTCCCGGCATCCCAATTACTTTTTTGAATTTTTGCATTGGTGCAGTTACGTGTTCTTGGCCTGCGCGACGCCGTTTTGGTGGCTGACGTTTTTGATGCCCGCAGCGATGTACTTTTTCCTGACCAGAGTCACTGGAATTCCGCTGGCAGAAAAACAGTCCGTCATCTCGCGCGGAGATAAATACCGAGAATATCAACGAACGACGAACGCATTTTTCCCTTGGTTTCCCAAATAGCAGCCGCGTGCCGCCAATGCATTGTTCCATTTCAATTTCAGGGTAGTGGGATTCGCCAGAATTCCTGATTCGCGCGCGTCAAAAGGGATTTCTGGCGAAATCCACTACAAACTCAAGCGATCGTTTGAAAAAACTAGCCATCAAGAAATTGTGCCTAGGGCTTGCCATCGGGCCAGCTTCCTTGGGCAGGTGAATTCACAGCATCTGAGCCCAACGCGACCATGCGAAATGCGCCGAACCGAAAGAATCGAAACGAACATGGAAACAGCCGCTTATCACGAGGCCGGTCATGCGGTGATTGCATCCATTTTGGGCGGCAAAGTCGTCTCGGTTTCCATCGAATCAGAATCACCTGAGGTCGACGGGGATGCCGTGGTTGCTTGGACCCGCGGCGGCCGAACCGATCGCGCCATCGCGGTGGATGACATCCGCGTCGCGCTGGCGGGACCGATTGCGGAGATGGTGTACGCCGGCGAGTACGACTATTTGCGCATCCGCGGAGAACATGCGGTGGACTGGCAAATCGCGATGAGCAGTCTCCGCCGGCTTGGGCTGTCCACCGATCGCGAGGCAGCGGTTCTGCAGCAGACGGTCGCCGAACTTTACCAGACCATTCGCCAAGACAACGTTTGGTCATCCATTGGTGACGTCGCCGATCTATTGGCCGTCCATGAGACAATCGAGGGCGACGTCGGCGATGACACCGTTAGATTCTGGATGAATCGTTAGCCGTTTGCGTCTAATGATATTTGCCGCCGAAGCCATAATCACGTCACTGTGCTCGATGGGCCTGAGAGGCCCATCGACTTGGGAGTTTGCGATCGCCGGTTCTACACGCCGTGGAAATCGCGGATGACCTGCCAAGTCTCTTCTGGAGTTTCGCAATATTGAAACAGTTTGAGATGGCTGTCGCTGATGACGGCTTGGTCGGCCAAGTACTGGAAATCAATGATCCCGTCCCAGTATTCCTTACCGTAGAGGATGATCGGAATATCCTGCATGCGACCGGTTTGCCGCAGCGTTAACGCCGTGAACAATTCGTCCAAGGTGCCAAACCCACCCGGGAAGCAGACCACCGCTTTGGCGCGAAGGAGAAAATGCATCTTCCGGATGGCGAAATAATTAAACTGAAAACAGAGGCCGGGTGTAATGTACGAATTGGGACGTTGCTCAAACGGCAGCGTGATGTTCAACGCCATCGACTTGCCGCCGGCTTCGAAAGCGCCGCGGTTTCCCGCCTCCATAATGCCAGGCCCACCGCCGGTCTTGATGAAGAATTCGCCATCGCGGTGCTGTTTGTTAAATTCGGTCACCAATTTTGCAAACTGGCGGCACTCTTCATAGTAACGCGATTTCTTCAGCACGTTCTGGGCGCGGATTATTCCGCGTTTGGCCTCTTCGTCATCCGGTGCTGCATCCAGCGCCGCCTTTGCGGCCGCCATCCGCGCTTCGGCCTGTTCTTTGGAATCGACTTGCGTTCCACCGAACACAACCACCGATGATTTGATGCCGGCGGCTTCCATCAACGTTTCTGGTTTCAGCAGCTCTAACTGCAACCGGACAGGCCGCAGGTCTTCGCTGCCGGTGAAATCGAGATCCTTATATGCGATTTCGTAGCTCGGATCGTTCATGATCTGGTCGAGCCGTTCTTGTGCGCCTGCGTCGTCGGAGTACTTACCCACGTTGTTTTCCTATCAGTTAGTGTTGCGTTATATGCCGCCGTTTTAATGCTGCCGTTTTAGCATCATTTGGGCTGCGACTGTACAGCGATTGACGACAAAACGCCCTTCAATCCTCCCAAATTTACAGATATTTCGCCAGCGGACCACCGCGCGCCGCCAGCGCGTCGACGCGTTTGCTGACTTGGGAATCCTCAATCAGAGGAGGCGCATGAAACGGTTTCACGCGGGCATCAATGACCAGGCTGCCGCGACATCCCCAGTGCTTGTGATGGGTGAAAGCGTCGATGCCGTCGATGTCGGTGGCGGGATTGCTGCGCGTGAAAACCGACCAGAGGAAATTGTTCAGCGTCCGCGCCACAAACGATGCGTCGTCGACCAAAACGATCAGCGGGAACCGGTTGATCGGTGCGTTTTGGTCATAGGTTTCGCAAAAGCGTCGCAGCTGAGCACAGGTGCGGAGGTCGCTGGAATATTTGGGCGCGGTCACGGCGATCACGCCCGGCATGCAGATCTGGGGATCGGTGAATCCAGTAGGCAGATTAAGTTCGCACAGCTCCGCCGGCAGCTCTCGTATTGGTGGACCGGCGGCGGCGACGACAACCTTCGATCCGGTGTTGAACCCGCTGCCGGAATAGTCCAGCGTGTCGATGGTTGTCTTGGTTTGAAAATGTAGATCGCGTGTCCAATCCACTCGGGCCAAAGCACATTGAAAAAACGAAGGAATGTCGGCGGCCTTTAGGTTGGGATCGCAGCCTTCGTCAATGATCCATAAATACTTGGCCAGCGACATCTGGCCCTGCCCAAGAATCGCGTTGGCTTGAGTGAGTATTTCTTGGGGCGCGACCGTCTCTTGATAGGGCAAGTACCGCTCGCTGCCGATGGCTAACAGCAACGGATGCACGCCCGACGCGTCCACGGCGTTGACTTCTTTGACGCCCGGCAGAACCGTTGGAATGACGGGACCGGTCAGTTCATGAATCAGTTCGCCAAAAACGGTGTCCTCTTGTGGCGGCCGCCCAACGACGGTGAACGGCCAAATCGCTCCGGTGCGATGGAAAACTTTGTCGACTTTCATCACGGGAAACGGATGGGTCAAACTGTAGTAGCCCAGATGGTCTCCGAAAGGTCCCTCGGGCATCGTGCGAGTCGGTTCAATCGTTCCCGAGATACAAAAATCGGCGTTGGCATAGATCGACGCTAAATTCGGTTGGCGGATCATGGGAATACGGTGACCGGCCAGTGCTCCGGCAAACGTCAGTTCGCTCATCCCCTCAGGCAACGGCATCACCGCCGCGACGGTCATCGCTGGATTACCGCCAACAAAAACGTTCGCGCGAAACGGTTTGCCCGCTTCATTGGCCGCCTTGTGCTGAACCCCAATGCCGCGATGAATCTGGTAGTGGATGCCGACCTCATTTTTGGGATCGTAATCATTGCCGGAAATCTGCACGCGGTACATCCCCATGTTCGACTTCATCAGCCCTGGGTTGTTGACGTCTTCGGAGTAGACCTGCGGCAGCGTCACAAACGCGCCGCCGTCATCGGGCCAACATTTCAGCTGCGGCAGTTGGTCCAACGCGATTTCATTTTCGATGACGCTGCCGGCGGGGCCTTTGCGCAGAGATTTGGGCTGCATCTGCCACGCGATGAAAGGCGCCTTCCAATACTTTAGCGGATTCTTGAGCGCCTCTTCGGGGTGGACTTTAAGACCGATCGCCCTTTGCACATTCTCAAACGTGTCGCGGAAAATGTATCGGGCTCTTTCCAGCGTCCCAAACAGATTGGACGACATCGGGAACTTGCAACCGACCGGCGACGTGAACAGCAACGCCGGTCCGCCCGACGCGTAGACGCGCCGATGAATTTCGGCCATCTCTAAATTCGGATCAACCGGTTCATCGACGACGATCAGGTGGTTGTTGCGTTTTAGGTCTTCGACGCAGTCGGATAAATGCCGGTAGCCCATGATGATGATCGTTGTTTCGTTGGGGAAAAGAACTGAAGCAGCAGTAGTCTAACCGTAAATGACGATCTCAGTTATCTCAGAAAGATATTGGAAGATGGCGTCCGTCGATGCACAACATAAGCCGAAGGATATCAGCTTCGGCGTCTCAATCGCCACGCCGCATTGAAACCGGTGCGAACGCCCTTGGGCCAATCACATCACAGCTTTCACGGCAAAGGCAAAAGGAAACAGCGCGCCACTCCACCCACGATGGATTATTCCGCCGTCAGCTTGATCAGCCAGCGGATCGAGCCTTCGGTCAGTCGATTCTTCTCCAGCGGCAACGCCTTGTCGGTCCAGGAATTGTCTCCCCCGACGCCCATTTGGCCGTAGTCAAGATTGACGGTCAGGTCTTCTGATGGTTTCAAGTCGTTGGTGTGCAGGGCCGTTTTGAGATTGTCAAAGCTATACGGCCACACACTGAAGTTGAACACCGCGGGGGAAACGGCCGTCGCGGTGATCGTTCGATCACCGCCGCCAATCTTCATCCAGCGACAGTCGGTGTGATTTCCGTTCTCCTGCGGGCGGACGTAATCGGTGATAAGCCCGTCGCTGGCCGATTTGTATCTTCGGATCAGCGCCCCAGATTTGCGGTCGGCATAATTTTCAAACGGTCCCCGGCCGTAGTACTGGACATCCGACAACGACTTGGGCACGGTGAACTGGAGGCCGAAACGCGGCATCAGAGGCGAACCTTCTTTACGTTTTAGCTTGTAGTCGATCACCAATTCCCCCGACTCCCCGATGAAGTAGACCGCATACAGTCGCGCTTTGACCTTCTCGCACCAATACATGACCGAAATAAATTCCTTTTCCTCTTCTCCAGAGTCACCGACCATGACCGCGCTGGCGTCTTCGATTGCGGTCATCCAATCCTTGGAGGCGCGTTTCAGCAGTTTGCCTCCGATGCGATCATTATCAGTAACCGCCCGCCAAAAATTGGGCTTGATGGGCGACGAAATAATATCCTTCCCATCGACGGTCCATTTGGATAGGAATCCAGTTTTTGCATCCACGAAAATCGACGTGCCGCCCGAGCTTAATTCGATTCCCGTTTCCGTTTCGGTTTTTTCTACCGATTGGATCGGCAGCGGGCGCGCCGTCTCCGGCAGATCCCCCAACACCAGTTGATTCCTCGCGATGATCTGATCCTCACTAACCCAGTTTGGTGATTCCTTGAATTTGAACATCACGTTGACAAAGTACTCATGCCCCTCTTCTTTTTCAAACGTCGGCAGTTCAAACGGAGCCTCGGATTGGGGCGCCAATTCAATCGCCGGAAGTTGCCCTGCGGATTCCACAGCGCCGTCCTTTAACACTTGGTAGCTACCTTCCACCGCCGACAAATTCGTGAAGTCAAAACGGTTTTTGATCGTCGCGGTGCCGTCCTCGTTCATCTCGACCTGGACCGGTTGAAAAACGTACTTGCACTGCAGGCTGCCGGGTTTGAGCGTTCGATCCGATGCGATGACGCCGTTGATGCAAAAATTGCTGCTGTTGGGCTGGTCTCCGTAGTCACCACCGTACGCGAAGAACGCGCTGCCGTCGTCGGCGGTCTTTAATAGGCCTTGGTCGATCCAATCCCAGATATAACCACCGATCAGGCGATCTTCGGAGCGGATCAATTCCCAGTAGTCGTCAAGGTTGCCCAGCGAATTTCCCATCGCGTGAGCGTATTCACACATCACGATCGGACGATCGCCGTTATCGGCCTTGAGCATGTCCTTCAATTGTTCGACCGAGGGGTACATCCGGCTGAGCATGTCGACGTAAAAATCGTCGGTCGGGTTGCCGTTGTAGCGGACCTTTTGCGTGTAGCGTTTCCTGTCGTCAAAGGGAATGTAACGCGGGTCTTCTATGACTGCCGAAGCGCCTTCGTAGTGAACCGGACGCGTCGGGTCGGCGTCTTTGATCCATCCGGACATCGCGGCGTGGCCGGCGCCCATTCCCGATTCGTTGCCCAAGGACCAGATCACAATCGAGGGATGATTTTTGTCACGCTCGACCATTCTCACGGCGCGCTCCAAATAAGACGACGCCCAATCGGGATCGTTGGTAAGCAACCCTTTCACGCCGTGGCTTTCGCAGTTGGCTTCATCCATCACATACAACCCAATTTCATCACAGAGATCGTAGAAGTACGGATCGTTGGGGTAGTGCGAAGTGCGGACGGAGTTGAAGTTCAATTGTTTCATCAATTCCACGTCGCGTCGCAGGTCGTCTCGATCGAGCGCCTTCCCGTTGAGGTGGTCGTGGTCGTGGCGGTTGACGCCAATCAATTTGACTTGTTTCCCGTTGACGCGAAAGACGTTGCCGGTCAGGTCAACCGAACGGAATCCGACGCGGATCGCGGTGGCGTCTTTCACAGCGCCATCTTTATCAATCAATTCGCAAGTCAACGTATAAAGCGTGGGGCTTTCGGCGCTCCAAAGTTTGGGACTGGCGACCTTGGTTTTAGCGATCGCGAAGGGGGGCTTTTCGCGCTGAGGCCAATTTTCGTTGAGGACCCTTTTTGAATCGACAACGATTGGTTCTCCGACCGTTTCATCGCCCGAGAGCAGTTCAAACTGGAGGTAGTCCCCCTGATAATTTTCAGCGTCGTCGCGGCGAAGTCTTGGCCGGATCTGCAGCTGCCAGTCGTCGGAGTCGCCCAAACGTTTGGTCCGGATCGAGATGTCTTCGAAACCTTGACGCGGACGCGCCTCGAGGAACACTTCGCGATAAATGCCGCTCAGCCGCCAATGGTCTTGGTCCTCTAAATAGGAACCGTCAGCCCAGCGGAAGGCTTTGACGGCCACTTTGTTGGTGCCTTTTTTCAGCAACCCACTAATGTCAAACTCCGAGGGCAAGCAACTATCTTCGGCGTACCCGGCCAACTGCCCGTTGACCCAAACGTAGTAGGCCGAATACACACCGCCGAAATGCAAAACGATCTGACGGCCATCCCAAGCATCGGGAATCTCGAACGTACGCACGTACTGGCCCACAGGATTGTCGGCGGGATCAATAAAGGGCGGATCAACTTTGAAAGGATATTTTGAATTGGTGTAAATCGGACGACCATAGCCACGAACCTCCCAGTTGGAGGGAACGTCAATTTCTTTCCAACCGCTGACATCGAAATCTTCCGCTTGAAAATCTGCAATCGCGTCGGCGGGTTTGGGAGCGAAGGCAAACTTCCAGTCTCCATTGAGGGATTGGAAGTACCCCGATTGTGTGCGGTCAAACGTCTTCGCCTTTTCGACACTGTCGAAGGTGAAGGCTGTCGATCGAGCACGCAAGCGGTATCGTCCATTAATCGTCGGCGTCTGGTATTCCGGAGCGCGTTGGTAATCAAGTGCAGATTGGCCGGCCGCGATCGCCGGAAGTGTGAAACACAAGATGAATGAAGCGATCGAAATCAGATGTGCACGCTGAGTGATAGACGGTTGGAGGTGCATCAATGGTTTACCTGAAATGGAAGTGTTTTTGATAACAGTGAAGACCTGACTTTGAGCAACGCGGCGGGGCCCCGCGAGTGCTAATTTTCACACGGGATCTTTCGGACGCCACAGCCCTAAATCTAAGGTAGTTGAATTGCCTTTGGTTGAAAGGGTTTGCCGAATCGTATTTTACGACAATTGCAGGTCCGATGTGGGGGCGTGGCGGCAAGGTTTAACGTTTGAACCGATAAAAATTGGCGACTAGAACCCGACGACAGGTTTCGTATAATGCGCGATTCGAATTCGCCCCCTGCTAAAGATTGAGTCTTTTGAAAAACGCATCTTCCCAACGAATTTTGGTTTTAGATTTCGGTTCCCAGTACGCACAGCTGATCGCGCGGCGCGTGCGGGAGCAGAACGTTTATTGCGAGATCGTCCGCCACAACATCACGCCTGAACAAATCGCATCGCACGGCCCCAGCGGGATTATCCTCTCCGGTGGTCCCAGCAGCGTCTACGAAACCGAGGCACCCAAATGCGATCCGGGGATCTTTGAGATGGGTTTGCCGGTGTTGGGCATTTGCTATGGCATGCAGTTGGTGTGCGATCACCTCGGCGGGAAGGTCGACAGCACGACCACGCGCGAATACGGAAGAGCGACTTGCACGTTGACCGGCGACGACCCGTTTCTCAAGGACTTCCCTAAGACGGCCGAAGTTTGGATGAGCCACGGTGATCAGGTGCAATCGGTCAGTAAAGATTTTACACCGCTGGCGGCGACGGAGACCTGTCCTGTCGCGGCGATCAAGCACAACGAGTTGCCCGTTTACGGTTTGCAGTTTCACCCAGAAGTTACCCATTCGCCCCAAGGGCATATCCTGCTTCGTAATTTTCTGTACGAGATTTGCGGATGCGAGGGGACTTGGAAGCTGTCGAATTTCGCCGCTGAGACAATCGAAGCGATCAAGCAGCAGGTCGGCGATGCTCGGGTGATCTGCGGGCTTTCGGGCGGCGTCGATTCATCGGTGGTGGCGGCGTTGCTGTCCAAGGCGATTGGGGAACAGCTGACGTGTATCTTGGTGGATAACGGTTTGTTGAGGAAAAACGAATCGGCCGTTGTCGTCGAACAGTTTACCGATCACTTCAAATCGGATTTGCATGTCGTGGAGGGGCAGAAACTGTTTTTGGATGCACTCAGTGGCGTCACCGATCCACAAGAAAAACGTCGGCGAATTGGGCACACATTTATCGAATGCTTCAAGACGGAATCCGACAAAGTCGACGACGCAAAGTTTTTGGCTCAGGGAACCTTGTATCCCGATGTGATCGAATCGGGAGCCGCAAAGGACGGACCGGCGGCGACGATCAAGCTGCACCACAACGTTGGCGGCCTGCCCGAAGAACTTGGGTTTGAGCTGATCGAACCGCTGCGTGAT
>CAYOZV010000121.1:0-2293 GCA_964408465.1 uncultured Pirellulaceae bacterium
ACTACCTGCTTTTCATTTTGCTTGTTGGCCGTGTGTACGTTAGCAGTCGCCCCCACCTCCGCCCAAACCGTCACCCATGTTCCGCTCTACAACTTCGAAGATCCACTTGAACTTCGCTTTGGCTCTAGCGTGAGCGACGCCGGGGATGTCAATGGCGATGGAGTTGATGATCTAATTGTGGGAGCACCCGGTAATGGCGGGTTCAATCCGGGTAATGTTCAGGTGTTCTCTGGAGTTGACGGGAGTGTTCTCTACAACTTTGATGGTGATTCAGGTAGCGACAGATTTGGCGTCTTAGTGAGTGGCGCGGGTGATGTCAACGGAGATGGATTCGATGATCTGATTGTGGGGGCCGTCCTTGATAACGACAACGGCTTTCAGAGCGGTAGCGCTCGGGTGTTCTCCGGATCTGACGGCAGCGTTCTATACAACCTCGATGGAGATTCAGCCCGCGACGGTTTTGGCGGATCCGTAAGCGGTCTGGGTGATGTCAATGGCGATGGCGTGGCAGACTTCATCGTGGGTGCTGGTAGTGGTGGCTATGCACGCGTGTTTGTCAGTCAAGTCCCAGTCCCCATCTTGGGAGATTGCGATCTAAACGGTGAAGTGAACTTTTTGGATATCAATCCGCTTATTGGACTTCTGTCATCCAATACTTATCTCCAACAAGCGGACACCAACGAAGACGGTGTTCTCAACTTCTTGGATATCGCTCCGTTTATAGCCATTCTGTCTGGCAATTAGGCAGCTGAAATTTGCTTCAAGAGCATACAATCCCACAGATCAACCTCGCACTGGCCCTTTCTTCCTTGCTAGAATTGAGTCATGAATATGCAACAAACCATTACCCGATTTTCAGTGTGCTTGCTGGGGTTACTCGGACTAACTCTGTTTGCCTCCCCTGTCACCGCCCAAGTTTTTGACTCGGGGACGTCTGATTCGACCTTGTTTGACAGGGTTCTTACCACATCACCAGGCTCTGATCGCGACCAAAGTGTTGGGGGCGATGGCTTAACCACTCAGCTCAGCATTTTTAACCGCGGCGTATTAGGCATAAACTTCGACGCCAATTCTGGCAGTGAGGTAAACATCAGCGGTGGAACCGTTGACAATTTCTTCGACGCTAATTCCGGCAGCGAGGTGAATATCAGCGGCGGCAGCGTTGGCACCCACTTCAATGCCGAATCCGGCAGTGAGATAAACATCAGTGGTGGAACCGTTGGCGATTTCTTCGATGCCAATTCCGACAGCAAGGTAAATATCAGCGGCGGCAGCGTAGGCGCTGGTTTCAGAGCCTTTTCCGAGAGCGCAGTAAATATCAGTGGCGGATTGATAGGTGATAACTTTCACGCATTCCGCGAAAGCACAATCAATTTGTACGGCAGAGAGTTCATTCTTGATGGTGTGTCTCTCGGTGCTACCTTGAGGATTGATAACGCTTTTACGATCAACGACCGCGACGTGGTGCTTTCAGGTCGGCTGGCCGATGGTTCGGCGTTCAGTTTTGACCTCAATTCTTCAGTTTTTCCTCCCAACACCGATCAGGACTTTTTCAGGCCTGATGCGACCCTAACGGTGACGCTGGTATCAACACCTCCCACCAACATTACTTATGTACCTCTATTCACTTTTGACGGTGATTCAGCTGGCGACCAGTTTGGCCGCGTAGTAAGCGGCGCAGGCGATGTTAATGGCGATGGGGTCAATGATGTGATTGTCGGGGCTGACGATGACAACAATGGCAGAGATAGCGGTAGTGCTCGGGTGCTCTCGGGTTCTGACGGCAGCGTGCTCTACAGTTTCGAAGGTGAATCAAGGATGGATTACTTTGGTTTTTCAGTGAGCGGTGCGGGCGACGTCAATGGCGATGGGTTTGATGATCTGATTGTCGGGGCCTTGGGAGTTGGCGACGATACCGCAAGAAGAGGTTGTGCTTGGGTGTACTCTGGAGTTGACGGCAGCATTCTCTACAAATTCGATGGGGATGGATTTGATGACCGGCTTGGTCGCTCAGTCAGCGGCGCGGGCGATGTCTACGGCGATGGGTTTGATGATGTGATCGTCGGGGCCGTCGGTGAGAACAATAATTCTGGTAGCGCCCGGGTGTACTCCGGAGTTGACGGCAGTGTTCTCTACAAATTCGATGGTGATTCACCGGACGATAACTTTGGCAATTCAGTAAGCGACGCGGGTGATGTCAATGGCGATGGATTTGCTGATCTGATTGTGGGGGCTGCGGGCGCCTGGGGGATGACATTGGTAGCTTCAATATCGGTTATGCTCGGGTGTTCTC
>CAYOZV010000121.1:2303-14483 GCA_964408465.1 uncultured Pirellulaceae bacterium
GTGATGACAATAATGGCGCAGAAAGCGGTGGTGCTCGGGTGCTCTCTGGATTTGACGGCAGCGTTCTCTACAACTTCGATGGGGATTCTCCGTGGGACCGGTTTGGCGTCTCGGTGAGCGGCGCAGGCGATGTCAACGGCGATGGGTTTGACGATCTGATTGTCGGAGCAAATGGGGATAGCAACAAAGGCCAAACTAGCGGTAGTGCACGAGTGTTCTCCGGAGTTGACGGCAGCATTCTCTACACCTTCAATGGAGATTCAATTCAAAGCTCGTTGGGTGGCTCGGTCAGCGGCGCAGGCGATGTCAATGGCGATGGATTTGACGATCTGATTGTGGGTGCCATCGGCATTCGCAACAACGGCTTTCAAAGCGGCGGTGTTCGAATGTTCTCTGGCGTTGACGGCAGCATTGTTCACTCCTTTGATGGAGATTCAGTTTTCGACGCATTTGGCACTTCGGTGAGCGGCGTTGGTGATGTCAACGACGATGGCATCCCTGACTTCATCGTCGGTGCGGCAAATGGATTGATCGACAATATTGGTTACGCCCGTCTATTTGTAAGCCAGATCTCGGCACCGATCTTGGGAGATTGCAACCAAGACGGTGAAGTAAACTTCTTGGATATCAATCCGTTTATTGAACTTCTTGCATCTAACACTTATCTCGAACAAGCCGATTGCAACCAAGACGGTGTTCTCAACTTCTTGGACATTGCTCCGTTCATCGCAATTCTCTCTGGTAACTAGGGCAAAACTCTCTCAGGTTGCTTATGTGTCAAAACTGAAGTTCTGCACGTAAAAAGAAACGCTGGCCAACGCTCGCTCGTTGGCGGTTTTCACTCTGTTTGAAGGCCGATGATGAATCCTATTCACATAAAAAATCAGAGGATGCGTGACCTGCCAGTTTTCTACTGAAGCCCTTGAGTTGTATAATTCCCACGATCTTTCCTTATTCTTTCGGCTTCTTCGCAATGACCAATTCCAACCGGCCACCGACGAACATCTCCAATGGCAAGTTCATCAATGTGACTTGTCCATCGTGTAATAAGAAAGTTGCGGTACCCGATGAAGCTGCCAACGCGAGATACGACGCTGGGCGGAATAAATCGTTCTATTTGATGATGGCGGTTGTCTGTGGGCTTTATCTGGTTTTTCCCACGCTGGGCATATTTGAAGTGATTCCCGATGCGATTCCCATCATCGGGAGTTTGGACGAGGCGGCGGCAACCGGTGGATTGCTCTATGCTCTCACTGGCTTGGGCTGGCTTCCCTCCTTCTTCCGATCCTAGTGCAGCGTTGCGGTTAAGAATCTTGATGGGCGGTTGCTGCATTGGGTCGTTAGCTCAACAGCACGGAATCCTAAACAGCGAATCCATCTTGAAGGTAGCCATAGAGTGTTCTGCGGTTCCCTGCGGCTGATGAATTCAGTCAAGGTCAACGTTTGATTGATGGCGGCGAGAAAAAGCTGCGTTGGTAGCGTCACGCTAAAACTCTCCATGCACAAACCATTTTCCATTGTTCAAATCACAGAACACCCAAAACTGGGTCCCCGCTTCGGTCACGATGCTCCAGTAATCACGTTGTACGGTTGCCCCCCGCCACCAACCGGTTTCAATACGCTCGGGCCCCCACGACCGCGCGATTTTTTGCGTGCCGCGGTTGACGCCATTTTCAAACGTGATCTGCGCAGGTTTGCGAAACACCAGTGCACGGTCTTCAGAATTGGGAACCGTTTCGCGCTTAACCGATACCGCAACCGGCGGCGTCAACAACCGCAGCGGTCGGCCCAGCACATGAGACGTCGGGACCGCTTGGGTGCGCCTGCGTTTGCGATTAGGATCCACCAACGCGCGGAACTGAAAGGAAAGTTCGGGCTGAGCCCCCGATCGAAACGTCGGATAGACCACGTTTTGGGCGCCTAAACGACTGCTCAGTCGGTTGATCAGATGCGCCAACGATTGCCGGTCCAGACGAGGATTTTCGTCGAACAGTTGACGCTGTTGTTGGACCAACAATACGCACGAGGAAACTTCGACGATGATTTCGCTGACGTTGAGCTCGCGTTTGTCTCTGGCCATTAGTGATTGCTCCAACTGCATCGACATCAGCGGCATGACATGGTCGGCGCTGGCAGTGGCCTGGAATAGGCAGACGCGAAAATCAATACCGGCCCCCTGTTCCGCCGGCAGCAGCCGAACCTTCCAGATCAGCGAACCCAGCTGACGCGATTTCAATTCGCCACACAGCCGCACCAGCAACCGGCTGATGACGGTTTCGATGGTTTCGCGGTTACTGGTTGGGAATTGGAGTACGCAGTTTTCGAAAAACTCAGGTAGCTTGCGATTGACGATAATGGGTTCCTCGATCGCGCCGGACAGCTGATCCATACGGCGGATTAAATCTGCCCCCAGACGTGAACGCAGATCGCCACGATCAATCGCCAACAGTTGCCCAATGCTTTGGATACCCAAACGCAGAAGCGTATTGTTGGTGGCGGCATCCATCCGAAGCGCGGTCACCGGCAGATCGCTGATGGTCAGTTTGTCGTCACGACTTACAATCAATGGTTGGTCAAACCGACACGCACGACTGAAGTGTGACGCGCCCCATGCCAAACCGATCGTGTTAGCGATGGCGATGCGCGTATGGTAGTCCTGTTGCCGGCAGTGCTGAGAAACTTGTGACGCCAGCACATCATAGCCTCCGAAAAGGTGACTCAATCCGGTGACGTCCAGCAAAATGCTGCTGGGCATGAAACGTGCGTTGGCCTTGGTCCCCGTTTGGGTTTTCTTGCGGCTTTGGATCTGCCGCAGGTCTTGTTCGATGCCAATGACGGGGCTGAACTTCTCGAGTGTTTGAGCCAGTTGTTCCAATGCGGCCAGATCCGCGGCCGAATCGTGTTCGAAGATGTGAAATTCCAGAGCACGTTGTTCGCGCTGTTGCTTTGAATCTGGAGCCAGATTCCTTGAATCCGCATTCCTTGGCTCCAGGTTCTTCGGATCCGGTTCTACAGCCGCGCGGCGGAGCAGTGAATTGGCTTCGTTAAGTGGCATCTCCGTACGAACGCCCGCCCGCCGCGCCAACGGGCTGGCGGCGGTGACTCGTTTGCCTTTGCGTGAATCGATGCGAAACAGTACCAGATGCCGATGTCGGAACTCAGGTTCCGCTGCGACCAAACGCTGAATAGGCCACTCTGGCAACCACAGGCACAGAATATGTTTTGCTGCGTGGTGGTTGTGGGGGCTGTCACTGGACGCAGATTGCCGATGTTGGTTTTCCGGTTGACTTACTGAAGGGCCGAATCTGTTCACGATCACTTCGCGCTGTTCGCACGCTCCCTGTGACGGTGTTAATGGAAATAGAAATAGATTTTCCGCCGTGCGTGCCTCGGCAACGCAGAAGATTTAAACGCACCCCGAAATCATTTCCGGATGTGTCACCCGCATCACCAATAGTGCCAGTAGTGCTTGGTGAAACCAGCCATTGAACCTCCGACCAACTGGGCTGCCGCGCCAGCGCCGGCGGCCGCACAAACAATCCCATCGAACCACTGGCTTCGGCCGACAATTGAAAACGGCGTTGCCACCGATCGTCGATCTTGGGTAGTGGCCCCCAAACGGCTGCGACCGCTGGACAACGCAACGATTGATCGACCGCCCAAAGTAGATCTTGGCCGATCGCGCGAATGTGACCGCTTGGTTTCTCCGCTGACCGCAGTACGATCAAGTTATCCATATTGATTCCCATCGCGGCCGCAGCGCAGGGAAAGAATTGCCGGTCGGGATCGATCACAACCAATGCGCCTCCATTTTCACAAGCCGCACTGGCAACCGATAGAGATAGAAAGTCTGCCGCACAGCCCGACGGTGCGATCCAATCCACCAACGTCCCCCGTGCGTAACCCGCGCCAGGCAACATTCGATCGACGGCCACACATTGACTGCCGACACGATCTTCGCCGTGAGCGTTGCGTTCGGATTCCACGGCGCGAATCTTTGATCGTAGTTGGTCCAGGATTTTGCTCATGCTTGCTTCATTTGAATAGAAGGTTTCCACGGCGGCCGCAAACCACCGTCGGTAGATCAGAAAACGCCAACTTAAACAGGCCTGTTGACACCTTCGGTCCAATTGGCCCAGACAATGCATTTATTTACACAGGTGTGCGCAAGTACATGTTTTCACAGATTCGGCAGTTTGCAAGCAAAAAAAGCTATCGCAATTAAAACGTGCGTTTATGCCGGTAAAACAAGGATTTCCAGAAGGTGACGGTGTGGACAACGTGTTGGCAAGCCCACTGCGCTGCTTGCCTGATGAGAAAATCTTGACAGAATCAGATACATGAAAGAGCCTAAAAAACGCACCGACGCATTTTCCCAACGCTACCAGCGTTACCTTCCGATCATCGATTACGTGACAGGCGAAATCGAAGTCGATCTAAAAACAACCAAGGCCGCCTGCCATCCGGAAAATCCCGCCTTTGTCACTCGCGTGGTGAACGAACTGGCCAAGCAAGGTTGGTTGGTTCGCGAAGGGCCAACCGCCATGTTCCGTTGGAACCGTGACAAAGGAGTCTTTCAATCTAATGCTTGGTTGGATCAGAAATTGTTCGGCACACAGATCAAAGCCGGCCCTCAGAACGAACGACCGCGCGAACGTTTGTTGTCCGTCGGAGCGACCGAACTGAGCACCAGCGAATTGATTGCGATCCTGATTCGCAGTGGTCGGCCCGGCGAATCGGCAGTAATGGCAGGGCAAAAGATCGCCAAAGCATTTAATAATAAACTGGACCGTCTACCGTCGGCGGGGCGCGGCGAACTAAAATCAATCAGCACCGCCGTCGAAAAAACGGCTTACTGTCAGATCATGGCAGGGATCGAGCTGGGACGGCGAATTTCGGCCAGTCAAAATTTGAAATCGCCAACCAAAATAACCGGCAGTGATGATGCGATTAAGTTTTGCCAAGGTCACTTTCGCCGTTTGATCACCGATGCTCAACACGAAGAATTTCATATCGTCACACTGGATACAAAGAACCAAGTCATTGACTCCCACCAAATCACGGTCGGGACGCTCGATGCGAGCCTCGTTCATCCGCGCAAAGTTTTCCGCGCTGCGATCAAAGACACCGCGTCGTCCATCCTCTTGGCTCACAATCATCCTTCGGGAGATCCCACGCCCAGTCGCGAAGACATTGCCGTGACCGATCGTTTAACAGAGGCCGGGAAAATCATCGGCATCGACGTGCTGGATCATATCGTGCTGGCAAAGCAGAGTTGCGTTAGTATCCGGTCGTCTACTTGAGAGTTGCTACGCTGCCGTAGTGCTTCGGAGTTTTATGCTGCCGTGCTCGGTTTTGAAGAACACTAAATCTTCTCTAATCGACCCTAATCATCTCGGCTTATTTGGCCGGACTAACGGCGATTAGCATTCTAAAATACTTGCCTACGACCCATCGTACGATTCGGGATAGATCACCAGTTCGATCCGGCGGTTGGGGCTGACGCCGCCGAAAGATCCGGCGGGGTGACGCGGGCGATTACTGGCCATCGCCATCGTGAACATTTGGCGTTCGGGCAATCCCAAACGAATCAGTTCCTCGAAAACGGCCAACGATTGAGTCGCCGTTAATTGATGATCGGTTGTTCCCGGCGGGTTGAGCGGCGTGTTGTCCCAATGCGCTTCGACGCCAATGATTTGGCGCGGGAACGAACGGCGAACCGTGGAGACGATATCGCTGAGCACCGGACGTTGTGAAGGGGCGATTTGATAGCTGCCCGAAACGAACATCCGGTCCGAGGGGAATTCGATCCGGATCACATCGCCATCCATGCGGGCTTCACCGCCGGGGATGTCGATGTCATTCAGCCGGCGCATCAGGCTGTTGTTGGCGCGGATGGTGGCCGAAGCGAATTGATCTCTGCCTTGGCCATTGAAACTGTCGCTGCTGGCGAAACGATCGTTCTGCCGTTGGGAGTCACCCTGACGTTGCCACGGCTGTGATGCGACCTGCGCAAACTGGCCTTGGTTAATGTTGGGCTGCTGCTGTTGTTGAAACTGCCGCGCCTGTTGCTGAGCGAGTTGTTTAATCTCTTCGGCTTGAGCGAGTGCTTTGTTTCGTTCGATCTCGCTTTGCTGAATTCGGCCGGAGGTATCGGCCAGTTGTTCCTTGAGCGTTTGGTTGTATTGATTGGCGAGTTCTAATTTTTGCTTCAACCCTGCGACTTCGGTGTTCAGCAACTGATTGTCTGAATCGAACGCGCTGGCGCGTTGGTTGAGCGCGTTGACTTGATTCGCCATCTGCGAAAACTGCTGGTACTGTTGGGGTGAGTTGGTCGGGATGCCATTGGCCGGCGTTGGAGTAGCGGACGCTTGGTCATTCCCACGTCCAAAGATATAGCCAAAGGGTCGATTGACCGGCGTGCGATTGGAATAGTCAGTTCCACCGAGTCCCGCGAGTGGGTTCGGAATCTGGCCGCTGCCGTTGTTACGAGCGACTTGTGGCAGTGGATTCTGCACGGCATTTTCGCCGAAGAACCGTGGCCGCTGGCTGAAATCGAACAGGGAGTTGTGATTTCGAGCTGTCGGTGACGTCTGCTGACAGCCGGTTAATCCGACAGCCGCAATCAATAGTGCCAATGTCGCGCACTTAAAAATTTGATGACAGTGATTCATGACCGGGGTGTCAATTACTGTGAGGAAAACCGGTTTTTTGCCGGCGGAATTACAATTGGTGCGGACTTTAGCAATCTCCGGCTTGAGCGTAAATAGATATTTTTTCCAATTTAGAAGCTCCGATTTTCAACCGTTTTCCACCCCTCGAATGCGGCCTACATCTCGAGCTAGAGACCATGACGCAAAAAGGCCAAGCCGTCACCACTTGAACGACTTGGCCTATTGAGCGTTAACCAAGGAATCAAATTACTCAGTCCCTATCTAGCATTGGCGGCGTCGTCGAGCAAACATCCCCACCAATCCCAAACTCAGCAATGCTGCAGTCGACGGCTCAGGAACCGCTTGAACCGCTTCGATCGTAACGGTTGCAACTCCATTGCCGTATAGATTCGTGTCATTGAAGTTGAACAGGCTTAGATCTTGGTCGGGCGTGTTCAAGAAGCCTTCAAATGGATTGCTGGCTGTAACATTTGTTATTACCCCCAACTCATCTGCACCCTGGTTAGGGCCCGTTTGTCCACCCGGCAGTCCGAAAAGACTGTTTGCGGCCGACGTGGCGAAATCATTAACCTCTGTCCCGACGTCATCAATGGTTCCGGCCAATCCAATATCGAAGGAGATCGGACCACCGCCATTGAACAGCGAGTCGACGCTATGAGCGGTAGGGTTGCCATTGAAAACGATAAAATCGTTCGAAGGCAAAACCATCGATGCATAAGAGAAATAGTTATTCTGCGATGCATCCAAGTCAAACAGCATTGTCGCAGACTCACCGGGAGAGATCGGAGGAGGGCCTGTCACTGATCCAATGACGCCGTCAACGCGACCCGAGGTCTGATTGGTCAAAAGGCGGCTGCTGGTTCCATTATCAACGTAGGTGTATCCGTCAAGAAAATCGGCACTTAGGACACTGGCGTTTCCGTCTTCTGCGATTCGTTCGATACCCGTTTGCGCCGTCAGTCCACCGTTGTAGCTGTCAAAGCTTCCGTCGTGAAAGCCAGCCCACAGCGGCGTTAGGGCAATGCCTCCGGTAGGCGCATTGCTGGTTACGGTGACTCGGACCTGTTGTGTTTGAGCCTGCAAGTCGTTGGTCGTGATTGCAACAAGCCCTAGTAGTGCCGAAAAAATAAGCTTCTTCATCTTCGTCGTCTCTTTCAAATTAAAATAAAGTAAAACGCGCCGTTGTGTCTAACCAAGTTGCCAATTTTGGCGCGTTGAGGAGGTAATCGTGATCAAATAAGTGCGTTGGGGTTGGGCAGGCAAATCCCTCCACCGGCTAATCCGGCAACGCCAAACCGCAAGGGCAGCAGCGTCAATGGAGAGGATCATCTGCCACCACCTAAACGGCGTTTCATGAAATCGCGTTAAGTAAAAATCGAGGAGTGGGCTCGATGCCCAATTCGTTACTACCTACAGATGTCACCGTGCCTACCATCCATTGCACGATTTGAAATTTCTTTAAAGAAAAAACTTGGTTGATGCCTCTTTGGACTCATTTGTGAACTGCATCACTCAACAGAGCTCAGCAAACGCGATTCTGCGACTGAGTTTTGAGCGACCGCCAAAATTGGCGAAGAGGCAGTGACTTTATGAGGCGTATTGGCTTAGAAGTATTGGCGCTCTCGGTGATTGCACCGCCGCTCACCGAAGCTAACGATCAATGGCACTTACTTTAGAAAACTGAGCCGCAAGACGCTCGCCGCGGGTGCCGCACGTAAGAAGAAAACGTTGGGAAAACGTTGGGCGAGCAAACCAGCGGCTAGCGCCCTGCCGCTCAGTCAGTGCGGCTAGAAAGCCGCCTAAGCAGATACCATGAGACCAACGCCCCAGTGGCCGATGTTGCGGGGCTGCTTTCTGTAAAACCACAGCCCATTCTGTAAAATCACAGCCCAGCGGCGCAGATGACGCACGACGGCGCGGATTCTTTACTGCGAGTCAGGAAACTCAAAATGCTGAATCAATCTGGGAGCACTCAAAGGCGTGACCTCGCAGAAAATCAGTCCATTTTTTTCAACCCGAAACACATTTAGGTTCGAATCTTGCTCGACCGATACGATGGCTTGATCTCGATGATTGGCATCGTCCACAAAAACCATAACAGAACGGCCGTCCACTTCGCCAAGCATCGCTGTGGTGTTTCGGCTGATGCCGCCCGGATAGGAGAGGCCTAACATCCGAGTCCCCTCAGGCATTGAGGATAACGCCAGGCGTTGTCCATGCCGTGCTTGGAATGTATCGGCGAAGCGTTTTTCATCGTCGTTGCAGTTGTAATAAGGCCTGAAACCGCGACTTTTGGTCTCCTGATAAACCATCGCAAGCGCACGAGGCGTAAAACCAATCTCTGTCGGCCTCGAACCACCACCCATCCAAGCGCCAAACCCGATGGCCAGCAACAAGGATGCCGCCAGCGCTGCCTTAAACCAAGGCGTGCCTTGCACCGCAGCCAGTTTTCGGCGCGACGTAGTCTTGTGAGACTCCACCGTTGAAGGCGCTGGCGAATCCAACAACAGATCTCCGGTAATTTTTTGGGTAAGAACATCTTCGTCGACCGCATCGAACTTAAACGAGCGACATAGTGCTTCGTCGATTTGGTTCTGGAATTCGCGCTGGCGCAATGCCTCTTGGGGGTCGCTGGTGTTGGCAAGGAACTGCTCGGCTTCTGCGTCGCTCATTAGTCCATCGATGAACATTTCCATCAGCTCGGCATCCGAGGGATTGGTTGGTAGTTGTTTTTCGCTCATAGTGCTTTTTCATAACCCTCATTTTCCTTGCCGGACGTCTCATTATCAGCAAGAACTTCACGAAGTTTTTTCTTGCTGCGGTGAACCAAGTTCATCGCAGTGCCTTCGGGAATATTCATCAATTTTGAAATTTCTTTATAACTCAATCCTTCAACGGTTCTCAAAAGCAAACAGCTTCGGGCGTTGGGCGCGATTTCTTGCAGCGCCGCCTTCACCCTATCATCAAAGGAGTTTTGTAGTGGTTTCAGTTCGCCCGTCTGTGAATCAATTGGACTTACCGGTTCGGCAACTGAGAGCACCGAGGTCATCGTGTTGGGGTCTGTGGGGTGAGTATTGCGCCTGGAAAACTTCCTTTGGTAATTTAAAGCACAGTTTCGAACGACCCCCACCAGCCAGCCAGTAAAGTGTGACTCAGATGAAAAGCTCATGTTTTTTTCGATTGCAATCGCGATAGCCTGTTGAACAATGTCTTCGGCATCTGAACGATTACCCGTAATTCCCGCAGCGATCATCGCCAAACGCGGCGAGGCCTTACTGCAGCGAGCAGCAAACTGCCTGGCAGTATCGGAATCTTGTGCTGGCCTACCTAAATTCAATTCAAAAACCGAGTTTACTTGACTGACAACCTGACCTAACGTTACATCACGTTATAATTAAATGTCGCGAACGTAGCCAAATCTAACGTTGCAAATCTATAAATCTTTCCATCCTTCAAAATATACTCTGTTTTCTTGGTTTCACCGCAAGTTCAAAATGAAGAGTGACATAAATTTTCGGAATTCGGGGTTCACTTTAGTCGAATTACTGGTCGTCATCGCCATCATTGGAATCTTGATCGCTATGCTCTTACCCGCAATACAGTCGGTGAGGGAAACGGCTCGCCGAGTCACTTGCCAGAACAACCTGCGGCAGATTGGCCTTGCGATCGCCAATTACGAGTCGTCTTTTAGTGCCTTTCCCGCAGGTCGAATTGGTTGTGACGACATCGGTGAACAAATGGCTGTTAGCCAGTGTCCTGATGGGCTGACCCCCGAAGAAAAAAATGGGGCCAGTGGATTTGTTTCGATCCTTCCTCAACTGGAACAAAGCAATCTCCACCAGACACTTTCTGTTAATGACGGCGGATTGTGGAATCGGGATGTTGATGACCTTCAATGGTGGATGAGTAGTGAGGAGAAGCGAGATGGCATCTTGATTCAGCCTCCCACGTATCAGTGTCCCAGTGAAACGAGTGAAAGAATTAGCGATGTCTACAGTCCGGTCACCGCCGCCACCTCCTCTTACGCATTTTGCAATGGTTCACTCGGACCAGATAACCTTGTTCACATCACCAAGTACGATAACAACGGTCCGTTTCTCTACGCGACCCAGCGTCGCCACGCCAGCATCCGAGATGGTCATTCCAATACTTTCTTTGTTGGCGAAGTCACGCGCCCCGATGTCTGGGAGTCTTCCAACATTTGGACTTACGCGATTGCCAATGCGGACTCGTTGCGGACGACAACCAATCCACTCAACACGCGGCCCGGCGATGGAGTGACCATCGAGCGGCGGAACGGAGCGTTTGGCAGTTCGCATCCCGGCGGTGGAAATTTCGTTTTCGGGGATGGGCACGTCAGGTTCTTGGGTGACTCAATCGACGTCGAGACCTATCGCGCGTTGTCAACGATCGCAGAGGGCGAAACCGTTGAGCTTTAGACGAAGCCGCTGGATCATTTCGCGAAGGGAAAATCGGCTACGGCCTACGGAGTGACCAATAACAATCCCTTCAGCCACCGAACGATCGGCAACAGAATCACCATACCGATCAAACTGGCCAACAGCACCAGTAGCAAGTAAGGCCCGAAAAAGAAAACGGACATTCGTGCGCCCGACCAAACGCCCGACCAGTTGTAAACTGCGGCCACGGTGCCCATGCTTAAATAGGGGCCGAAGGCGATGTGGCTGTTGCGAATAAAAATGACCATCACAATCACGGCCAGCATCGCGATCATGATTCCATAGAAGAACGCCGCCAATGACGCTTGCCAACCGATGAACGTACCGACCATCGCCATCAATGTCACATCGCCAAAGCCCATCGCTTGCTGACCCATCATCAGCCCGCCGACGATTCGAATCGTCCAGATCAAACCACCCGACACAGCCAGCCCGACCATCGCCCCGAAAAGGCTGGTCCAGTTCGCACCCGGCAGCAATGCCCAGCCCGCGATCAGTAACGGAATTCCAATCACGAAAATTGCGGCTAAGACTTTGGTGACACCAAACGGGCCACGTTGCTCAATGCGGATCGCGCAATCGGATTTACGCTTCGGCCGGACGATGGAACCGATAGTGTATTTTATCCCTGCACCCAACCCCAGATTAAAGGGACTGATCCGCGGCAGCAACGCCAACACCCAGATGACAAAAATCGCGATCACCGCTGCTAATCCCCAAACGCCGTAACACCAATGGTCCCCGGCAATGGCATGAGGGGATGCGAACGTGATTGGTGACACGACCGGGCCTGCCGCAGTTGCACCAAGCTCCGGCAGTCGCGACCAAGGGAAAGCGGCGGCGATTGTCAGCCCGATCAAAACACCCGGCACAGTGATCTGGTCGGGGATCATTTTTTCGTCGAAGTCAATGAAGGTCGCGATGAATAAAAGCGCCAACAAAATCGAGTGCGACCAAAACCAAGTCTCCGCGAACCCGCTCCAACCGGCACCGGCGGCGATGGCGCCCATGATCATTGGTTTGGCTCCCAGCAAACCTCCTCCGGA
>CAYOZV010000122.1:0-4012 GCA_964408465.1 uncultured Pirellulaceae bacterium
TTCCAACACACAGCCGAAGCAAAACTGTGTGAAATTACCGGACAATTAGAGACCGCACGTTTTCAAAATGTAGTAGATTGGTTTGCCGCGCAAGAGATCCAGAACCCCCAAGCCTTCACCGAAATGCATTATCCGACTTGGGGTGCAGACGCTAACGATCACTGGTCAAGTTACATCAAAGAGAATGGAGAAGTCTGATCGATAAGGCGTTCCTTACATCGCTGGCCGCGGCACTACACGTTTCGGGCTTGCAAGACGAAGAACTGAGCCTGGTTTCTCAGCCGTTGCTCGACCAAGAGGAATCGGATTGGGTGGAAGGTATTGCCCAAACTGCGGCCGATCTGGACACCTACTGGGCAACGGGAGCGGCACAGCGACTCCCTCCGGTGGAGCAAGAATTTGAAGCGCCGCCTCGTTTCGCAGATTTAACACCCATCGGTCACGGGGGCATGGGCGTTGTCTACTCGGCGTTTGATAAACAGAACAAAGAAGCGGTCGCGATCAAAGTCGGGAAAGCGGAGTGGGGAGATTCGGACCTTATCAAGCGCGAATTCCGTACACTGGTGGAAATCCGACATCCTAATTTGGTGGTGTTGAAGGAACTGCATCAATTCGGCGGCAACGTTTTCTTTTCGATGGAGCATGTCCGGGGAGACTGCTTCAACGCGGAATCGGTCACCCAGAAAAAAGCCGACGTTCCCTGGCAGCCGGATCAACTGGCTGATGTGTGCGAGAGGTTGTTGGAGCTGGCGTCGGGAATTGATTTCCTTCATCGCAATGGTTACGCACATTGTGACATTAAGCCGTCGAATATTTTGGTGACGCCAAGCGGCCGCGTTGTGGTTTTGGATCTGGGGCTGGCACGATCCTTCGACAGTCATCGCAACCGATACGATCAGCGGTTGGGAGGCACGTCGGCTTATATGGCTCCTGAACAGGCTGGGGGAGAACTTCCTCAGGCTGCGAGCGACTGGTTTTCCTTTGGCGTCGTCATGTTCGAAACGCTGTTTGGGTTCAGGCCCTTTCAGGGATATGAGCTGGACATTCTGTTTGACAAGCTTGCAGGCAACGCCGTGGCTCCGTCTTTTGTCGAATCGGGCGTTGGTCAATCCCTGGGCCGGCTATGCCTCGATTTACTGAAACCAGATCCCTCTCAGCGACCCGGCGTCGAAGAGATTCGACGATGTCTTGAGCAATTTTCGAAATCGCCAACGGCGTCGGCGCAACCTCGTTCGACTCAGACCGGTTTCATCGCCCGCCGGAAGCAACTGCGGCAGCTCAACCGCCGCCTAGTGGACTCGCGCGACTCAGGCCAACCGGCGTTGGTGTTCGTCGAGGCGGCTTCGGGTATGGGCAAAACGTATCTGATTCAAAAGTTCCTGGAAGACTGCCGCAACGAATCTGAAAGTATCATTCTTTCGGGACGATGCTATGAGAACGAACGGATTCCTTACAAAGCAATCGATGCTGTGATCGCAGAGATCGCCGTTCAATGGCGCCTGCATGATCAGGCGGGGGCGGTCAGCGCTGAGTTGATCCAAGCGATAAGTTCTGTGTTCAAAGAATTTTCCAATGCCGCCGGTTCGCAGGAAAAGGTTTCCAGCACGGACTACTCTGCCGCGGAGGGGCTTCGCGCGGTGTTGAAGGAATTGTCTTCTGGCGGGAGGCACATCATCGTGTTTATCGACGATGTGCAATGGGCGGACGCTGACAGCGGCGAACTGCTTGGCGAGATGATCCGCGACGTTCCACTGCTTTTGGTGTGTGCTCACCGCCCGATCCAGTGGACCAATCCATTTCTGTCCCATCTCAGAGAAGAATTTGCGGACCCGCTGCAGGGCGGTCGCGCGGTGCAGCGTGTGAAGGTAGGCCCGTTGAGTGATCAAGATGCCCAACAGCTTCTCGACCGCAACTTCCCTAACCTCAATCAGCAGGTGTTACGTAAGGCCATCGAGGCGTCCGATGGTGTGCCGATGTACCTGAATTCACTGGCGGAGCAGCTCCGCTGGATGCCGGCGGGCGAAATTGAATCCAACACGCTGGACTGGGCGCGGGAGTTGGGACCACAAGAGAAACGCCTGCTACAGTTCATTTGCGCCTCGGGTTATCCGCTGCCGCAGTCGATCGCGTTGGAAGCGGCCGAAATCACGCACGACGTCGAGGCCAGTGTCAGTGATCTATCTGCGCGTGGGCTGGTCACATTAGGCCAGTCCGATGGCCAGTTAGTGCTGACTCCGTTTCACGACATGATCCGGGAGTCGATCTATGCGGCGCTGGATACTGATCAGCAAAAACAAGTTCATTCCTCGATAGCGCACGTAAGTGAGGAAAAAACCGGCGTTGCTCCCGATCGTCTGGCGTTCCACTTTCGCGCGGCGGGTGATCGGGTCAAATGTTGTCATTATTCAATTTTGGCAGGTGACGCCGCGGCGAAATCTCAAGCCTTCTCTGAAGCGGCGCGGGCGTTTCAGGACGCGCTGGAGCACTTTGTCGGTAGCGATAAAGAGAAGCTGGTTTTAAAGCAAAAATTGGCCTCGTCCTTAGGGCAGCTTGGGCGATCGAGCGAGGCCGGTGATTTGTATTTTGAGTTAGCATCCCAAGAAGATATTGGCCACCAGTTTTTGCAGCAGGCTGCCTACCAATATTGTGCCGCCGGCCGTATTGATGACGCGTTGCAAGGGTTCGAGCGGTTGCTCAAACCCTTGGGCTACAACATATTTGAATCGGATACATCGGTGCTGTGGCGACTGGTGTGGTTGCGATTGAAGATAACCGTATCTGATAAAAGAGATTGGCTTAAAAACTGGATCCCTTGGGGAAGCCGGAAATCTCGTGTTACCACCGAAGCCGACGCTTCGGGCGCTTGTGACGCGGTGATAAAAGCACCGATGGAAATCAGTACCTCCAGTGATAATAAATTGTGTGATGTGCTTTGGGAAACTGGAATCGCATTGTCATTTTTTGACACGATGCAGGGTTGCTTATTCTCTCATTACAGCCAGCAGGTCGCGATCCGAGGAGGGGATGAGAGTCGAATTCTGCGTGCCAACATTTGGAGGGCCTGCCAGGAAGCTATGTTTGGCGCTTCCAAAGAGAAGTTAGTGAAGAGGTTGTTGGACGCCTCCGACACTCCGACGACCCATCGCATTCCGTATTTGGCTGGTTTGCATTTAATTTCTCAGGCAATGGCGGACCATTGTTTTGGAAACTGGGACGGGGCACACGAAAAATTCACCGCGGCAGAAGAGATTTTAGCTACCAACTTCGATGACACAACGTTTTTCGAAAGTGGAAATGGTTACCACTTGGACCAAATGGGAATCGGTGTGGCTCAGTTGCACGGGTTGTTTAGTTTGCAGTACGCCGGACGATTTAAAGCGGTGGCCGAACGCTACCACCGGTTGCTCGCATCACCCACCAATCGTGATCACATTCTCAACAAATCGAATTTGATGATCTTCGTTGGGCCTTACGTTAGTCTTTGCTCGGACGAACCGACCCAAGCATGTTCCTGCATCGACGAGGCGCTCAAGATGTGGCCCGTCGACAAACTAAGCCACCAACAAATTATCGCCCAGTACGTGAGGACGGAAGTTTTACTTTATCAACGCAAATATCGTTTGGCTGCGGTGACGATGGAGAAGCTTTGGGAAACCGCCAGCCGCTCGAATTATTTTCATTTCGAGAACATGCGGATCCTTGTTAGGGAGCTCCGTGCCCGTTGCGCGGTTGGTCAATTGGGTACTGCCAACAATCGTTCAGCTGAGAAAGTCTTAAGCCGAGCCATCAAGGCCATTGAGCGTGAAAAAGTAGCTTGGGCTCAACCGATGGCTCAAAAGATTCGCGGGATGATGGAACTTAAGAAGCAAAATTTCCAGGCGGCCGAGGTGGCCTTGTCTGCGGCTCATGAGGGATTTAAGCAGTGCCAGATGGAACACTATCAGCACACCTCTGCGGCGAAACTCTGTGAAATCACGGGGCAACGCGATACGCGATTGACACAGGAGGTGAG
>CAYOZV010000122.1:4112-6921 GCA_964408465.1 uncultured Pirellulaceae bacterium
GTTCTTGGCGAAGGCCGTCTACGGTTACGCTTTTTCTCGATTTGGACCCCTCGTGCGAAAGATCAAAAGTTGCCAAGGCCATCGGTGTTTTCGAAGGCCAACTGAAAGTCTCCACGCACCTGGTGATGGAGCGGATCCATTTCCTGCGGATTTTCATAGTGCCCGGCGGCCCAGGATCCAACGATCGCTTGGCATTCTCTGTGGTGTTCGATGGTGAGAAAATTGGTTTCTTGACTCAGCTTGTCGCCGGACTGCGCAGCGCGCTAATTCCTGTTGTTAAAAACGCGGTGGAGTTCGACCAAATGAGTTCTCAGGCCAGCGACATGGATTTGGCACAATGGATTTTGTCGCACAATCGCAAACCGGCGGCCTACCACGTTGGTTCGGTTTGGAATTCGCAGAAACAAATAAAAGACGACCATGAAATATTCTTGATGATATCCGAGTTTCTAGACCGGCAGAGCGGTCTAGATCAGCAAAAGCCGCAAGAAATTAAGCGACTCATTGAGCAATCGCTCAAGCGCCGTTTACCCGACATTCAAACCAGAATGAAAAGGAATCGTCGACAAATAATTTTTGACGAATCGCTTCGAGGTGGGGATGCAACGCTGTTTCTTTTGGCAATTTTTTTGATCCCCGCGGTGCCCGCGATTTTGATCGTCCTGGCGATAGGCTGGGCTTGGGTGAATCTGTTTTGGCTGATTCCGGTGTTGGCCGTCGTCATTTTACTGGCGATTGCAGCGTTTGTGCGTCATGTTGAAAAAGGCGAAGAGGATGTGGAAATTTGGCCCGAGGATGACAACGTCTCAGATGTCGTCTCTGGCGAAAACGTCCAGGGACAGAATCAGATGACGCTGGTTGTGGATGTGAAAGATTCGCTTGCCAGGCGAATCATCCTGCCTGCTGTGCTTTGGTTGGCCGATGCCGTTAGTCGCCATCTGTACCGCAGTGGGGAGTTGGCAGGTATCGACACCATCCATTTCGCGCGGTTCTTTCTGCTTGATGGAGGGACGAAGATGGTGTTCATGAGCGACTACGATGGGAGTTGGAGTCGTTATCTTTTTGATTTCACTGGGCCTGGGTCGCTGGCGGTGGTGCCCATCTGGTCCTCGCTGATCGGTTGCCCCAAAGCGCGGTTTCTCAGATACCCCGAGGTTGGATTTGAGGAACGTTTCCTTCCGTTTACACGTGGCTGTCAACTGAAGACGCAGTGCTGGTTCAGTAACTATCCGCGGTTGTCCGTTAGCGAAATCAAACGCAACGAAAAAATCAGGGCTGGTTTGTTTAAGTCATCTACCGATCAGAAAGTATTGGACTGGTTGGCCCTTTTTAATGGAGGCGCGAATGTATAACTCTCAGGCCGAAAGAAGCAATGCGGCCAATGGGCCGTTGGGGGAAATCCAAGGGATCGTATCCTCCGGTTATGGACGGTTTCCGTTCATGTCGTGCTTGCTGATGCAATTTCAATCACCAGAACAATCGCGGCGTTCCCTGAAGCGAATCCTAGATCAAGTTTCGTACAACGACGAATCGTCCCGAAGTAGCGATCGAAGACTAAACCTGGCCGTTTCTTGGCAGGGGCTCCGGTTGCTGAATGCGGATGTCGCCGATGGGCAAGCGGAACTTTTCAAAAGAGAATTTAAGGAAGGGATGGTTACGGATCATCGACTTAAGCTCTTGGGGGATCTGGACGGATCGCCGAGTGCTTCGGGCCGGTGGAGTTGGGGGCAAAAGAAGAAGCAAGAGGTTCATCTGGCGATATTTGTTTACGAGCAAACAGCGGACAAGAGAGAGACGCGTGTTAACCAGTTGTTGGAAACGCTTGAGATGGATTTGGTGGACGACGGTCGCATTGATTCCCAAGAACTTGATCACCACAAAGAACATTTCGGGTTTCGCGACGGAATTTCTCAACCTTGGATGAAAGGTTTATCCGTGAAGGAAGGCCCCGCGGCGGACGAAGTCGCATGGGGGGAAGTCGTGCTGGGCTATAAGGACAACTTAGAGAATGTTGAAAGACACCCCGAAATCGGGATCAACGGAAGTTATTTGGTGATCCGGCAAATCGAACAGAATGTCGAGAGGTTTTGGAACCGTTTCTCTACGTTCGGTGGCGACGCCGTTAAAATGGCAGCCAAACAAATCGGCCGGTGGCCCGACGGGACGCCTGTCACGCTTGAACCTGACGCGGCCAAAAACAAACCTTCGAACGATTTTGATTACAACAACGATCCACAAGGAATCCATTGTCCCGTTGGAGCGCACACGCGACGCTGTAATCCCCGGACGGCCCCGGCCCGCAATCGCGGGAAGAAAAATCGCCACCGAATCTTGCGGCGCGGACGGGCTTATGGGCCGCCGGCGCCGAGCGAATATTTCCCGCCAGAGCTGCGCCCGATGGTGTCGCAGCAAGATCAAACGCAAGAAGAATCTCGCGGCCTGCTATTTGTTTGTTTGAATGCGAATTTTGAACGCCAGTTTGAATTCATGCAACACAATTGGATCAATGGCATGATGGGCACGCTCTCGGGCGAGCTTGATCCGGTTGCCTCGCAGCTAAATTTCGACTCGTTTACCGTGCCGGAGAAACCCTTTCGCAAACGCTGTTTGCACGACAACACCGTGGTGAAAACGGTCGGAGGCGGTTACTTCTTTTTGCCCAGCCGCAAGGCGTTGGGTGAAATTTTGAATTCGGATCAAAGGTAGGTTTGAACGAGAGGTCGCTTTTGGCAGTCGGCAGTCGGCAGTCGGCAGTCGGCAGTCGGCATTGGGTGGGGGAATTCCCTCTTGGTTTACGTCTGCTTACTTC
>CAYOZV010000122.1:6931-14273 GCA_964408465.1 uncultured Pirellulaceae bacterium
CAAGATCCACTACGGGGGGCCAGAGTTGCCCTAAAAGTTGTAACCCAGTTGAACGCCCACGGTGAAGACATCGCCATCATCAAATCGAGCACCCGCAAAGTCGCGTGCCGCGTGGAGATCGCTGTAGCCGATGATCGTCGTGATTTTTACCCGATCAAGCTGGATCGAGGGCGCGATGAAGTAGCTGATGTTCCCGTCATTGGGGCCAGCGGTGGGCACGATCTGATCGGTCGCCGGTGTGTAGCGCATCAGAAATGCCAGATCGAACCGGTCGGTGATTTTGCGTCCGATACCGGCCGTGTAGGTGAAGTAATCCTCGGTGTACTCAACGACGGGCACTCCGATCGTGCCGCTGAAAAGTGGTGGTGAAATCGCAAACTTAGACCAATCAACCCAACGCACCGAACCAAACAACAGCGTGTTCTTGGCGATGCCGCTTTGGAATTCGAGGTTGATCGCTTGCGGAGTCGTCAACTCGGTCCGCGTGTTGGCGAGCGCTGTTCCGGCGATCTCGACGGTGTCATGCGTTGTTTCGATCTCCGAGTAATAAGTTGCGGCCAAACGGAAGGCAAGGTCGGGAATCTCGTACGCGGCACCCGCCATAAAACCGACTCCCTCATCACGGTCGAAGTCGATGGCGTAGGGGCCGCCGAGTCCAATGAGTCCCCCAAACGGGAAAGCGGCTGACGCTTCGATCGACTGGAGCCGCACACCGGCGTAAACCGATCCTCTTTGGCCAACCTTCTGTTTGATGACGCCGCTCAATTCGTTGCTGTTGATCCTGGCCGAGGTTCCCGAATAACCAGAGGTTGGAATGATGGGGTAGGCCACGTCGACGCCCCACGGTTGATCGAGTATTAACGCCACCGATGTCCGCGCGGTCAAATCCCTCTTTAACGAAAACGCCCATTGGTCGTAGCTGTTCAAGACATCGCCGGTCCCCAGTCCGGTTGGGTCAAGCAACCCGCCGGAGCCATTGTTGTCCGGCGAAACCGCCAACCAGTACAGCTCGAAGTAGTTGCCCTCTTCGAACAGGACCCGAGTTTCGGGAGTGCTGCGTTCGAAGGCACCTTGAGAGAGAACGGGCGTTTGCAAAATCAGGCTGGCGATTACCAATGACGTCGCCAGCGTAAGTTGGGCCTTGAGGTTTTTCCTGATCATAACGATTCATCAGTTGCAAATGAGAAGAGTGACTGAACCTATCGTTGTACTTCGGCGGCAATTCCCCGTCGGTCAAAAGCAATTACAACTTTTGTCCGATGGGGCACGTCGCAGGTTCAAGTTGTCCCGATAAAAGTAACTGCCCCAGCTATCCCCAAGCGGTCAGCTGCCTAGGGGATGCCAGCACGATAGGAATATATTCAGATCAAGAGGGATGCAAAGATTCGCTTTCGCGCGATACATACTCGATTCCGTGTGATGGAATTGTTCTGCAAACCCACGGTTCTGATTTCAGTCGATCTATCGGTCTAACTTTGGACACGGTCGATAGGTTCCCCGAAATGCAAATAGTCGTTAAGGTTAAAGATAAATAAAACAAGTGCGGTCTCCGGCGGGTAAAGTGTCGTAGTGCCGCGTCGTTTGAAACTTACTTCATCTTATTTGCACTTCATGCCGTCTCTTATTTCTTTGCAAAACATCGTCAAGAACTATCGGCGTCACCGCGCCCTTGATGGTATCGACTTGGAGATTAAGCCAGGTGTGACGGGACTTTTGGGCCCTAATGGAGCCGGCAAATCGACGCTGATCAAGATGATCTTGGGGTTGGTCCGGTTGACCTCTGGCAGTGGCACGGTGCTGGGCCATCGGTTGTATAAGGACGCCAAAAAAATTCGCAACGACATTGGATATATGCCTGAAGACGATTGCTATATCCCCGGCATGTCGGGGGTCGAGGTCGTGCAGTTCGCGGCGTGTTTGTCAGGACTGCCGAATGTCGAAGCGATGCGACGTGCTCATGAGATTCTTGATTTTTGCGACATGAAACAAGAGCGCTACCGTGCGATCGAAACATTTTCCACGGGCATGCGTCAGAAGGTGAAATTCGCGGCCGCGATCGTTCACGATCCTAAGTTTTTGATCTTGGACGAACCCACATCGGGCCTGGATCCAGAGGAGCGCGAATCGCTGTTGCGGCGAATCGAATTGTTGTATCGGGATTCCAATAAATCCGTTTTGATTTCGACGCACATTCTGCCTGACGTGCAAGCGATCTGTGATTCGGTGGTGATTCTCTCCCAAGGTAAAGTCAGGCTTCAGCGCCCGCTGAATGAACTCAATGCAACCACTGAGCCTACGATCGAGGTTTTGATTCGCCAGCACCCCGAAGCGTTCGTCCAGCAATTATCGGACAATGGGCTAAGCCATCAATGGCGTGCCAACGGACGGATGACGATCAAAGGATCGGCCCGAAACACAACACAGGACCAAGCCGAACCTGCCGATCCAATCGAATCTTCGTTAGGGAATTTGACGGATTTAGTTTGGCGATCCGCTTCGGCATCAGGCGCGACGATTGAATCGTTGCAACCGGCCAAAAATTCACTGGAGACTATTTTCATGGACACCGTTCAGGAAGCTGCTCGTGCCGATTCATAATCTTGGTTATCGACCTTGGAAACAAAAGCTCACGCGCCCCTCGGCGCGGTGGCGAAATATTTCAGCGTCGGGAATTCGGCTGGCCCAAAAATCGCCTTGGGTCAAACGCGTCGTTTTTGCGGCGTGGTTGCCGGTGCTGTATTGGGGGATGGGGTTTTTCGTCATCGGGCAAGCGATGGAAGGAAAGATCACTTTTGATGACGGTCGCAATCGGCCCGTCGTCCAAAAGTTGCAGCATGAAGGCGAAAAACTACTTAATAAACTCAATCCGCAGTTTGTGCCGGCCGCCAATCGCAAAGCGGTCGCGATGATCCTGCGCAGACAATTCCGGAGGGTGCCTAAGGTCGAACAGTTGGCGGTGGCGCTGGAATCGGGCGACCCCACGTTGGCCCGCAATCGTATCTGGTGTTGGTTGTTGATGACGTTTCTGCGTTATCCGCAGGGGCTTTTGATTTTGTTTCTTGTTGGCACGATCGCCCCTGCGCTAATTTCGCGAGACATCCGCTCCAAAGCGTTCCTGCTGTATTTTTCTCGGCCGATTGGGAAATTGGATTACTTATTAGGGAAGTTCTTCATTCCCGCGACCTTCATTATGTTGGTCACGACATTGCCTGGGATGGCGTTGTATCTGTTTGGTATTTTGATGTCTCCGGATCTGTCGGTATTCTGGAGCACTTGGGATGTGCCGTTGAGGATCTTGGCGGGGTCCGCGTTTTTGATTCTGCCCACGGTTGCGTTGGCGTTGATGTTTTCATCGTTGACTCAGGAGAGCCGCTTTGCCAGTTTTGGCTGGTTTGCATTTTTTACGTTGGGGCATGGAGCTTGGATGGCGATCGCGTTTAGCACCGCGATGCGGAAAGGCATGCTGAATTCTCAAGATCTGCCGGCGGTGATGGAGGAACCCGAGGTCAAGCGTTGGGGATTGTTGTCGCTGTACAACAACATCGGTGATGTGCAGAGTTGGGTGTTTGGATTCTCTGATTGGCAAGAGGTCATGCCCAGCATGATGGTGTTGCTGGCGATCACTGTTGCAGCGCTGCTGATTATGTATCGTCAGATTTCTTCACCACTGCGTGTTTGATCAAAAAGGAAAGATCCAAAGGTTAGTCAATGATCGAACTCAACGGCGTTTCCAAGCTGTACAACACCGTCATCGGCGTCAACGACATCAGCCTGTCGCTGGGGTCGGGCGTGTATGGATTGTTGGGCCCCAACGGTTCGGGGAAAACGACGCTGATCAATTTGATTCTGGGTCAAATTAAACCGACGCTGGGCACCGTGCGTTTGTTTGGAAAGAACCCTTGGCGGCGGAGTTATTTGCTGCGTCGTGTGGGCCTCTGCCCTGCCCTTGAATTTTCCTATCCGCGCATCAGCAGCCTGCAGTGGGTGACCTATTTGGTTCGCATGCACGGATTCACTCAGCAGGATGCGACGCAAAGGGCAATCGAGGCACTGAAGTTGGTGAGGCTGGACCATGTGATGCACCGGCCAATGACCGAATGTTCTTTGGGAATGCGACAACGTGCCAAAATTGCTCAAGCGATCGCCCATGATCCCCAGCTGCTGATTTTGGACGAACCGTTTAATGGATTGGATCCCGTTGGGCGTTTTGAAATGACAGGCCTGTTAAAGCAATGGGCGGCCGATGGTAGAAGTTTGATCTTGGCCAGTCATATTCTCCACGAGGTCGAGGCGGTCGATCCTTCGTTTTTGCTGATCTATGGCGGGCGACTGATGGCCTCGGGATCTCCGGCGGAGATGAGGCGGATTTTGGCCGATTCTCCCAACACATTAACGATCAGAACCAGTGACCCCAATCGACTGGCGGCGTACCTGACCAAAGATGCCGCGATCAAAAATTTGAAATTTGTGGGCGACGACATGGTCGAAATCGAAACGCTGTCTGCGTCTTCGGTACTCCAGCAGCTGCCGGCGGCGGCCGCCGAAGCACGCATCGAGATTATGGAAGTCGTCTCCAGCGACGAATCTTTGAAGGCGCTGTTTTCCACGCTGATGAAAATCCATCGAGGCGAAATCGAAACGAGGGTCTCCGAATGATTCATTGGATACGAGGTGCAAAAGCGACGTTTGGGTTCGAGCTACGACGGGCGTTGACTTGGAATCGTTTTTTGGTGGCCGTCGGGTTGGCGATTTTTCCGCCGATGATGCTCAGCGTTGTCGTGAGGACGGCTTTTGTGAGCAATTCGGTGGTGGCGGGCGGCGTCACGAAGTATTCCGAATTTGCGATGATCTTCTTGGTGGCTTTGGTTTGTATTTTGTCGTTGCTGCTGTGGGCGACCCCCAATGTGCAAAGCGAACTTGAGGGGAAGACGTGGAACTTCATTGCGGTCCGGCCGGGGGCACGAATCGCCAGCTTTCTGGGGAAGTACTTGCTGGCGGTGGCGATCTCGTTGGCGGTGTCATGTGCGGCGTTGGCCGGTTGCATATTGGTCGCCAACAGTTACCAAGCGTTTGAAAATCCTTTACAAACCTTGGGCAGCCTGGCGATGATCTACGCGATGGCATGCGCCGTGTACGGGGCGATCTTCTCTGCCATTGGGACGATCTTTATCAAGCGCGCGATGGTGGTGGCGGCCGGATTCATGATCGGCCTTGAGACGTTTATGTCATTGATTCCCGCGGTCGTCAGCAAGCTCACGATGAGTTACCACTTGCGTTCGATTGGGCTGCAGTGGATTGGGAATTTTCTGCCCGAGACAAGCGAAATGGAATACAACATGGCCTACGGGCAGCCGTGGCCGGTGTGGATTCACATCACTTGCATTGCAATCATGACGGTGATCGCACTGACCATCGGCATGATCGCAATCACTCAGCGCCAATACGTGACGGCGGATCAAACATAATAAGCCGTGCATTGCCCCAATTGGTAGCGGCACGGCGCAAGCCGTCCGGTTTTTCTAATAACACTGTCCCAAGCAAAAGACGGCTCGTGCCCACTGGCACTCACTTTAACGACTTTTGCACCTCAACCTGACTTCGAAGCGGCTTGCTTCGGGTAGGTTTGGGCTCTTAGCCCCACCGAAACGGAAGGGCGATTCGGCTGAGAGCCAAATCTACGGTTCGTGTTTGACGCGATCCCCATCGCGCGTCAGCCCCCCGCATTACCAGTGGCGCTGATGTGATGATCGAGTGTAATCCTCAAATTAACATTTGTTTCATCACGCCAATAAACGGCTGCCGCGGATCCAATGACTAAGCCAGCGGAGCACCAGCGTTATGGGCACCAAGGCGACGGCGGCGGGGATTGAGTAAACGACGGAACTGGCCATGGCAACCACTGGAATCGCAAACCAAAACACGGTCAACAGTGAACCTAGAGGAATCACAACGCCGATCAAGGTGAGACGTTTTAAAGGTGCCGTCGGCTTCATTTTCGCCAGAACATAAAGCCCGGTGACCAAACCCAAAAATGAAAAAAGGATGATGGCCGACGCCAGGATCGACCATCCAACGACGGGGACTTCGGCGGTTTTCAACGCCCAAGTCGCGTAAGAAAAAAGCAGACTCACCGGAACGAAAACGCCGAACAGATCGCTCATTTCAAATCGCGCGAATGTCCAAGCATCAAGCCCTTCCAGGTCGGCCAATGGTGAAAAAATGGCCCACCCAATTAAAAATGAGATCGCCATGTACGGCAGAATTATGATTTCCATCATGCCGCCGCAAGATAACCGACGCCGCTCTGAGGATCAACTCGGACAGATCGCGCAGGACAGACTGTCGGTCAGTCCCCAAAAACAGGAGGCCAGAAATCGTTCTCCGTCGCCGCCGTCGCCCATTTGAGGTGTCGCGGGATTGGGATAGACTGATGCGGAGGCATCTCCAGAGGTTCTTTTGACTTAACATCGACCAACCCAATGAACCACCCTTCCCCGCGTCCTTACGTTCTTGCGGAAACCAACTGGAAGACCGTCAAAGAAACCGATTACGAAGTCGCCATTTTGCCTTGGGGCGCGACAGAGGCTCACAATTATCACATGCCTTACGCGACCGATAATTTTCAAGTCGACCATGTGATGATCGAGGCGGCGCGGTTGGCGTGGACGCAAGAGGCCAAAACGATCGTGCTGCCGTGTGTTCCTTTTGGTGTTAACACGGGGCAGATGGACATTAAGCTGTGCGTCAACATGAGCCCTAGCACTCAGATGGCTGTGTTGAAAGATATCGCACAGGTCGTGCACAACGCGGGCATCGAGAAACTTGTGATTGCCAACGGTCATGGCGGGAATCAATTCAAGCAAATGATGCGCGAGCTGTCACTTTCGCATCCGGAACTGTTTGCGTGTGCGATCAATTGGTGGCAGGCCGCCGACGGAAAGAAGTTCTTTGAGCAGCCGGGAGACCACGCCGGCGAATTGGAAACCAGCTGCATCCTGAACATCGCGCCGGAGTTGGTCCGCCCGCTTTCTGAGGCCGGTGAAGGTGCGGCGAAATCGTTTAAGTTTTCCGGCTTCGCCCAAGGCTGGGCCAGCGCACCGCGGGCTTGGACGCAGGTTACCGAGGACACCGGCGACGGAAACCCCAAGGCAGCCACGGCGGAAAAAGGCGAGGCGTTCTTCGCCGCGACCAGTAAAAATATCGCTCAGCTGCTGGTCGAATTAGCCGCGACCGATATTGGCCAAATGTACGAGTGATTTTGCGTCACTTTATTCAATGTGTGCGTCATTTCGTTTAACGACAAGCCGGCAGGCGACCGCGTTTGGCCCCGCCTAAACACCGA
>CAYOZV010000123.1:0-14251 GCA_964408465.1 uncultured Pirellulaceae bacterium
ATATTGATTACGTGTTGGTCAATAAATCGGAAGTCGTCAACCAATACATTCCATTTGGCCAAACGTTGGAGAACTGGACTTTGATGTTTGCGTTGCGGAAATTCCCGAACATGAGCAGTCCTGACGAAGCCGTTGAAAACGTTACCCAAACGCTGAAGCTTGACCATCCCGAAACTAGGTTCAAAGTTACGTCCGACCAAGTAACCGGTGATCGAGGTGTCGATTTTTTCATCTGGACCCCAGACAAACAGAAAAGCGAGTTCGACATTCACATCTACCAACAGCGCGACGGCGGTGTCGTTGGCAAAATGTTTTTGATGCGTGGTTACGGTGAACAAGGGCATTTCAATCTGTTGAAGAAGGTCGCCGACGAAAAAGATAGCCTCACCAAAGCCGTGTTTGGATTCAGCTTTCCGACGTTTATTTCGCCTTAACGGGTTAACCATCGGACCTTGTTGCGTAGTGGTTCTTGTTAAAGATCCTCAATGCGGAGAGATTCAAGGAACTGCCAGCAGAGAGGTTTAACAACCTACACTACCTCAAAAATGGAAAGAGAACCGAAGTGGCGCGAGTCGTATTAGCTATGTCAGGCGGCGTAGATTCCTCCGTCGCCGCCCATTTGTTGCTCGAACAGGGCCACGAAGTCATTGGCGTGTTCATGCGGCACGGGGAGAAGGCCGTTACCGCCTGCGCCATCGACGGTGACCAGGCAACATCGCCGTTGCTACCGGTGTTGAACAATCGCGCCGACCACAAACAAGGTTGCTGCAGCGCGTCCGACGCCGAAGACGGACGTCGGGTCGCCGAACGATTGGGGATTCCCTTCTACGCGTTGAACTTAGAAGAAGAATTTCGTGGCATCATCGACTACTTCGTCGAGGAATACTCTGTCGGACGCACGCCCAACCCTTGTGTGATGTGTAACAACCGAATCAAGTTTGGCAAACTGTTTGATTACGCCGACAGCGTCGGAGCCGAATTCTTGGCGACCGGTCACTATGCCCAACTGCATCGCGTTGGCGATGAATTGAAACTGACGCGCGGTGTTGATGCGGGCAAGGATCAATCTTATGTGCTGTTTGGAATCAAGCAAAAATTCCTGCAACGGATGCTGCTACCGGTGGGCGGTTACGACAAACCTGTTATCCGAGAAATCGCCGGCACGCTGGGGCTGAATGTTGCTCAAAAGAAAGACAGCCAAGAAATTTGCTTCGTCACGTCCGGCAAACATGATGTCTTCGTCCGCGAGCGTCAGTCCGATTCGATTCAAACTGCCGGCGACATCATTACCTCTGATGGAACGGTGGTGGGCGAACATCCTGGCATCGAAGGGTTCACCATCGGGCAGCGCCGCGGCATCGGCGTCGCGATGGGAGTGCCCCATTTTGTCACGCGGATTAACGCCGCGAAAAATCAAATCGTCATCGGGCCGGTGGAGGAACTTGGCCGCGCCGAACTGTCCGCCAACGACACCAATTGGTTGGTCGATCCTCCCGCTGGGCCGTTTAAATGCGAGGCTCAGATTCGTTATAACAGCACCTCTTCTCCGGCAACGGCGACCGTGTTGCCCGAGGGCCGGTTGGAAGTCGTTTTTGATAGTCCTGTTCGCGGCATCGCGCCCGGCCAAGCCGTCGTTTGCTACGACGGGGATCGTGTACTCGGTGGCGGCTGGATCGAGTAGATTTGCCGCAGGTGATACGAGTTAGAATTTTCGAAAAACGGTCGGCTGACTGTTTCCGCCCATCCCAATCGGCTATCATGATAGGTTCGAGGTAGTGGATCTTGTTAAAGATCCTGCAGGTGAAAAAAACCCGCGGGAAAAAATATCTATAACCAGCCCCATTACCCGAACGTTAGGCTGCTCTCAACTCCGTTTCCCTGAGGTCGATTGTGTTAGAAAATTTCGATTCCCTTTTGATTGCTCAACAAGATGACATTTGGCGTTGGGTCATCCTCGGCTTGATCGGCATTGCTGTGCTGTTCGCGCTGTTCATCGTGATGGCGTTTCTGAAGTACGGCAAATTATGGTTGCAGGCGTTTATGTCCAACGCCAACGTCAGCCTGCTGGAATTGGTCGGCATGGGATTTCGCAAGGTGCGTCCCGAAGTCATCGTCACCGCCAAGATCATGGCCAAGCAAGCCGGTTTGGACACCAGCAAAAAAATCGGCTGTAGCACGGCGCGGCTGGAGGCCCATTATCTGGCCGGCGGTAACGTGATGCGTGTGATCCACGCCATCATCGCGGCCCAAAGAGCCAACATCGATTTGGATTTTGATCGCGCCGCCGCGATCGACCTGGCCGGCCGCGACGTCATGGATGCGGTCAAGACGTCGGTCTATCCAAAAGTGATCGATTGCCCTGATCCTCAACGGAGCGGTAAAAACTTCTTGAGTGCCATCTCAAAAGAAGGCGTCGAACTCAAGATTCGTGCGCGGGTGACGGTGCGAACCAACCTAGAGCAATTGATTGGCGGAGCGACCGAAGAAACCATCATCGCCCGAGTTGGCGAAAGCATCATTTCGTCGATCGGATCTTCGGACAACCACCAGCACGTGTTGGAGAACCCCGATCGAATTTCGCGCAATGTGCTCGAACGCGGTTTGGACGCTCACACGGCTTTTGAAATTGTCTCCATCGACATCGCCGATATTGATGTTGGGGAAAATATCGGGGCTCGATTGCAGGCAGACCAGGCCGAAGCCGACACGCGTGTCGCGCGAGCCAACGCTGAAAAACGGCGCGCCGATGCGATCGCTCACGAACAGGAAATGAAAGCCGACGTCGCGAAGCAACGGGCCGGTTTGCTGCTGGCTGAATCCGCCGTTCCCCAAGCGATGGCCGAAGCGTTCCGCGCTGGAAATCTCAACGCGAAATAGATTTGAAACCAATGCCCCAGTAGTAGCACGGTTTTTTAAACCGTTTTTCGTGCGACAGGCGGGTTTTCAGACGCTGGCTTCGAACTTCTCGAAAATCGCACGGTGCTGATCATCAATCGGCACCGGGTGCTGTGACTGGTAGTCGAACAGAACGATTACCGATTTCCCCGTTGCCGAAACGGCGTTGTTGGATTCACTGAACACGTCATGGCTGAGCGTAACGCTGGAGATGCCCAGTTTCTCGACTTTGGTGCCGATCAACACCGTGTCGGGGAACTTAACCTGTTTCTTATAATTGCACGTCACCGAAGCCAAAATCGGTCCGAATCCGCTGGCCTGTAAAGCGTCGTACAAACCTGACCGGTGCCAGTACTCGACACGCGAACTTTCAAACCATCGAAAATAAACCGCGTTGTTGACGTGCTTGAATAGGTCTTGATCGCCCCACTGAACAGGAATCGTGGCGATCGCGGGAAAATTTTTGAGGGCTGGCGGCGGCGGTGATGGATTCATGATGATGGTGCTTTGACAAATCAAAACGGTTGAAATAGGGTGATGGAAAATGACCTACCAGCAGCAAATCAAACCCAACAACAAACAGCAAAACTGATGGCCGCAAAAAAACGATACTGGTTGATGAAATCCGAACCTCACAAGTATCCCATCGAACAACTCAAGGAAGACAAAACCACACATTGGGACGGCGTGCGAAACTATCAGGCGCGAAATTTCATGCGCGACGATATGAAGATAGGCGATGAAGTCCTTTTTTACCACTCCAACGCAAAACCGCCCGGCGTTGTCGGCATCGCCAAGGTCCACAAAGAGTCGTATCCCGATTTCACGGCGTTCGATCCTAAGGATCCCCACTTCGATCCCAAATCGAAACACGAATCCCCCACCTGGTATATGGTCGATTTGAAATTCGTCAAGCAATTCAAGGAGATCGTTTCGCTGCCGGAGATGCGAGAGATGAAGTCGTTGGAGGGCATGGAGTTGCTGCGGAAAGGGTCGCGCCTGTCGGTCCAGCCCGTTGAGAAAAAACACTTCGATGTGATCGTGAAACGGGCCGCGAAACAGTAGTGGTCATTCGCTGCGGACGAGCACATTCAAACGCACTTTTGCGCAGACGCTATGATTTTATTAACCGTTTTGGCGTTTAGCGGGCTTGTTGATTTAATCAGTCGCCACGCGTTAGCGTGGGGGTCTTGGGCTGAAACCCTGGGCTATCGCCCAGTGGCACTCATTTTAGATGGGTGACGCGTCGAACACGAACCGTAGATTTGGCTCTTAGCCGAATCGCCCTTCAGTTTCGGTCGGGCTGAGAGGTCCGCTCTCCATGAAATTTTAGCCCATTATCGAAAGGCAACTCTGGCGCGAAAAGCAACTCTGGAGCGAAAGGCTACTTTTGGGCAAAAAAGCTACTCTTGGGGAGGGTTGGGATCGTCTTTGCCGTAGCGACCACGGAACTCTTGGGCGGGATACTTTTGTCGGTTTCGTTCCATCTTCCGCGCCATCGTGGACGCGACGTCGATATTCAGTTCGTTGGCGATCGCCATGGCGTAACACAAGACGTCGGCCAGTTCTTCGCCGACGTCGACCAACTTTTCAGGGCTTGGGTTGCGAGATTCTTCGCCGTCGATCCATTGGAAATGTTCCATCAGTTCGCTGGCTTCGATCGCCATCGCCATCGAAAGGTTCTTGGGGCAATGGAACTGCTGCCAGTCACGCTCGGCGACAAAATCCAACACCATTTTCCTCACCGCGGCTACGGTCGTTTGGTCGTCAGTGGTGATCTTCGATTCTGACATTTTTCTTTGGGGTGGGTTGGAGATCTGCAGGAAGTGGAGGAGGCTATGGTTGGGATGACGAAAACTTGTTTAACGACAAGCCGGAGGCGACCGCGTTTGGCCCCGCCTAAAAACCGACGCCTGAAGGCTAATCGTTAAACAGATTACATGGCTTTGAGCCAAACAAATCAGTTCTCCTGGACGCGGTGGTGTTACCGCGCGGTGGATTCGCTGGTGATGTTGTTTTTAGCCAAATTAGTGCGAGAGCCTTTGACCAGATAAGCGAACAGATCGGCAACCTGAGACAGGCTCAATTCGTTCAGCAATCCCTCGGGCATGTGAGACAACTTGCTCTTGCGAATGTCCTCGACTTCGTCCCGTTCAACTTTTACCATCCGTCCATCGGAGGTCATCACCACGTAAGGGCTGTTTTTCTCATCGACGACCAGACCGGTCAACTGCTGACCATCTTCGGTGATGACGGTTTGGGCTTGGTATCGCGAGGCGACCGATTTGTGAGGGTCAATCGTCGCTTCGATCATTTCGCGGATTGAGAATCGACTGGAGACCGAAGTTAGATCGGGGCCAATGCCCTGCCCCATTCCGTTAAATTGATGACAACTGCTGCACTGAGCGGACGCGAATAGGTCGTGTCCTGAATGCGGATCGCCAAAACCATTATTCTCTAGATAAGCGGCGATTTGGTCGGTCGAGTAACGGCCTTTGTGGGCGGGGCGATCAACGGCGATCACTTCCGCGTCGGGAAAAGTCTCTTCGTACCAGCGACTCCATTGAACCAACGGGCCGCGCCATGATTGGCTGGTGCTCTCCATTTGGTTGCCGGTCCAATGCTCTAATAAAGCGACCGCGGCGGCTGAGTTTTGCTGGCGAAGGCGAAAACCCAATTCAATCGTGGTGCGATAGAACATCGGATCGCGCGGACGACGTCCGACGGTCGCGAGCGTCGCGAGTACTTCGCGTCCGGTCAGGTCATCCAGTTCCGGCAGGCTGGCAACCAGGTACGACCAGTTATCGCTGTCGGGAAGCTGAGCCAATCCGATCGCGATGTCGGCCCGGCGGTCTTCTTCTTGATCCCAGCAATCGCGTAGGTACTGCATGTACTTATCGTTTTTCTCTCGAGCCAGCAGTGCGATAACTCCCAATCGGACTTGGTTGGCCGCGAGATCCTTGCGGCCAATCAGTCGTTGATCCAACTCCATCAGCGCTGTTGCCAGTGACTCTGTTATTGGATTGGGCATTTTTGCAAACGAAGCAAGCACCGCTTCGGGCCAACGCTCACCGCCGGCGATCACCGCATCGATGTCGTCCATGTCGACCGAACGCGAGGCGTCTTTGGATGCCAGATCTAGGTATCCTTGATAGCTCCCGCCACCGTCGAAGCTCTTTAATTGCTCCAGCGTTTCGATGATTGCCATCTGTTCGCTTTTGTTGAGTGCGTCACCGGAGTGCTGCAGGAAAACGGTGGCTTGGAATTTTTCAGGTTGAGAAACCTGCGGATCGTGAAGGAAGTCTTCGATGCGTCCGTTAAGGTCGCCGACCTTGAGTGCCGCCATGAGTTTGAGCAGATCCAAATTGATCAACGGATTGGTGGTTGGGAATTCATCGCCGACGCGTTTGGCCAACGCAGGTACTTTGGCTGGGTCGACTTTGCCTTGAGCCAAAGCGATTTGAACAACACGCAGCATGTCTAGGAAGTTTTCATCGCTGATAAATCCATCAGACAGTTGGCTCGATTGAGCCAACACCATGTAGGCGTGGGTTAAGCTTGGATCAGATGCCATCAGGGCCATCGCTGATTGGATGAAGACGCGCTGATCGCTGCTGGTGATCAAATCGTCTTTCCACTGTGACGACGGAATACGTTCGAGCAAACGTCGGCCGGCCAAGGCTTCGACGCGATCGGATGACTTCAGCAGTTGCGTCAATTGGGTGTGTTTGACGGGGCGGTCAAAGCGTAGCAACCCCTCGGCGGCTCGCCGCCGGACATAGGGGGACGGATCGTTGAGCATCCCTATCAGTAGCTGCCGCGATGGTTCTTTCAATTGCGTACCGCAGAGCGTAGTCGCCGCGGCCCGCACGAGTTCTTCGTCGTCCGTCAGGAGCGACCGCATCAGTTCGGTGGTCGGCTTGGGGCCGTACCAGACCATCATGTTGATCGCGCGGACGCGGAATTTTGGTGGATTACGAAACTCGTTGACGATCCCCAAAATGGTCTTGTTCCAAGTATCGCCCATCTCGCGGCGGAGTTCGGCGATGTTCTGCCGCGCCCATGCCGAATTCGGTTGAGGGTGGCGGACCAATTTTGCCAGTTCGTTATTGAACGAAAGCACCTCGGTAGGGATTTCACCATTGAAACTCACCCGAAAGACGCCGCCGGTTGTGCCGCGGCCACCGGTGCAGAAATATAACGACCCGTCTTCGCCGATCGAAAGATCACAGACGTTCATGGGGCGTCCAGATAAAAACTCTGTCGTTTCACCGACGAAGCCAGCGCCCTGACGCTTCTTTTTCATCGTGAAGATTTTGCCTTCGGACCAGTCGGCCAGAAAGATCGCGTTTTGATATTCGGCCGGGAATTGTAAGTGCTGATAAAGGACCGCGCCCGAGGGTGAACCGCGTTGGGTGTCGCAGACCATGGGAGCTTGGTCGACGTAGTGCGATGCAAATTTGGACGAACCACTGCGCCATCCCATGTCAGCACCAGCGGCGACATTGAAGACCATCGGCGGGCGGTGCCAGGTTGTGCCTTTGTCGCCCTCCATGTCACTGTCATGGATGAATAGTTCGCCGTTTTGATCGAACACTAAATCGTAGGCGTTGCGAATTCCACCGGCGACCGTTTCCACCTTGCTGCCATCAACGGCAACGCGGACAACAGTTCCGCCGGGCGCTCTGACGTTGGTGGCTTGGCCGGTTGGGTCTTCGTATTTCGGGACTGAATCGCCTTCGTACGTAAATTGGTAAGGGCTGGTTTGGGCGGGGACATCTTTCAGTCGGCTGCCGTTTCCGATGACCGTGTAGATCATGCCGTCGGTGCCAAGCTGGATTCCATGGGCGCCGTGTTCGCTGGGTTTGCCAGTGAATCGAAGCAGCGTATCGGCGACTTCGATCTTGCCGTCGCCGTTGACGTCGGACAAACGATAGAGCCCTTGGCCTTCGGGGCCTTCGCCGGTGACAAATACGTCACCATTGAGTGGCAGGATGCCTTGGCAAGAAGTGACTTCATCACAATAGATTTGGATACGTGTTTTGTCGTCCTCTTGAGCGTTCAAATTGGCAATCAACAGCGGCCCGCCTTCGCGCGAAAGCAAGAGTTTGCCGAATTCGTTGAACTCCATCGCGATTAACGAACCGGTTAGGTCTCCCGAAAGAACTTCGGTGACAGAGAACTGCTCACTGGCGGTAGCAAAACGGTTTTCGGTGGGTGATTTTTCAGTTTTAGTTTCAGTTGTTTGGGTTACGGCTGCTGCTTGCATATCGCCTTGAAAATCAGCTTGGACGTCGACCTGAGCGGGAGTGAAATCCTTTTTCACGGCTGTCGTTTCGGTGTAGCCTGGCGGAACGGGTGGGGCTTGCGGATCTTGTGAATTCTGCGAAACGAGTTCGATCTTGGGACCGGCAGTTTTCTTGCGACGGGTCGTGTCGACAACGTCTTCTAATTTTGGCGTGTCAGTTTTTTGTGTCGCTGGCCCGGTTGCGGTGACCTGCTGGTTATCGACAGTGGCGAAAACCTTGGAGGTCAACCAGCTCATGTCGCGGAAGCCATTCTTGTACCAATCGACCGCCTCGGCGGTGTAGCTTTTCCAAGTCGCGTCTGTCCGGAGAACGCGATGGCGAATTTCGCCCTTCTCCTTCACACGTAATTTGCAACTGAAACCCGCTTGGTCGCTGTCGATGTGGTTGGTTTTGACAGCCACCACATTGACGCCGGGGTTCAAAAATTGGATCACATCGACAGACATTGCCGAACGGTAAGACTGCCCCGAGATGACGACCTGCCCGTTCAAATATAGCTCGAACTCATCGCCCGCAGCGACGATTAGCTCGGCGGTTTCGGGTTTCACCAATGTGAATTTTTTGCGGAAGAATGTTTGGCTGGCTTCGTTGCCGCGCGGTGACCAAATCCATGGAGAGTCCAACGTTGAAGTGGGCGCCTGCGCGGTGGCGGTGGTCGGAGCCGTGAAAATAAAGGCGGCGATCGTCCACAGGATGCCAACGTAGATTAGCGATTGCTTGATACTGCGATCTTCCATGATCTTCTCTGCAAAGGATAATTGGATTCGTGGTGTGACCTAAAAACGAAATGGTGACGCCACTTCGGCGGACCAATGATTGATACGCTCGGTAAAACGGCAGCTTCCGCCCGAAATTGGGTCACTACACCTTTCTCTTCATCGGTCTGGGCATGGGTTGCGGTTTGGCAGGAGTTTAACGATCGCGCGGTTTTTAAGGAAAAATCTGACTGCAGTCTGATAGCAGTCTGACAGCAATTGGATGCTTTGGGGGCGGGTTATGGTCATTCGTATTTGAGCCATCGGATTCAAGCGGTTGATCAGCCAATAGGTATGCACCAGTTTTTTCCCAGAAATTCGACGATTCCAGTCCAGTAAATTGTCTTAAACGAGCGCTTTAACTAAGGTTGTATTGGTAGCTTCAAGGACCGCCGCGTGGTGACAGCTGACTGCTCAATGGCAGATTGCATTTGTTGACCTACGCTGGGCCCTTGTTTGGCGCCAAACACGACCATCGAGATAAACATCAATTCTTTCAAGAGCCGGCTCGAAAACGAGCTTCGAATCAACATGTCGATCCCAAGTATTTACACCGTCTTTAAAAAATCGAAGAACCTCCGTCAGCGCCAGTCTACCAAGCCAAGCTATTGTCCTTTGGAGGATCGCAAGCTTCTGGCGGGTATGGCAGCGCTTGAATCGGTAACGCTTAATCCGTTTAACTCTGTGTTAAGGATCGAAGGTTCCGATGCCGCTGACAGTGTCTTTGTTGTCACGCCCAGCGAGACCGAAGTCCGCATCAATTTTAATGGAGAGGCATGTACTTTCCTGCGTTCGGACGTCTCTCAAATTCGCTTTCGTGGACTCGGCGGCGACGACGTTTTTGGCGGCGCCCTTTCGGACATTCCAGTGGTCGCTATTGGCGGAGAAGGCAACGATCGTTTGGTTGGGGGATCAGGCGCCGATCGTCTTTTGGGCGACGCGGGCGATGACGTTATCATTGGCGGCGGATCGAGCGACAACCTCTTGGGCGGGTCGGGGAGCGATTTCCTTCAGGGGTCCGGAGGAAATGATTCGCTGACCGGCGGAGACGGCGACGACACGTTGCTGGGAGGTTCTGGCGAAGATGTTTTACGCGGTGATGCAGGCGATGATTTTGCCGCCGGCGGTACAGGCGATGACCTCATTCTCGGTGGCAATGATAACGACACGCTACTGGGTGAACTTGGTAATGACACGCTCAATGGCAACGCCGGCAACGATCAACTCTCGGGCAACGAAGGCGACGACGGGCTTTTTGGCGGCAATGGCGATGATTCGATTTTTGGGCAGGATGGCTTGGATCGCATCAATGGCAATGACGGCACCGATTTTCTTTCTGGCGGTGTGGGAGATGACTTCCTTCAAGGCGGCGAAGGTGACGACCAAATCAATGGTGACGGCGGAGCCGATACAATTTTTGGTCGCGATGGTAACGACACTCTCATCGGTAACGGCGGCGTTGATATTATTTTTGGGGGCGCAGGTAACGATTTAATTCAAGGCGGCTTTGGTGGCGACACGCTCGCCGGAGGCACAGGCGCAGATATTATCGACGGAGACGGGGGGGCTGACATTGTCTTTGGTGGTGACGGCGATGATCTGATTCGCGGTGGTGATCAAAATGACTTTTTGTTTGGGCAAACAGGAAGCGATACTGTGTTGGGAATGAACGGCAACGATCGGGTTGTTGGCAATGAAGGAAGTGACTTCCTTAACGGCGGTGGCGGCGATGATATTGTTGTTGGCAATGACGGCAACGACCGCCTATTTGGAAGCGCTGGTGATGATGAACTGCGCGGCGGCGACGGCAACGACGGGTTGTTTGGAGGCCTCGATGGCAATGACCGTTTGTTCGGCGACGCTGGATCTGATCGCCTGCTGGCGGTCGACGGAGCAGAGATTATTGCAATGGACGTGAGAGACGCGCGTGTCGAATTCCGCAACGGTACTGGAGTTTGGAGCGAAGCAGAGATCACGGCGATTGATGATGGGTTGAATCGTTTGCAAACGAGAATTGGAAACAACCGGCTGGCCCGCGATCCAGTTATTTCAGATTCGATCGTCTTTCTGAAAGAAAACACCCTGCCGGCAGACGTTTCCATCTCGACGACTCAAGTTGCCGAATTCACGACATTTCAGACCGATCCGGCAACCGGTCAGCGAGTGGATGTTACGAATTTTGAGCGACGAATTTTGTTTGCCGATTGGGACGAATCGGATTCCGCGGCCAATGAATTGAGAACGCTGGAAGTGCCTCGAGCGATCAGTCTGGCTTGGGTGCCCATCGAGTCGGTAACAGCTGTTGTCCCCAGTGCCTCTCAGACGTTCAACCGCTTCACTCAGTTGAGCGCGTGGCGGACAACGCCTGCTGGAGATTTCTTCCGATCTTCTGAAGACAACATGTTTTTCTATCGCGAAGACGCAGTGTTTGCAGATGAGACCGGCCGCATCAATCCCACGCAAGACTGGGCATCGGCCTGGCAGTTGGCTTTCACCCCAGGTCAAACAACCGATAATGTGGGCTTGATTAGTAAGTTAAGCGTGTTGGACCAGTTGTTCACGGCTTTGGAGATCTTTTAATTGGATCGAGGCTTTTGCCAAAATCGTTTTGGATGTTGGTTCGTGTGATTGCGTCTGTCATATTTCGTCGCAAGTTTAAATGACAGAGTAAAACTCGTGGCCTCCTCTATCGCCCCTTGCAAAAAAAACGGCCTCGTTTCCACGAGGCCGTTTTTGTTTTAGGTTGTCACCGGTTGAAAAATTACTTCTTGTTCTGAACCAGATGAACTTGGGACCCACCGTCGTCTTTGCAGACGACTTCTAGAAATTCGGGAAAGACAAATTCGCTGCCCAGAATGTGGATGTCGAAGTTCGCGTTGCTTTCGAGTTCTGCCAGCTCGCTTCGTTTTTGGTTATTCAAATACGCGGCGACCTCGTCGTTGACCTTGATTGACACCGAAGCGACGTTATTTTGCTGGCGTGCTAAGAGCAACATGCGGATAACATCCAGTGCCATACTTTCGGCCGTTTTTACATTGCCGCGTCCGGAGCAACATGGGCATTCCTTGTAAAGGCTACGCTTGAGTCCCGGTTTGATGCGTTGCCGCGTCATTTCGATCAGTCCGAACGGGCTGATGCGCAGGATCTTGGTTCGTGCACGATCGCGTTTCATCGCATCTCGGAGGGCTCGTTCGACACCTCGACGATGTTTGTCACGGCGCATGTCGATGAAGTCATTGACGATCACGCCACCAAGGTCCCGCAATCGCAATTGCCGCGATATTTCACGGGCCGCGTGTAGGTTCAAACGATAGGCCGATTCTTCGGCAGAATCCTTGGTGCGGAAATTACCGCTGTTAACGTCGATGGCAACCAGTGCTTCGGTCTGGTCGATGACGATCGAACCGCCGTCGGGAAGCGCCACTTCGCGACAGTGAATTTTGGCAATTTCCTCTTCCACTTTGTACTTGTGGAACATTGGGTCTTTGCCTTGGTAGAACTTCAATCGACTGGCAAAACGCGGCATGATCACTTTGAGAAAGGCATTGGCGCGGTTGTACGATTCCTCGTCGTCGATCCATATGTTGTCGATGTCGCTGGAGAGCACATCACGGATGGTCCGGATGACGATGTCGCTTTCTTCGTAAATGTCAATGGGAGCGGGAATCGTCTGCACGCGTTCTACGATTACCTTCCATAGTCGCAGCAGGTAGACGATGTCGCGCTCTAATTCCTCACGCGATTTACCGGCACCAGCGGTGCGGACGATGAATCCCAGTCCTTTGGGCGGATCCAGTTCGTAGAGAATATCTTTCAACCGGCGACGTTCGTCTTCGTCTTCGATTTTTCGAGAAACTCCGACCCTGCCCAAGGCGGGCATCAGTACTAAAAAACGGCCGGGGATACTGATGTAGGTCGAAAGCGTTGGGCCTTTGTTGCCAATGCCTTCTTTGATGACTTGGACTAATACTTCGTCGCCACGTTGAAAGATCTCTTGGATGGGCGGTTTGTGGCGCGGTCGGAATCCGCCTTTGGCCGGCGGGCGGTTGCGAAGTCCACTGGCGGCAGCTTCGGCGCGTTCTTTCCGCATGATCTCATCGGGATCGTAGCCGCCCTGCTTGAAGTAGTTCGGTTCGACATCGCTGATGTGTAAGAATCCATTGCGGCCGACCCCAAAGTCGACAAAGACGGCTTGGATACTCGGTTCGAGGTTGACGATTTTGCCTTTGTAGACGTTGCCAACGTAGTTGTCTTGGCTGGCACGTTCGACGTAGAGTTCTTCTAGTCGGCTGTCTTCAACGATTGCAATCCGGCATTCTTCGGACTGCAACGAGTTGATTAACATTTCTTTTTTCATAACGGTTGTGTTTCTTTTTTCGGACGCTGCCCACGACAAATGCGTGGAGCGTCGGTGTTGTATTGTTAGATCGCGCGGGAATCAACGTCGCGGTGGACACGGTTACGGCGCGTGGTGAGTCAGAAGTTCCAGCAGCACCTGAGGCGAAAATGCTGGCCGGCGAGGAAGGGATGTCTTTGTGGTCAGGTTTCACTGACGCGGTGCGCGCGAAATCCCCGCAGTTTTCAAAACTGTCGCGAAAGCTGGGGTGGGGATTGAGCATCGATGTTCCCTGACGGGGGAGTTTTCGATTTCAAACCGATTGTCTGTCTAAAACCTCTGGTCATTACCAAACATCGCGGTGTGTTCTGTTTCCAAGCCAAGCCAAATTTTGACCAAAGTAGGGTCAGGCCGGCGGTCTGAAAAACAGATTAGCTTTCGTTGATGTCGCTGGCAGTTTCTGGATCTGTAGTAGAAGGGAAGCCCGACTCTAATAAATTTTCGAGCTTTGCAATCGCATCGCCGGCATCAACGCCGGCGGCCTCTATTAAGACCTGTGTCCCTTGGGCAGCACCCAAAGTCAAAATTCCCAGCACGCTTTTTCCGTCTACACGGATGTCGTCTTTCACCAATTCGATCTCACTCTGGAACGTTGCAGCAGTTTCGGCCAGCAAATACGCTGGTCGCATGTGCAATCCCTGCGGATTGGTAATCGTGACGGTCGTTGATAATTTGTCGTTAGACATGGATCAGTTTAAATTCGAAAAAGAATTAAGCGAACTGGTTATTGTCAGCCTCTTCAAGGACTTGCGTGACGTCCTCGGGAGTTTTAGCTTGCTTAAGAAAGCGACAAAAGGTTTCGTCTTGCAACTGCTTGGAGATGTTCTCTAACGCCTGCAAATGTTCGCTGGGTTTATCCAGCGGCGAAATCAACATGAAAAACAAGTTGACCGGTT
>CAYOZV010000124.1:0-13995 GCA_964408465.1 uncultured Pirellulaceae bacterium
TAAAGCCCCTGCGTTTACGGTCGCGCTGAAGCCCAGCCCGCAAGATGGCGAATCTAAACGCACGTTCTCGCGGTTTGTTGGCAACCACGAAAATCTTGGCATTGCCAAAAGATTTGAGGGCTCAATGTCGGGTGTCGTTGCCGGCACACCCTATTCCGGCAACTTCAAAGAAAGCGCTGACGACAAGTAGGATTGAGGATTTTTAATAAGAGATTGAGGATAAAGAAGTGGTTCAATCGGAAATTGGCCGTGCTGCTCCAAGGTTGAATAAGCGAGTTGCCGAACCTCGTCCTCGGTGGGCCAGTCAATTCCGTCCGCCATGTCGATGCTCCTGAAAGTTATTGGATTCGGCTCGCACTACACAGATTAACCCGTTCGAATGTAAGTCACTTCAAACGGCCTGCATTTGCGGTGCTCCTGTATTCTATTTGCGAACGAAAATGCATCGCGCAAATCAAAGTACTGAAAAACGTCCAAGCCACGGTCAAGCGTGATTTTCCAACCGTGGTCGGTAACAATATGACGGGCATGTATAGAGTTCTAATCCTCAAACTTGTAATCAAATACGATGCCAATAAAGTGGCAGTGAATCTCAATTTGATTGAGGAAATCTATTTGCTCGTCGGGCTTCAAAGAATCAGTGGCAGTGATCAGCTGGACTTGAACATTGTCGTCATCTTGAACTTTACTGATCGTTTCCAGAAATTCGGATATCTGATCGCCGAGGAAGTCTGTGGACACACGTCGATTAGGAATCAGGAGAGTCGGTGAATTTCGTTGGAGTTCATCCGACGCCGCCGGGCCTGATGGACTCAATTGGAGACGCGCGGCGCGACAGCCAAGTACGCGACGCAGAACTGATCTTGATTGCCAAGGAGATCGCCAACCGATCGGATGAGGTTTGGATCGTCGCGGATGACTTCAACGATGTTGCTTGGTCGCATACGACGCGATTGTTCAATCGCATCAGCGGTTTGTTGGACCCGCGAGTCGGTCGTACTTTTATGGGAACGTACATGGCCGACTATCCGTCCTGCCGTTGTCCAATCGACCATGTGTTTTTGTCGGAGGGATTTACCCTTGGGTCGCTCGCGCGAAAGAAAATCACCGGTTCGGATCATTTCACTATCCTTGCCACCGTCTCGCTCAGTCAGCCGCAAGTTGGCGTCACCCCTGTTCCACAAGGTGACGATCGCAAAGACGCGCGGCAGATTGTTGAAGAAGGAATGAAGGATGCTGAAGATCGCGATCTTGGATAGCTGTCGATGATCCATTTCTCAATCTGTCATTCCGTTACTCCGTCATTCCGTCGAAACAATTTGTTCGATCACGATACCAAGGCCGCGAATTTTGTTTCGCAAGCTCCCCCGCGTGATCCCGAGCAGTTGAGCGGCTTGTGATTGATTTCCGCTGGTTTCGCTGAGAATTTTTGTGATGAGCTTACGCTCCATCATCTCCAGCGTCTCAGCATAAATATCGTTAGAACCTTCCTCGATTCTGCTTTGCACAAATCCATCGACGCCTACTGGGCCTGATGCCGGGCTATTTGCGAATGATGTTTCCTTTGAACTGCCACTTGATTCGTGCAGTTCATCGTTAACATTCTCTGGGACAATGACCGGGCCTGTCGCCATCAAAAGCGATCTGCGAATGACGCTTTGGAGTTCTCGCACATTACCCGGCCACTGATAATTTTTGAGTAAAGCAAGAGCTTCCGGCGAAATGCCTTCTACCTGTTTACCTAATTGTTTCGAGAACTTGCGGATGAAGAAACTGATTAGCAAGTCGATGTCGTCACCACGCTCTCGAAGCGGCGGTAAGAATATTTCGAAGGCGTTGATGCGGTGGTACAGGTCGAGGCGGAAGTCGTTCTCTTCGATCATCTTCTCAAGGTCGCGATTCGTTGCAGAAATAATTCGCGCGTCGGTGTCGATCGTTTTCGTGCCTCCAACACGCTCAAATTTTTGCTCCTGCAGCAAACGCAATACTTTGCTCTGCAACAACGACGACATGTCACCGATCTCATCAAGGAAGATGGTGCCGTCGTTGCATTGTTCGAACTTCCCGACGTGACGCCGCTCTGCTCCGGTGAAAGCACCTTTCTCGTGTCCAAAAAGTTCGCTCTCAAGAAGCGTCTCTGACAATGCCGCACAGTTAACCGCAAGGTAGCATTGATCGTTACGTTGACCGTGTTGATAAATCGCACGGGCGATCAGTTCTTTACCTGTTCCGCTTTCGCCGCGAATCAGGACCGGCACTTGCTGCGCAGCGACGCGTCCGATCTGTTTGTAAACTTCAACCATCTGAGGACTCTTGCCCACCAGTTGGTCGCTGTCGTCGCTGGGAATATCTTCTGGGGAGTTGAACGTGACCGGCGATCTCATCAGCCGCCGCGCGTTGAAAGCCCGTTCAACGAAATCTTGGACCTGGGCAATGTCGAGCGGCTTAGTGCAAAACTCGTAGGCACCCATCTTCATTGCTTCGATTGCGGTGTCGCTGTCGTCCATTGAAGTGATAAAAATGACCGGCAACCGTGCATCAATTGACCGAATCTTTCTGGCAAGCTCAAGGCCGTTCATTTCCGGCAACATAATGTCCAGCAAGCAAACGTCGACTTCGCCTTCGACCAATAAAGGCAGACCTTCTTCGGCGGTCGACACGGTGGCTAATTCAACGTCGGAATCTTCGAATGCTTTTTCAATCAATCGCAGGACGGTGCGGTCGTCATCAATGGCTAAAATCTTTGGCATGTCGCCTCCTTTGGCCAATATATTATCAGCAAAAGGTATAAAACGCTTCACCTTTAACGGCGAAACGAGATCACTATTTTCTGTCTTCATTTCCATTGGATTAACTGTTTCGGGTTGAAGTTGGTTTGTCTGTTGTCTCTCACCAAGGGCAACCTTCCTGTTACCAATCTGTTTTCGGTGGTTCCGGATCAACGAGGGGCGGTTTGGGGGTCGGCGGTGGGGGCGATGGCGATGGCCGATCGGGAATCGGGTTGGGTTGCGGGTCGCTGGGGTAGCTTGGCGACGGCGGGCTCGTGGCTGGGTCTGCTGTACCGGGTTTTCCGTTGCCAAGAATCGTTTTCTGTTGGTTCATCGTGTTTCTCGGTTAGGTAATAATTGTCCGCTATTGCTGCGTGTCGAATTAATCATGGCGTAGTGGACTTCGCCAGAAGTCCTTTACAAAAGGAAGGGGCGGAGGAATTCTGGCGAATCCCACTACGGACAATCCTTAATTTCAAAGACTTGAATTTCTCCGTTGAAGTTCCCAACGGAAGGTGAATTCTGAAATATCACGGCATCTGTTGTGCCAAATGCCGTTTCATTGGGATTTGCTCTGAAACAGCTTTCGTCGAGGCCGAAGTTGGTCGCTGAGCAACCGGCTTGATCGTTCGCCAATCTATCGCCGGCGCTAGGTTTGATCGCGCTGAGTGAATTTGAGTCGAGGAATTGATTAACTCTTTTAAAATCTCACAAACTGGAGCCCAAAATGCTCCAATCAAGAGGTGACTCAGCAAATTTGATCCATCTGGCATCACCTTTGCGTACATGTGTTTCTCAAACCAAAACCACAACCATAAATTGAGAGCACAATGCAACCAAAAGAAAATATCGAGTCTCAGACGAATCAAGAGAAACTGGAAGTTGTGATCGGCATTTTCGGCAATCATCAAGATGCCAGCCGCGTTGCTACGTCGTTGCGGGGACCAGAAACGAAACTGCAAAAGATCTCCCGACGCGATCCAGCTTCTCCCGATCAACTGCCAGAGATTGTCTACGAGGACATCGAAGAGATTGGTTCAGATGATATTGCCAGCGGAGCGTTGCTTGGCGGTGCGATTGGTGCTGGATCGGGCCTGTTATTGATGGCCCTACCAGCGGCCACTGTTGGGCTCGCGATCGCCGCCCCGTTTGCCGCAGGTCTGGCCGGAGCATGGATCGGAGCGGTCGCGGGAGTTGACGAAGCCAACCGAGGCATCGAACTTCCCAATCAGGACGATTACCAGCGTATGCTGGCCGATGGTAAGTCGTTCGTTGTGATCGCGGGCGACGAGGCGAAACGATCGCAATGCGGTATCGAGATGAAAGAACTCGGCGCGGAGGATGTCTACCAACACCCGCCAATTGCACAAGTCGTACGATAGTCCTTTCACCATGAAACCTTTCCACGTGGCTCTGCTGGGAGTTTAGAGGCTACAACAACATGTAGTGGATTTCGCCAAGAAATCCCTTTAACCAAAAGGAGGAATTCTGGCGAATCCCACTACACTTCCCAGCTTTCTAGCCAGTAAATTTCCCGAAGAACCTTCCAAATCAGGGGTTGCCAATGGCCGATCAAACGAAGCTAAAAACCATCCAGCAGCGAATGGAGCAGCTAGGATTGTACTGCCCCGTCCCTCCTCTGGTTCACGTCGTCTCAGCTCCAATGTACGCCTTGCTGTGCGTGCCGATGCATCAGGTTGCCGTGGCACTTGCCTTGAAAACGGATGAGGAAACCGAAGAGTCAGTTATCGAGGATCTGTTTGGAATCAAGAACATTCGAGAGGCGCTCGTGATTGGAGAGGAAGTCGCCGATCTTCCAGTCTCCGAATGCGATGCCATCGCTCTTAGGAAGCTATTAGTTTGGCGTCGGCCAATTGACTCCATCATTTACGATTTCGCCAATGATACGATCAACATGTTTTTTGAAGTGGCTAATGACGATGTCGTCGAATTCTCAAAGCTGATCGTCGCCAAAACGGTTGTCTCAATTGCTCAAGCTTCCGGAAGCGGTTGGTTCGGGATGGGGGCCGAAGCAAGCCCAGAGCAAAACCAAGTGATCGCTTCAATCTGCTCAAAATTGGCTCTCGACCAAAGCCCGACGGCATGCGTCGTTCTTGACAAGTTGAAAGAAAATCCGATCGAAAATTCGAACGCTGTTTGAGTTTCAATTCGGTTCTCAGTCTCAATTTAAGAGTTTGTCATCGCACGTTAACACGCACGTAATTCGTCGCAAAGTTTCTCGTAGAGTTGTTTCAGTTTTGGAAATTGCCCTTTCACCGACGCGATGTTTTGCTCGCGGCCAGCAATTTCGAATTCGAGTGCTAACGCACAGCACGGTTTTGCACCGAAGTTAGACATCAATCCTTTCAAAGCGTGGGCAGCTTGATGAACAGCCCGACAATCCCCTGATTCGACTGCGGTCGCCAGATCGCTTACCAGCTTGGGAGAGTCTGTCAATAAGATTTGAACAAACTCATCGAACAGCTCCTTGTCACCGCCAAGTCGTTGCAAGGAGGCGTCGTAATCGACAAGAGTCTCGCTCGCTCCGGTATGATGAGAGGTTTCGGCTGAAGTCAAATTTGCATCAAAGTTCATCGTTACTTTCCTATAATGTCAAAATCGCTGGCAGCTTTGGGTTCAAGCACAAACGATTAAGTTCCCGCCGAAACCACTATTTCACCGTGGGAATCTGTTTTCCACGGAGCACGTTTGCAATCGCAGTGATCGCGAACAGAACGATGAAAACGTAAAACAAGAGTTTTGCTCCGCCGGCGAAGCTGGCTGCGATACCAGTGAACCCAAACACCGCGGAGATCAAAGAAATGATAAGCAGGATGATTGCGAGACGTAACATGTGAGTTCCCTTTTCGTCAAAGTTTGATTACTAGAATTTCCCACCCCGTTGCATTTAACGTGCCAATGCCTCGCAGTGGAGAACTAGAAACGCGTTATTGATCGCTGGGTAGTGATTTTGACTCGCCGCGATTGCCGGACATTCGGCTATTTGGCAATCGAGCTGGTAAATGTTTGGTTGTTGGGCGATCAACCCGCTGGTTTTGAAACCGGCTTGCGTGCTGTTTACAAAGGTTTTTGGCCAAAAATCAGTTGGAACGAGAGAATTTTGCTTTGGCATAGGAGGTGCTTTTCTTCGATTGCGAACACTTGAAAGCAATCCAACTCATTTAGCAAAAAGGGAAACCATGGCCGACTTCATCCGCATTATCTTTTCGATTCTCCTACCACCGGTCGGTGTCTTCTTCCAAGTCGGTTTGGGACTGCACTTCTGGCTGAGTATCGTGCTGACGTTGTGTGGTTACATTCCCGGCCTCGTCCATGCGATTTGGATTATTGCTCGGAGTCCTCAAAATGTAGTGGCGTGATCCAATCGCCCAGCGTAGAAACTTGCGTCGCGAACCCCGAAAGGTCATTGATGAAAAATCCAATCACGAAACCTGTTCCACCCAAACCGCCCGTCGGAAGCCCCGACCCAATCAATCCTTCGCCTAGCGATTCGGTTCCCAAACCACCTTCGCCAACCTTCCCAACAGCGAGTCGGTAAGCCGACGGCACGAGTGCTTTGTTCAGACTGAATCTTAGAGTAGTGGACTTCGCCAGAAGTCCTTTTTAAGAAACTGGTCCGAGGAATTCTGGCGAATCCCACTACGGCCAATCCTAAAATCGAAGTGGAACAAAACACTAGTTCGCAACATCAGTCGCTGAGAGATCATGAATCAGAAAGCTCCACAAAGCTTGAGTGAGTTACTCGACCATTTCGTCACCTCAACCGAAGAACAGGAAGAGGTCAAAGTCGATGACTTACTGCAATCACTCAGTAGTCGGAGTCACGGGCCGATGCTGCTGTTCCCTGCGATTCTCGCAATATCACCGCTGGGCATGATTCCGGGGATGTCCGTCATCACGGGCTCACTAATCATTTTGATTGGGACGCAGATGCTGTTTTTCTCCAGCCGTCCGTGGATCCCACAGTTCATCGCGCACTACTCCTTTTCGAGAGAGAAGCTGACCAACACTGTTTCCAAGAGCCAGACGTGGGTAAAGTGGTTTGAGAAGATTGTCCACAACCGATTCGAATTCATGGCTGAAGGCGTCATGATTTATCCCGTCGCGATCATTTCGGTGCTGCTCGCCCTCTCATTTTACCCATTGGCGGTGGTTCCGCTTGGTGTGCTGGTTCCCGGTTTCGCCGTTACATTGTTTGCGTTGGGATTAACCGCCCGAGACGGTCTTTTGATCTTCGTTGGTTTTGCGCTGGCGATTGCCACAGCAGCGATTGCATGGAACTATTGGCCATTTTAAAGGGCATCATTGCACGCATCTCCTGTCTCAACTCAAATCTAGCCGCAAGTAAGAACGCCAGAACAAAACCGCCGCGCACCAACGTCACTTTGAGGAATAAATGTATACGCGCCTTTCAAACATTTGGTCGAACTTTCGATCCAGTTTCTGGTTCGTCCCAACTGTCCTGATGTTCTTCGCAACAGTCACTGCCTTCGGTATGATTCAATTCGACAAAACTTGGGGCCAAGAATTTGTTAAGGTTTATCCCGATTTTGAAATGTCGCCACCGGCGGCGCGGTCGATTCTTTCATCAATCGTCGGAGCGATGGTATCTACAACCGGCGTTGTGTTCTCAATCACCATCGTCGCCCTGTCGCTTGCGTCGTCGCAGTTCGGTTCGCGCCTAATTCGCACCTACAGAAACCGGCGTACTACGCACTTTACGCTTGGCATTTTCGTTTCGACCAGCCTCTTTTGCATTCTCGTCCTCGCTTCGATCCGCGAGGTCAATGAAGCGTCATTTGTTCCCATTACGTCGGTTGTATTCGGCATCGTCCTGACCGTCATCTGCCTGGGCACTTTAGTCTACTACATCCACGACATGTCACGAGCCATCCAAGCCCCCAACGTGATTCAGCAATCTGCGAACGATTTAGACAAAGCAATCGAGCGATTGTTTCCCGAAGAATTTGGAGAAGAGGCGTCGTCTGACACGCAAGGCGATCACATCAGCGAATCCGCTTTGCAGTCCATCGCAGAAGAATTGGCTACCCCGCAGATTACCATTGACTCAAAGCGAGTCGGATACATTCAGGCGATCGAAAACGAGACGATCATGGGGATTGCTTGTGACAAGGAACTGATTGTACGACTCTCGGTGCGCCCCGGAGACTTTTTGTATGACGGCTGTAATATCGGCGAAGTCTTTTGTGATACTGATCTGGAAGGCGAAGAGTGGGAAGAATTTGAATCGCATGTTTGCAAGAAAATCCAAAACAGCTTAATCGTCGGCCCCAATCGAACGCACTTGCAGGATATCCGCTATGCATTTGATGAACTGGTTGACATCGCCGTCCGCGCTCTCTCCCCGGGCGTCAATGACCCTTTCACGGCAGTGAACTGTGTGGATCGCATTCATGCTGCGCTGATTTCACTCCGCCGACGTGAAATCCCCAGCCCCTATCGGCTCGACGAGAACCGGAATCTGCGCGTGATTGCCGCGCCCGTCCGATTGCAAGAATGTGTCGATGGTGCGCTTGGCGTGATCGGCGACTATGCAGAAGGCAACCCGATGGTCGAACGACGCATTGCCGGTGCCTTGGAGTCGCTGAACCGAGTAAAATCTTAATTTACAGTTCTGAAGTAGAAACATAATCAAACGAGTGAAACGGGTGTCGTAGAAACTAAAAAGGATTACGGACCAACGCCTTTGCGAGAGAAACCATTTTCTTACTCCTTCTGTCTGGGAACGTTTCTCGTCCGCGGAAGCGTCACGACCCGCGTGCTGATCGACGTTCTCGTTTTTGGGATTATCGCGCTCGCCATCGTTTACTCGGCTCATTTTGCAAAAAGTAACTTTGATATCGACCTCGCGATTTCGGTCGGCCCCTTCGAAGCAGCAGGAACAGTGCTCGGTTTGCTTTTGGTGTTTCGTGTTAATGCCGGATACAGCCGATGGTTGAAAGACTGTGTTTTATGGGGCGGCATCGTCAACCAGTCGCGAAACCTCGCGATCGCAGGTTTGGCTTACGGGCCCAAAGACGGCAGGTGGCAATCAAACTTTATTGGCTGCGTTGCCGCTTTTCCGCAGTTGATACGCAGAAGCCTGCGAGGTGAACGAAGTTTTCCAGAACTCCAACAGCTACTGCCCGATGAAGACCTCCGTTGGCTTTCACAATCGGAGCACATGCCAGACGCCGGAGCCACCCAAGTCCGGCAATTTGTGTTTCTGTACTTGGTAGCGTTTCCGTTTGCGTTGCTGGCAAACTTCGAAACATCCGATTCCAGCTACCTGAACTTCAGCGGGGGCAACCCTTATCTGCTGATCCCACTATTCGTGATGGTGCTCGGCTATTTTCTGCTTTCGCTGGACCGGATTGGTATGGAGCTGCAAAACCCGTTTGACGTTCGTCGCATGGACTTTCTGCCGCTGGACGAAATGTGTACGACGATCGAAAGAAACGTTTTAGAGCTGCTTCACGAAACCGAAGAAGGTTCGCGATCGGTTCCAAAAGTTGGCGAAGTCGAACTCCCGCCCGATGCCGAGCCACCGACAAGTTAAAACGATCTTTCGGTTGACATATCCTAACGGTTTGTCAGGACGAAAGATTAAAGTAGTGGACTTCGCCAGAAGTCCTTTGCAAGAGACCCTTCAGGAAGTTAAGTGGCATCATGGGGTAGTGGATTTCGCCAAGAAATCCCTTTTGACCAAACAAGGAATTCTGGCGAATCCCACTACAGCCAACTCCAAAGTTTAGCTCTGTCAAACTACTAGAGAGATGTAACTTTTTTGAACCTTCAGGCTGTCGATGGTCGTTTTTCGCCGGCAAGCCTAAGTTGCCTCGTCCGTGTTGACCAGCGCGATCACTGACTGTCCGGCGTTGGGTTCGAGTTCGAAATCGGCCGTGTTGACGTGGAGCGTTCCGCTGTCTTCCATCACGAACAGGACCAGTAACTGGTCGCCGTACTTTGATTCGAAATCTCCGAAGGAAAATTCTTCACTGATGCGTGTCAGTTTTGGTCGGAACCCGTTCTCGTAGGCGATCCGGAATCGCTCTTCGCCCCAAGCGTCGGCGAATAACTCGCGGCCACGTGCGACCTCTCCGACTTTAGCACGTTCGCCTTTCTCCATGTCGCCGGGCATTAACCGATAAACATTCTGGCTGCCAAACAGATGAGAGAACTCAGCCGCCGCCATCGCGTTAACCGCGTCGTTTTTGGTCAAAGCCAAGAAACGCCCGATGCCGGCAAGGTCAATCTCTTCATGGGCGTAGTCTGAGAGAATGCTCTTGCAGTGCGCCGGCAGTCCAGCCATTTTTGCTGCCGAAACGTTGTCGTAATTCGTGTCGACCAACGCGACGGTGTACCCGACGTCTTGCAGGATCACCGCAACGTCACGAATCCATGGGCTTGCTCCGCCAAAAAGGATTCCTTGCGGATTCGATTCTGCCAACCCGAGCCATCGCGCCAACGGAGCTGCACCGAGACCGTAAACGGCGACCGTCCCAACGATCAACATAAACGTTGCTGGGACGAGAACCTCTGCATCGCGAATCAATGCTTCATCATGGCCGGCAGACGCCAGAATGCGAAGGGCGAACACGCTAACGACGGCAGCCGCCACAATTCCCCGAGGAGCCAAGAACGCTAGAAAGATCTTTTCTTGTTTGGTTAAACCGGACTTCCACATCGCGGCCACGATTGAAAGCGGCCGGACGACAACGATCATCAGCAAAACAAAAATCGCTCCTCGCCATCCAACCTCACCGAGCACAATGAGATCCAGCCGTGATCCCAAGATGATGAACAAACAGGAAATCAGAAACACGCCAAGATTCTCTTTGAACTCGACGACATGTTCGATCGAAATGTGTTTCTGATTGGCCAAATAAATTCCCATCACGGTGACAGTAACCAACCCGGATTCGTGCATCATCCAATTCGAAAGCGCGAACACGCCCAGTGCACTTGCTAGAAATCCCAACCCGTGCAAGTAGTCGGGTAACCAGTAATTTTTGACGGCTGTTGTCAGCACATAGGCAGTCGCACAACCGATGCCGATTCCGATAACTAGCGTCTTGAGAATTCCAAGCACTGGATCCAACAGTGTGGCGGCTTCCGCTCCATGATGGCCGGCGTGGAAAAGGTTTTCGAAAACCAGCACTGCCAGAATCGCTCCGATCGGGTCGATGATGATACCTTCCCACTTGACTACCGAGCCAATTTTTCGGTTGGGCCGGATGTACCGCAGCAGCGGCGCGACGACCGTTGGGCCTGTTACCACGAGAACCGCACCAAGCAAGATGGCGAGCTTTAGTTGAATGCCGAGCAAGCCCCAAGCGAGCAGGCTGCCCAGAATCCAAGAGATCAACACACCGACCGTGCACAACCTAACAACGGCTCCACCAGCGGCCGCTTTGAGTTCCGAAAATCGCAGCGACAACCCGCCTTCGAACAAAATCACTGCCACAGCAAGCGACACCAGCGGAAACACAACTTTCGCGCCGAGTGTTTCGTCGCCGCCAAGCGTTCGAAGGATGTCGTCGGGATTCATCCAAAGGCCAAGCAGAACGCCGAACCCCAATAGTAGCAAGATGGAAGGTACACGAATCCACCAAGCGATCAGCTGGGCGAGCATGCCAAGTAGCGGAACTAGTGCGAGGTAGTAGAAAATTTGATCGTCCAAGTCGTATCTCGTCGTTAGAAGATAGGCAGCAGTTTCGATTTTCGAAAGCCGTAGATTAGAAGTGCTGAAGGCGCAGCCGAAAAGTGGCATTGGCCTCTGGACGCGAGATCCCCGTAAGATTCTGGAGACGATCGGCGAGTCTGCCTGAGGGCTGATGTTTTGCAGAAGCCGTAGTTTTACGAGCCCAAACGTCGGCCAAGTTTATCGCTACTCATTTATGTGAGCGCCCTGACTTTTGCAGCATCAACAAAGGCTCATTGAGCCCTGCGCTGCCAAATTGGTTCGCGAGCTATCAACCCTTTTGCTCAATTGATTCAGTTTCAACACCTAGTGCAGCGTAGCAACTTAATCATAGCGTAGTGGACTTCGCCAGAAGTCCCTTCAAAAGGTAAGCCGAAGGAATTCTGGCGAATCCCACTACGGACGATCCTAAATCCAAGCCGGCACGTCGCAGTAGCGCGCCGTTGCATTTTCTGGCATGCGATATGCAACGTTGTATACCGAAGTGGCGTCTCAGCGATGTCTGACGTGCCGGCTGCGATTTCGATTAGAAAATAATTTCGACTCAAAGAGGAACAAAACGTGAACCAACAACAAAAACGATTTTCTGAGATTCTCAACGACTTTAGCACTGCGATGTTGACGACGGTCGGCGACGACGGAATTCCTCGAGCACGTCCAATGCAGGTTTCCGATGTCGACGATCAGAATCAGCTGTGGTTCTTCACCGACATCGAGTCAGGCAAAGCCGATGAGATTCGGTCAAACGAAACAGTCGCAATCACACTTCAAGGCGGCGGCAAATTCCTCAGCATGAGCGGCAAAGCTGAGATCGTGAAAGATCAAACCAAAATCGACGAGCTGTGGGGTGAGGTGAACAAAGTCTGGTTTCCCGAAGGGAAAGAGGCACCCAATGTAATCCTGTTAAAGATCGTGCCAGACGAAGGCGAGTATTGGGACACCAGTGGCGTAACAGGCATTCGATATTTGTTCCGTGCGGGCAAGGCATATTTCGAGGGCCGCAGTGTCAACACCGAAGGACTGGACGTCAACGCAAAAGTTAACCTCTAAGTTGGTTTCCGGTGTTGAGCTACCGCGTTTCATTCACAGTATTAAGTTTCAGGAGCAAAAAAATGGGTTCGCAAGTTAGAGTGGGCACTGAGGTGAAGTGGAAGTGGGGAAGCGGTTGGGGCAAAGGAAAAGTGACCGAGCGATTCACCGAAGAAGTGACGCGCACAATTAAAGGCAACGAAGTGACACGCAAAGCCAGTGAAGACGAGCCGGCTTTCATGGTTGAACAAGAGGACGGGGATCGCGTGCTTAAGTCCGCCACGGAGATCGAGCGCGACGATTAATGATACATTTGCAAAGTGGCATAGGCTTCCAGCCTGTCTTGTTTCACCTCAAGCACACAGGCTGGAAGACTATGCCACCTTCTTTGCAGCAACAAAGCCAAAGCTACAGCATCCGCGAATAAGCTCTTGCTACGAAATGAATTGGGATCTCATCCGCGGCAAGTTTATCACCGCTGGCTTCGGCGGTGAAAATATTGCCCTGACCGTCGCGTCCACAAGAGGAAGTTTTCCCGCTAACTTTGATTCGTTTTGAATTTTCGTAATGTACCCGTCCCTTGTTCCTGACATCGTTCAGCATCAGATAATCCGTCGCGGAACGGGAGTAACTCGTCTGTCCTGCTCGACAAAGTATCTCCGAAGACATTAGCAAAACCGAAACATTCCAAAACTCACGAGGTAAGTCGATCGTGATTGACGCTTCCTCCACGTCGGCGAACTCGACGTCGGTGATTTTGCCGTTGAACGACGACGCGAAAGTTCACCGGGTTATTCGCCAACACCGTCCGGCAGAATAATTAGCTTCCCGTCCTGCGCTGAGACGACCTCTCTGATTGCCTGCTCCTGCTGCTCTAGAGCTTTCATCGCCGAATTCCTAATACTAGAACTAACGATCTGACGATTCAACAGGTTTGCCGTCGTTTTTATTTGAAGGGCGAGGGAAGATTGAAATTCCGCATCGCCATTTGCGTCGGGCGTCAAAACCATGGACGAACGATACTCTTGAATAGGTCCGCTATTTGAGGTCGAAACACAAGTGACGTTCAAACGGTTCTTCTCGACCGCTACGTCCTGCGTAAGTGTTAGCGGAACTTCGCCGAGATACGCGTCGTGAATCACTATCTTCAGTTCGCCTTGACCGTCGACCTTCCAGTCTTGGTCAAGAATCGGCCGCTTGGCATCAAAGTCCATGTCGAGCCATTCCTGGCTTTCAAGCTCCGCGTTAGCCATCGCTACGATCTTTTTCACAGCGTTAGTGCGGACAAGAATCTTACGAACACGCTGCATTGGTACTTCGACGACAAACTGATGTTCCGCTGTTGAAGATTCAGTCATTTCGGTTTCAGGCAGCAGCCAAAATGAAGCCACGCCCATTACCAAAATAAAGCCGATTGTCCCGAGAATCATCATACCCATAACAAATTCACGATACAAAACGTGGTTTCCATCG
>CAYOZV010000125.1:0-6006 GCA_964408465.1 uncultured Pirellulaceae bacterium
GGAACGTTTTCACGCCCGGCGGGAGGTTTAACAACCTCCACTACTCGTTCGATTCCTTGTGAATCACTCAAAAACTTCACTCTCTCAGTCGCATCCATTGGCGTAGTGGATTTTGTTAAAAATCCGGCCTACCCTTACCCGCGGTGGAACGTTTTCACGCCCGGCGGGAGGTTTAACAACCTCCACTACTCGTTCGATTCTGCTCTTAACAGTGGAAACAGAATGATATCGCGGATCGAAGTCGAATCGGTCAGTAACATTACCAAACGATCAATTCCAATCCCCAGCCCGCCCGCGGGCGGCATCCCGTTTCGCAACGCTGTCACAAAATCGTGATCCATCTTCGCCATCGAATCCTCTTCGGACATGCCCTCCAGCTGAGTTTCAAACAGCTTCTCTTGCAAATCCGGATCGTTGAGTTCGGTGTACGCGTTTGCCAGCTCCATCCCGTGAATGAACAACTCAAATCGTTCGGCCACATCGGGATTGTCTTTTTTACGTTTGGTCAGTGGGCAAATGCTGGCCGGATAATCGGTGACGAAAATTGGCCCAACTAACGCATCTTCGACTTTCTCTTCGAACACGTCGCTCTTGATCACGTCCGGATGGCGTCCTTCGACATCAAAACCAAGACTGCTGGCAAGGGTTTTTACCGCTTCTGCATCGGTCGGGTCAACGCCAGTATGCTCGGCAAACAGTTCGTCGTACGTTTTACGCTCGAACGGCGTCGCAAAATTGATTTCCTTGTCGCCCCACTTCAGCACGTCGCTAGCACCGATTGCCTTAATCGCGTCGGAGATCACGGCTTCGGTCAGGTCCATCATCGATTCGTAATCGCCGTAAGCCTGGTAAACTTCCAGCATCGAAAACTCAGGATTGTGTTTGGGACTAATGCCTTCGTTGCGATAGACTCGGCCAAGTTCGAAAACACGTTCCATACCGCCGACCATCAATCGCTTCAGATGCAATTCTAGTGCGATACGCATATATAATGACATGTCCAGCGCGTTGTGATGCGTGTTAAACGGTCGCGCCGCCGCACCGCCCGCGATTGAGTGCAACGTCGGGCCCTCGATTTCAACGAAATGCTGGCCCTCGAGCGTGTTGCGAATCGAGCGTACGATTTTGCTGCGGTTCAAAAACCGGTCTCGCACTCCTTCGTTATACGCCAGGTCGATATAGCGTTTGCGTTGGCGAGTCTCCGGGTCGGTCAGCCCCACGTGCTTGGCCGGTGGCGGGTCGAGCGTTTTTGTTAGGAGGTGAATCTTCTCCGCGAAGATCGAAAGTTCGCCTGTTTGGGTTCGACGCAGCATCCCATCGATGCCGATGAGGTCTCCCAAGTCCAAACACTGGATCAGTTCCCAGTTCTCTTGGCCCACTTGTTTCTGACCAACGAACAACTGAATCTTGCCGGTCCAGTCTTCAATGTCAATGAATTGTAGTTTACCTTTGTCACGGTGTAGCACGATCCGTCCCGCGGCGCGAACTTGAGGCCCGGCGAGCGTTCCTTTGCCTTTTTCTTTGGCCCAGTCACGAAGCGGCGTGGTCTCCATTTCGGCTTCGGTGGGAAGCGGAAACTCGGTTCCGTCCTCCAGCACGTATCGCACTTCATCGGCGCGATTTCGGATGTCGCCAATCATCGCTCGGTCATCAAACCGCTGTCCCCACGGATCGTGGCCCAGCGCCGTGATCTGGTCTAATTTTCGGCGGCGTGATTCAAGCGGATTTTCAGCAGAGCTCGAATCGTTGTTGTTTTCGTCAGTCATATTGGTTGGCGTGAAGTTTGTGATTTGTAGCGTGGCTTTGCTGCCACTGAGAACCGTAGATTGGGCTCTCAGCCCCATCAATCTCTCGTTCCTAAATTCGCTCTCTTGTTCCTAAAATCGTTCGTTCCTAGGCCCCCGCCTAGAAACGCACTTAATGAATGGCTCTCGCCAACCGAGTCACCGCAGACGGAAGCCCGCAATTAGTGCGATCCGAAGCAGGAGCCTGGTAACGAGGTCGATTCGCTCGGGCGAAAAGCCCAAGCTGCGTACTTGAGACCGCGTATTCTATTGATTTCCCGTGGATTGAAAACGCCAGTCGAGACGGCATCTGGATTCATTGCCCAAATTTCGCCATCATTCGATTGGCCAAACCAGGAATCATGCGGTCCAGCCAAACTAAAATGCGTCCGCCGAAGGTTAGAATGATCTCATGGCGGCGTTTTCGCATCGCTCGGATCGTTTTCGCCGCCACCGCCTCGGGCGACATCGCCCCGCGTTTCTTCCAGTCCTTTTTTGTGTCGTCTTCGATCGCCGCATCGAAAAATTCGCTGTCTGTGGTGCTGGGGCTGACCAATAAAATCTCGACGCCGTCATTAACAAGTTCGGCTCGCAGCGCGTCGCTGAATCCGTGGACGGCAAACTTACTGGCCGAGTACTCGCTTTTGAGCGGAGCGCCGCGGTGGCCCAAGACGCTGCTGATGTTCACGATCAAGGCATCGTCGCCGGATTTTAGCATGGGTAGCGCCGCCCGAGTCATCTCCGCCAGCGCAAAGAAATTCACTTCAAAGACTTGCCTCAGTCGTTGTGGATCGGCTTCATCAAAACGCCCCATCGCTCCGACGCCCGCGTTGTTGATCAAAATATCTAAGCCGCCTAAATGGTTTTGGCATTCGGCCAATAACCTCTTCCGGTCCTCCTCTAGCGTTACATCGGCTACACTCGAAAAAGCGATGCCACCATCGACTTTGATTTCTGATTCCAGTTCAGCCAGTTTCGCGCTCCGCCGCGCAGCGATCACCAGTTCCCCGCCGGCGGCGGCCACTTGGACAGCCAGATCACGTCCGATTCCACTGGACGCACCCGTAATCAAAACGCGTTTTCCTTTTAACTCGCGTACGGCCATTGAAAAACTGTGTGCAGAATGTGTTTACTAGAAGTTCAATAGTTTAACCGTTAGTCTATCATTGTTACATCGGGCCAAAGAAACTCGTTGGACAGTATGTGAATTATCAAGAGGAGTTTGATGCATGAGTAAGCTTATTCGACCGCTGAGTTTGAGTTTAGCCGTGGTGCTGCTTGGGTCGGCTTTGGCACAACACAATTTTGCCATGGAGCCCAATGACACCAAGGAGGCGCTATCCGCGATCAAATCGAAAGGGCTGAGCACCCAGCAATTCAAGCGGCTGGTTCAATTTATTAAACCGTCAACCAGAGAAGATAAATGGCGAGAGACGCCTTGGATTCCCAGCATTCAAGACGGACGCAAAATGTCAGTGGCGAAGAATAAACCAATTTTCCTCTGGGCGATGAACGGCGATCCGTTGGGGTGTGTCTGAAACAATGGCGTCACGGGCCGTGTGTCCGTTTTTTCAAATCAGCGCGTTATCAATTTTATTCGTGACAACTTCATTCCTTGTACCACCGACATTAATAAATCAGTTCATCGGCGTGATGAGGTTGGCGACTTCTTCCGGAAGATCGCCGAACAAGGGCATTACGCCGGTAGAACAAAACCCACCAGCACGCGTCAGGGGCTGTACGTCACGACGGCCGACGGAAATCTGTTGGCTTCGGTGAATTCAACTCGCGCCAAAGACGTGTTGCAGATGATGAATCGCGCGGCGTTTAAGTTTAAGGATTTGGAAAACAAAAATCGGCCTGAAATCAGCGACGAATTCGAGGCCGATAAAATGTTTGCGATTCCCTTTCCTGAGGGCGGCATGATTCTAAGAATCACTTGTCGTGACCTGCCACGCCCGTCAAACGCACTTCACAAAACGAGGAATCATAACTTTGACAATGCTTGGCTGACGGCCGACGAGGTTAAGTCTTTCGCGCCGCTGCATGGCGATGGGAATATTAAAAGCGGACTGGCATACGACATTCCCTCGGCTGTCATTGCGCGGATTGCTAAGTTCCATCTTATTGATCACGTCAAAGGCGAAGCGCCTTGGTGGAAACCTTCTTCGGTGAAAGAGGCAAACGCATCGGCGCGAGTCGTCCGTGTGAAGGAGGGGCGCGCGTTCATTAAACTATCGGGACACGTTAAGTGTGGTGAGGCTCCCGATAAGAAGATCGTTAATCCCTATTCAGGGGCCCGCAATCGCCGGCAGGGCATCGACCTGCAGTTGTCGGGGCGATTAGTGTGGGATATCAAACAAGAAAAGTTTACCCAATTCCAATGGGTGGCAATTGGAGACCGCTGGGGCACCGCGACGTACAACTTTCGCCATAATGATCTTCAGAAGAACCCGATCGGCTTCCTTCTGGAGCTACTGCCTACCACTCCAGAGAACATGACAGAACCAAAATACCTCATCCAAGGGTACTTCGAGTAATTTCGATTGCGCTGCAATTGAGGCTCGTTGTGAGACGCCGCAACTGAACGCAATACACCTTGGGCTCCCGGCTTGAGGCAGCTACGCAAGGCGGGAGCCTTGTCGGTAGTGCGTTCCAAGGCGGAGCCTCGGAACGAGCTTTTGCTCCACTTCGGAACGCGTTTTTGCTCTACTTCGGAACACGTTTTTGCTCTACTTCGGAACGCGTTTTCACGCTACCTCGGAACGCATTTTCGTTTGCTGTCTCTTTACTCTTCTTCGTCCTGTTCGACCCAGCCGGTCGCGTTATGAGGCGTGACAATTGCGTCATTAAAATCAATGCTGCCCAAATACTTTTGCGGAATACGGCAGTGAACCCGCACACGCTCATCTGTAAACTGCGACGAAAGGACTTCGCCCTTGGCAGCCAAGAACGCCAAAAGTTTCCCGTTGCTAACGTCCATCTCAATATCAACATCTTGAAACGATCGACTGAGCGCATCGCTGACGACTTTATGAAGTTCGTCGAATCCGGTTTTTGCCTTCGCGCTGACGCAAATCGCGTTTTTGTATTTGCTTTGTAAGGATGTCAGTTTCGAAGGCTTCTCAATCTGGTCTACCTTGTTCAGCACCAGCAACGTGTCCTTCTCCTCGATGCCGATCTCTTTGAGCACATCGTAGACAGAACGGATTTGATCCATCACGTTGGGGTTGCTGGCGTCGGCCACATGCAGCAATAGGTCCGCCTGCCGCGTCTCCTCCAGCGTCGCCTTAAAACTTGCGATCAGACTGTGCGGCAGGTCGCGAATGAAACCAACGGTGTCACTTAACAGCACCGGCCCCCATTTGGGTAAGTGCCAACGGCGGGTTCTGGTATCCAGCGTCGCAAACAACATGTCTTCGGCCAGAACATCGGATTTGGTCAGCGCGTTCATCAGCGTGCTCTTTCCGGCGTTGGTGTAACCGACGATCGATACCGTCATCGTTCCTTTGCGCGAACTGACCTGTCGTTCCTTCCGCTTTTCTACTTTCTTCAAATCCGTTTTCAGGTCGTGAATTCTTTTTTCCACCAACCGTCGATCGGTCTCTAACTGCTTTTCACCGGGACCACGCATGCCGACGCCCATTTTCAGACGGCTGAGGTGAGTCCACATGCGTTTGAGGCGGGGCAATGCGTATTCCAACTGAGCCAGTTCAACGGCCAGCCGCGATTCGTAAGTCTGGGCATGCGTCGCAAAGATATCCAGAATCAGTTCGGTGCGGTCGAGCACTTTTACGTTCAGTTCAACTTCTAGGCTGCGTACTTGGCCAGGCGAGAGGTCGTTGTCAAAAATCACAACGTCCGCCGCATGGAATTCGACCAGCTCCTTGAGTTGCTCAACCTTTCCCTTACCCATGTAGGTTCGAGGGTCAGGCCGTTCGCGATTTTGAGTCATCCCCGACATCACCAACGCCCCGGCAGTCTTGGCCAGTCCCTCAAGCTCCCTCAGCGGATCAAGATCCACCGGCGCATCGGGGAGAAGCACTCGCACCAAGATGGCAACTTCTTCTTTGACTTTTTCTGATTTCTGGCGATCGTGCACGTGGTGGTTTTCTTAAAAGGGTGTGTTGAGTTGACCGGACGAAATTAAGCCCGTCCTAATTTTGAGTAGGCGATGAACGTAGTGGATTTTGTTAAAAATCCGGCCTACCCTTACCCGCTG
>CAYOZV010000125.1:6106-13924 GCA_964408465.1 uncultured Pirellulaceae bacterium
TTGGAACGTGTTCACGCCCCGCAAGGAGGTTTAACAACCTCCACTACATCCGGGGTTTTGTAAATAATAAACGAATAAACCTGTCTGTCTTTTTTGGGTAAAAGGGTGTCCTGAGTTGACCGGACGAAATTTAGCCCGGCCCAATTTTGAGCAGGCGATGAACGTAGTGGATTTTGTTAAAAATCCGGCCTACCCTTACCCGCTGTTGGAACGTGTTCACGCCCCGCAAGGAGGTTTAACAACCTCCACTACATCCGGGGAGTCATGATTAGGTAGACCTGAGTTTCCTTGGGGGGTATTGCCTCCGTGTTTGCTTCGAACAAGAGCCCTTGGGCAGAGTCACTGCTTTTGATTGGAACGTCCATCATGGCGGTTGGGAAATTTGATAGACAAATCATTTCGCCACTATCGGCGTAGTAAATTTTTCTTCCGTCGACGCGGTCGATGAAGATCTCGCTGCCTCCGAAAACCCAGTCGGTTTTCATCGTTTGTTCGGTGCCTGATTTCCGCACCATTGTCTTAGCGTCTACCGATTTCTCTTGCCCTTTGGGCCCGTCCGTTTTCCACTTCACTTCAATTTTAATCTTCGGCCCTCGCGCGATCGCGTAGTCTGGTTGCCAGCGGACAGGGCTGCCCGGTTCGAATCCTAGAGCGACCAAACAGGCGTGAATCTCAGACGATTTTGCTTCGACGGCGACGATCGATTCATGTTCCTTGGTCTGTAAAGGACAAGCGAACATCTCAAGGGCGCCTTCTGTTAAGCAAACCGACCCGCGCACCATGACTTGTTTGGAGGTTTCGTTAATCCAAATTTGATTCTTCCCCAGCCGTTTCCAGTCATCACCAATTTCGATCGACTGTTGATCTTTATCGACAGCCGAAACCGTTTGAGGTTCGGTTGGATTCTCGGACTCCTCCGCCCGATCGACTGTCGCCGCGGGGACAGTTGGTGTTTCAGCGTCTGTCGTGTCCAATTGGCGTTGCTGAAGCGGCATCATCGACACAAGAGAGACGAAAACACAGAGTATCAATTTGCTGATCATAATTTATTAGACGGGCAGTAGATGGGGTAAGTGTTTCAACGGTGGCACGCAATCAGCCTGAAACGCCGATCGTAAATGTCGCTCAGTCCTGTCGCTCGGTTCTCCCAACCGAAACCACGCCAAATGCATTAGCTCATTAACAAGAGCTGTGTCCGGGCGAATGACCTTGGTCCTATTGTAAACGTTGCCCGACAAATTTCGAGTCGTTCTGACATTCTGCCTTACTGAGATCCATGACGTTGGTAAGATCGACGAATTATTAACCTGCTTTTTGACTTTTGACATGACCGCAATCCCCACCACTCTCGAAACTGAAGCCCATCCACCCAACCTGCTTCGCTACCGAGATGCTTTGGGGGGGCCAACTGGCGATCCGTTAAAATGGTTGTTCAATGATGCGACCGGTAAATTTGATGCACACGCGGTATTAGCATCGGCAAAAGCAAACAAGCTCAGCGTCGCTGATTGTCGCGCGACGCTGGGCGCTGCTGTTAACGCGGACAATGATGTTGCCAGCACGGCTGCCAACAAGTCTGCCAGTTCCTTGATTCGGCAACTGGCTGAAATCATCACTGCCTGCCACGGTAGCTCTTTGTCCTACCTCAACCAGCAGTTGATGCTGGTAGAACTACCGATCATGCTTTTGCATAAATTCGACGGTCAACAGGACGGCAGTCACGACAGGCTGGCCGCTGCTGAAGAAGCGATTGATTTTATGAGTCACTGCGTTGAGAGTGTTCTGGACGATGATGGTTGGCCGGGGGCGGAGGTTCGCCAAGACTTTGGACCACTGGCGGCCAGTTGGACTCGATCGGTCGCGTTGCTCAAATCAGTAGGGTTGTCTTTGGACGCAGACGTGGCAGAGACGCTGCGTTGGTTGCCGCGCCAGATCATGCGGCTCAAACGGGCTGATAGAACGCTGATGTTGTCGTCGTCTCCGGCGAAAGTCCCTGATGAACTGATAACTCTGATGTTAGAAGTCTTTGGTGACGCCGATGACGCGCAGATCTTCAAACGCACCGTTGCTGATTCTCAATCGCCCAAACCGAATCTTGTGATGCTGGATAAATCCTGCAATACGATCTCGACGTGGGGCGGAAGTTTGCTGTTTCATGACGGCTGGGAAAAGAAGTCCTGCCGCGTTTGTGCCGTCTTCGACAAACAGGGATGCCAGATCGAAATCGGCAAATCAAAGACACTCATTCGAGGAAACGTTTTCCCAGAGCTGATCCTTGACGGTGATCCTCTGTCGATTATCGACCAGCCCGATGTGATGGTCCAATACGTGGACGGGCAAGTTGCCTGCGTTGAGATCCAATGGCACTTCGACCACGAAGTTGTATTACAGCGGCAGATCGTTTTGTCGATGGAAGATAAATTCGCCTGGATTGGTGATGCCGTGGTCGCTCCGCGGGAAGCCGAAATTGAATACCGTTGTCAGTGGCATCTGGATGCGGGTATTAGCAACGTACAAGAATCAGAAACCACTGAGAGCTATCTTTACGACGGAAAAAAAATGCGTGGGCTGGTGATTCCTCCTGCGATCAGCGAATGGAAAGCTGAGAAGGCTTCGGCCAGCGGAGGGAAGTTGTCGTTTGAAGACGATCGGTTTTCAATAGAGGCCACGTCCCGCGGGCGGTCCTTGTACGTGCCCCTGTTTCTCGATCTCAGCCCCAAACGCTGTTTGAAACCGAGAACGTGGCGGCAGTTAACCGTTGCCGAAAATTTGGAAATTGTCGGTCCCGAAATTGCCGTTGCGTATCGCGTCCACGTCGGCAAACAACAGTTCGTATTTTATCGTTCGATGTCGGAGCCCAAGAACCGTACTTTTTTTGGTGAAAACGTGAACACCGAAATGTTCGTAGGCCGCTTAGAAAAGAACCGCTCAATGACGGAGTTACTGCAAATTGAATAACCAACAGATCGTCCAACAGTTCCAGAAAAACCTGACCGAGGTAAAACAGCGGATTGCCGATGCGGCTCAACGATCCAGACGCGTCGCCGATGACGTCCAATTGATCGCAGTGTCGAAGTACGTTGACGCGTCGATGACGGAGCTACTGATCGAGGCCGGCGCAAATGTGCTGGGCGAAAATCGTCCGCAGGCCTTGAATGAAAAATATCAAGCGATTGATAACCCGAACGTGAAGTGGCATCTAATCGGGCACCTACAGCGGAACAAAGTGAAAAAAGTGCTTCCCCAAGCGGCCTTGATTCACTCGGTGGATTCAATCCGCCTAATCGACGCGATTGCGAAGGCTGCTGCCGATCAAGGGCGAGTCGCGGAGGTGCTGCTGGAGGCAAACGTCTCCGGTGAAGCGGCCAAGCACGGTTTCGCACCGGAGGCGGTCGCTGCGGCGCTGGATCACTCAGATTCCCTGCCGGCAGTAAAGGTCACGGGGTTGATGTGCATGGCGGGGTTAGCCAGTGACACCGATAACGTCCGGTCAGAGTTCGCTCGGTTGCGCGAACTCCGCGACGAGATCGGCAGCGCTGATCTCGTGCATCTTTCGATGGGCATGAGCGGCGATTTCGAAATCGCAATTGAAGAAGGCGCAACTCTCGTGCGGGTCGGATCAACACTGTTCGATGGCGTGAGCTACGAAAAATAAAGCTCGCACATTACGTTTATCCAAACATCCGTCGGCAGTTGACGAGGCCATCCATTGTTTAATAGGCTTAAAGGAAACCCTCACCCGCCGCTTCTGACCACCGACGAAATCGAAAAAAGCAGACTGCCATCGCATCGACGGCCAATGGCATTTTGAGATGCGTCGGCTCCGCTCAGACACTGTCCATTAAACCGTTCGCTACCGCTGGTTAACGCTTGTCGAGCGATACAAATTCGCGCTTGGTTGGTCCGGTGTAGATCTGACGAGGCCGACAGATACGGCTGTCGGGGGCCAGTTGCATCTCACGCCAGTGCGCGATCCAACCGGGCAGACGTCCGATCGCAAACAGCACAGTGAACATCTCCACAGGAATTCCCATCGCGCGATAGATCACACCCGAATAGAAATCAACGTTGGGGTACAGTTTTCGTTCCACGAAATACTCGTCTTCGAGGGCAACCTTCTCTAGCTTCTGAGCGATTTCGAATAAGGGATCATCAATGTCCAACTTCTCAAGCAACTTATCGCAAGACTGTTTGATGATCGTAGCCCGCGGATCGAAGTTCTTATAAACGCGGTGCCCAAAGCCCATCAAACGGAAACCGTTTTCTTTATCTTTGGCCATCTTCACGTATTTTTCAACGTCCCCGCCATCGTCCTTAATCTTGTTCAACATCTGCACGACCGCTTCGTTGGCTCCGCCATGCAGCGGACCCCAAAGCGCACAAATGCCGGACGAAATCGAAGCGAACAGATTCGAATCAGCCGATCCCACCATGCGAACGGTCGACGTACTGCAATTTTGTTCGTGATCCGCGTGAACAATAAACAGCAAATTCAGCGCCTTCACAAATACGGGATCCGAAACGTACTCTTCGCACGGCGTCGAGAACATCATCTGCAAAAAGTTTTCGCAGTAAGGGGTTTCGTTGTCGGGATAGCTGAACGGTTGTCCAAGTGATTTTTTATAAGCGTAAGATGCAATCGTCGGCAGTTTTGCGATCAAGCGGTGGATGGAAACTTGGACCTGCTTAGGATCGTGAGGGTCCAGTGAATCCTGATAAAACGTCGACAACGCGCCGACGACACTGGACAAGATCGCCATCGGGTGCGCGTCTCGGGGAAAGCCATCGTAGAACGATTTCAAATCCTCGTGCAGCATTGTGTGGTTGCGGATGCTGTCTCGGAAAGTCGTAAGTTCGGTTTCGTTTGGCAGTTCGCCATAAACCAGCAAATAGGCGACCTCGATAAAATCGCAATTTTCGGCCAACTCTTCGATCGGGTAACCGCGATATCGAAGCACCCCTTTTTCGCCGTTGAGAAATGTAATCGCGCTGGTTGTCGATCCGGTGTTCACGTATCCCTGATCCAACGTGACCAAGCCAGTGGTTGCACGGAGTTTGCCGATGTCGATGCCTTGTTCGTTTTCGGAACCTGTAATGATTGGCAAATCGAGTTCTTTATCACCACACTTGAGTTTCGCGACTTCTGACATTAGATATTTTCCTGCAAACCTGCTGCCGGGAAACCGACGGCCTGTAAATGTTAAATGAATGCTGTCCGAGCCCTTCAAGCCTGCGGGCTCAAAAACGCTTGAATCGCTTTTTAGTTTAACCAGTTCTGCCAGAATGCGAAACCGGCGAAGGTGACGATGGTGGCGAAATCGCCGGAGTTTGATCGCGGGTCTTCATAGAAAGAACTGGCAGAAGATAAGGCTTTTTGGCAAGCACAAAGCTGCCTTAACCGAGCATCAAAACGCCTGACAACGTCACCAGCGAGAATGCCGTGCAAGCGACAACGGACGCGGCCGCCAGATCGGCGTCACCATTCATTTGGTCGGCAAGAACAAAGCTGGAGACGGCCGTCGGCGTCGCGGAGAGGATTAAAATGGCCTGAAGTTCCAGCCCCGCTAAACCCACCGACCTGCCGATCGCCCAGCACAGCACCGGGCAGACGATGCACTTAATCACCGTCGGCAAAATGGTGGCTCTCCAAGCGTGGGACGCGGGGATGGAGATCAGTTGGCTGCCAATGCCAATTAGCGCGATCGCGAACGCCGATGCGCCGATGATCTCGCAGATGTGCAGCACCGGCGTTGGCACGGGCCAACCAAAATATTGAAAGGCCGCACCCGCCACGCAGGCCCAGATAATTGGGTTCTTCAAAAGGTTGATGAACATGTGATGGTAGGAGAACCGGTGCTGAGTGTTCTCGTTGTAGGCGGCCAGGGCAACGACCGATCCAACGTTGTAAAACAGCACGACGGGCGTCATCGTCAGTAACACCGCCGATTCAAAGGCTGACTTTTGTTCGGCAGGTAAGTCAGCGATCATGAACAACACCAGCGGCAAACCGATGAAGGCAAGGTTACCGCGGAAGGAAGCTTGGATCATCGAACCGCGCGACGCGTAGGGGATCTTGAAAACGTATCCCGCCAGCCATCCGACGACGCCGGTCGCGGCGACGGCCGTTATCAGTGCGAACACCATCGAATCGACGTGGCTGCCAGATCCCGAGGCCGTTGCCAGTTTATAAAACAGAAACAGCGGCAGCGCGAAAAAGTAAGCGAACTGATTGAACGCGCGCGTTGAATCGGCGGTCAGAAATTGTCGTTTTCGCAGCAACATCCCGAGGCCGATAACGGCAAAGATCGGGATGAGACAGTTGAGGATTTGCATAAGGAGGCTTGGGAAGAATCGAGCCGAACTCTGCGGTGTCAACGTAGCACGGAATTTCATTCCGTTACGTTCGGCAAAGGTCTGGCTCGGCAAACGTTATGTTCGGCAAACGTTTTTAAGAAAACGAACTACCCACCAGCATAATCACTCGTTGACATATTCGACGTTAATCTTATCTTTGAGCCCGTCAATGTACGACCGGAACGCCTCGTCGCGGCGAGCCCCCAGCAATTGTTTCTTGATCTCAACCTGAGCCTCGGTGAAAGGCGTGTGGTGATCCTCGACGCGCTCGATGACTCGGATGATGTGGAAACCAGACTTCGTCTCGATGACACCGCTCAGTTTGCCCTGAGGCAGAGTGAAGATAGATTTGTCGATCTCTTTGTTGACCAAGCTGCCTTTGCTGGTCCAATCGTACTGCCCGCCTTTGAAGGCGCGGAAACCGTGTGATTCTTTCTTCGCGATCGCTTCGAAGTTTCCGCCGTGGACCAGTCGATCGTAGATGTCTTCGATTTTGTCCTTCGCCGCGAAGCGGCCGCCTGCTTTGGCGGGTTGAATCTCAATCTGCTCAAAACGCACTTTCCCTTTGATCGCATATTCATCGTAGTTCGAACGATACTCGTCCAGCATCTCCAGGTGCGTCACCTGCCGATTGTATTGTACTTTTTCTTGCAGGAAAAATTTACTGATTTGGTCCTTCGCCCAAGAGCGACGCATCTGGCGGACGGATGTCCCCTGGGATCGAAGAATCCCGTCGAATTTGGCAACGGATTCGACGCCGGAATTCTTCATCATCTCGGGCAACGCTTTTTCGTTGAACGTGACTTCGGCCTGTTTGAGGATCTCGTCAATCTTGGCCTCTTCGGGTAACTGATCCAAGGTCGACACGTACAAGATTTTTTGATCGACGTACTTTGGTAGCAGGCGCGCCATTAGTTTGCCCTTTTGAGCATCCTTGGCTGCTTGCGGAGCACCCTTCATATGTTTTTCAAAGATTTGGTTGACCTCGAACATCATGTCGCCAACGAACACCGGGTGGCCTCCAACCAAGGCCAACACGCGACTGTTCTCAAACGATTCGCCCTGATAGTAAGGCGCTTCATAGGTTTCTTGGTAGGTCTCTTGTGAGAGGGTTCCCTCGAGATGGTACTGATCTTGGGAGACACCATCGGATACTGTCGCCGGCTGCGAATAAATTTCGCCCTGCGGCGTGTAGATGGCATCGGAGTCGTAGTAGTTGTTGGAGGCATCGGCGACACGGGGGCCCGAACCAGCAGCGACCGGCGTAGGTGCGGACTTGGCTGTGTTAGCCGGACGCCCTTCGACCATTTTCTTCAGCCTCTGCCCCAACTGCGGTTGGTAGGCGGCCTGTTGCACGAAGCTGTTGTCGCCGGCGGCGGCGATTTTCGAGGCCACGTTGACGGACGAATCCTCTCTTTGATCTGTCGCCGAAGCCTGCGACACGGCCGATAGAGCGGCAGGTAG
>CAYOZV010000126.1:0-13896 GCA_964408465.1 uncultured Pirellulaceae bacterium
AACTGGACAGCAAACAAGCTTCAAGCCGCAAGAACTCGTTCTTGCGGCACTAGGTAGTGCGTTCCGAGGCGGGAGCCCCGGAACGAGTTTGTCGGCTGGAGCCTGGGAACAAGTTCGTGGGGATTGGGCGGGTTAAAACTCTAATCCCATTTGGGTTCACGTTTCTCTAGAAACGCCGCGATACCTTCTTTGGCGGCGTCAGTCGTGCGGGCTGCGGCAGTGTTGGCGGCGGCGGTCGCCAACTGCGTCAACATCGCTTCGCCGATCGTTTCGTTGACCAATTGTTTTGTCATCTGATGAGACTCGCGCGCCCCTGCCGCACAATCGGCTGCCACCTCGTTAGATCGCGCCCACACGAAATCGTCTGGCACCACTTCGTGAATCAGGCCCCGTGCAAGCGATTGCCGGGCGTTCAACGTGTTGCCGGTCAACATTAAACTTGCCGCACATCCGGCACCGACGCGAAAGGACAACAGCGGCAGCGTAAAACCGGCACTCAATCCTCGACGGGCTTCAGGAAACCCGACGGCGGCGGACTCGCCGGCAATCACAACGTCGGCGGCCAGCATCAACGCCGTTCCAATCCCCATCACCGGCCCGTTGATCGCGGCGATGACTGGTTTAGGGAAACGAAGAATCGTCTCGATCAACGACTTCAACTGTTGGCTTTCTTGAAACCATGTCGCCATGCAATCGGGCGTCTCGGCGGTCGATTGAATCTCGCCCAAGTCGCTACCTGCACAGAACGTGTTGCCCGAACCCGTCAGAACGACCGCCCGCACCGAACGCTCCTGCATGAAGTCATCAAAGGCTTGGGAAAGTTCGGCGACAAGCAGGCTGTTGATCGCGTTGCGTTTGTCGGGCCGGTTAATAACAATCGTTCCCGAGGGAGCGTCTTTTCGTATTTGAACTGGCATCTTCGTCGTTTCGAATGAGTGAAGATTTGAATTTGTTTTGAGGCGTTATTGTAAACCTAATGATTCGCGGCGAAAACTGCGCAGCAGGGCGGTAGCCGCTGGTTTGTTTGCTTGGTCTGCTAACGTTGTTTTCTTCGAGCGATCGGCACCCGCGGCTCAGTTCCGAAGCGGCTAACGCCTTGCGGTTCAGTTCCGACGCGGCTGACCAATACCCAGTTGATCATTCCCCTAAATAATTCCAATACCTTTGGGGGTGGGCGAGAATTTCTTGGGTCAGTTGGAAATGATCGCTCTCTCGGTAGTCAATCGGTTCCAGCGATGGCGAATCGAAACTGATGACCGTCGCCCCGGGAAATGTCATGAGAATCGGTGAATGCGTGGCGATGATGAATTGGCTTTTTCCATTCTTGAGGCGGTCCAACATCAGTGCCATCAGCGCCAGTTGCCGCTTGGGCGATAGCGCCGATTCGGGTTCATCCAGCAGAAACAAACCGCTGGTTAACCGGCTGTCCATTAATTCCAAAAAGGACTCGCCGTGCGATCGCGTGTGTAGCGACTTCCCACCGTACCGCATGTAGGGATCTTCTTCGAAGCCTTCGTCCCGTTTTCGCGCGTCCAATAAACTGGCGAACTGTGCATAGTACTCGGCGCGAAAGAAGTAACCGTCGCGCGGACGCTTCTTAAAGTGCGGATACATTGCACGGGCCAATTCGCTTTCTTTTTCGGGGCCGAATTGGTCAGCCAGATCGTTCCGTCCCCCACCCCAAACGGGGAACCCGCTCAGCCCTGCGATGGCTTCGAGCAGTGTCGATTTTCCGCTGCCGTTTTCGCCAACAAAAAACGTAACGGCGTTCGGGAATTTGAGCTCGAGTTCTTCGATCCAGGCAAAGTTGAAAGGAAACCGCGCGCGGCGAGGCTGATTCTGTTGTTCGGGAGTGAGAAAGCTTGGGCCACCGGTGTCATCTTGGGATTCGCCTTGACCTCCGGCTTCTTCGGCTTGATCGTCTTCGCCCTCGTTTGTCGTCCGCTCCAACGGTCGGGTTTCCTGCGGCGTCAGAAGGGAATTGAGAAAATCATCGTCCGACATCATGGCAGAGAGCTGGGGTTCTGCGGGAGGGGCCGGTTGAGTTTCAGTCGGCTGGGAAGGCGAAGATTGTTTGCCTAACGCCGATCCGCAATGACCAAAATCAAAATCGTCTCTGACGTAAACGCCCTGCAAAAAAGGCGGCGGAGTATTAGGTTCGAACTTCTTCATCTAACGATCGTTGTTTGAAGGTAGCTTTGAAGAAAACACGGTTGCAGCTTTGTGAAATTTTCGATCCAAATCAGAGATCAATTGGCATCGGAATCAGCCAATCCAGCTGGAAATTGCGGACGGTTCTTGGTCGTTCCCGCAGGTTTCACCCCACCCCTCAATCGTAGCACGGATTTTCAATCCGTTGGCGCGTCAACGGATTCGAAATTCGTGTCACAACTTCCCGTTCCAAACTTCTTTTTCCCCTAAGCTCCCATCGCGTCTTCAAACGAACCTTCTTGAACCGGGAAGCACAACTGCTCCTGAACGTACTTGATACCGTCGGCACTGGTGGCGTCGCCATCGCGGTAATTGCTTTCGGCCTCGACGACCAACGGAGCCGAATCGGTGCCCATGACTTTGCAGTAACGCTGGGGGTAACCCAACTTCATCATGACTTCGACGTAGCGTGTCATGTTCAGATCACCCGTCGCCAGATCGGTGAACTGCATCGCGCGGTTGTGCCAGTCGCCGTCCATCTTTCGCAATGGGACGCCATTGTGGACGGTGTAGTTCTTCACGTGGCAGCCGTAAATCCGGTCGCCGACTTTGTTAAACCGCGTTTCCCAATCTTCGCCTTCCCAGCAATGCGAGGGATCGGCGTTCACACCAAGGCACTTATCGCCATCGCAAACATCGACCAACATATTAAATTCGTCGGCGCACATCGCTCCGGTGCCGGGATGAATCTCATGAGCCAGAATCATACCCAGAGAATTCGCATGGTCGCGTAGTTTTTGTGTCTTGGTGACAAAGCGGTCTTGGCCTTCCTTCATCAGATCAAAACCATCACCTGCCCAGAATCCCCAGGGGTATCCGGTTGCCATCTCCCAACCAAACGCGACGCCCCAAAACATAGGCAGGATCTTGATGTTTAACTCCGCCATCAAATCCATCAGCCGCAAGCAATAGTCTTCGTAGAACGCTTCCAACTGATCCGGAGATTTGTCGGCTTGGGCTCCGTGAATGAACGGATTACCGCTCTTGGTACCCGTCCAGACACTGGTGTGCAGCCAAAATGGGCAGTGACCAGAAATGCCGTCCATCCTCAAGCCGTTCTTTTCAAAAGCGGATTTGATCTCGGCGGCCGATTTAAATTTGGTCCCGTCCTCCGACGCGTCCAGCATGTAGTTAGACGGCTGTGCTCCGTGAGCGCCCGATTTTTTGGCGAACGCGAGAAAATTATCCAGTCCCTTAGGACCGTGTTGAGCACCTTCGATGCTGGAATGAAAAATCGACTTGGCCATGGTTTGCTTCCGAAGGTCCAAGGATTAGCTTGAACGAAAATGGGTGTGAGGAAATGGAAAACGGATAGTAGGGCCGGTTCCCACCGGCCTCTATGAATCAAATTGGGCAGCGGCCGGTGGGAACCGACCCTACATCCTGAAGGCACTATCTTGATCATTTGCCAATTCCAACGCAACCGTTTTGCCAACGGAGCGCTGCAAATCCGGCAAAATTATTGGATGATGAAAACGCGCGGCGGGAAACAAAACACAGGGATCAGCAAAGAAGCCAATCCGATCGACCACCGGAACCAGCCCAGCGGTACTTTGTCATCGCGTGTGGGCGGGTGATTGGTTCCCACCAGCAGCAACAATACGACCATCAAGATCATCATCATGGTTTGGAAATAAACCATGAACGCGATCGCAAAAACCATGGTCGCTTTGGCAATGGTGTGCGCCCATTCTCCAAACAGCGTGTAAGTGACGTGCCCGCCATCCAGTTGTCCCACCGGCATCATATTCAGCCCCGTGATCAACATTCCAACCCATCCCGCGACGAACATTGGGTTCAACTGGCTGATCCAGACGACCGAATCCTGCTCATAACCCGGGACCTCCCATAGCTGAGCGAACCAGTGCAACAGCCAAGGCAATCGAAAACCTAATCCCCCCAGTTCGGGCGTCGTCAGGTCAAGCTGGCCCACGCCGTAATAAGAGATCGGGACAGCGGCGATTAGTCCTGCGATCGGGCCGGCCAGTCCAATGTCAAAAATCTGCTTGCGATTGGCAACATACCCATGCATGGCAATGACCGCCCCCATGGTTCCAATGGGGTTGATTGGCAACGGCAGAAAAAAAGGATAGGACGCGGGCACTTTGTAGATCAGCGTCGCCACGAAATGCCCCATCTCATGCAAGAAGATGATCAGAATGACGCAAAACATATAAGCCAGCCCGATGTCCCAGTTGGCCAGGATCAACTTCCGCACTCCCAACAGAGATTGTTGGTCGAACGGCGCAGAGAAAAACAGCGTGTCCCACATCGCGTTGGCGGCCGGTGCCAAGGGAACAATCGGCGACCATTTCGAAACTCCCACCCAAAACGTGGATGCACAAGTTGCCAGAAACAGCACCAAGGGCAGCAACGTCTTGCGTTGAGATGGGCGTGCGTAGGTCGGCTGGGGGGGCGTCCAACCTGCGGGAGGTTGGGGGCGTTGGTAGTTGGGCTGGTCCAAGTTCGATTCGCTGGTGGACAGGGCTTGAGTTTGACGGATTTAGCGATCGGTTTGATCATGATCGCCAGTCAAAGGATACCCATCTTGGACTTCTTTGATAACCCTGTTGCCTGCGATGCCAATGCCCAAAACGTCGTTTCGCCAGAAGTTCCAGCCGGTTTTAAAAGACGATACGACACACCGTTTGATAAACCTTGACGATCAAATCGGTCGATGGGCAGTCGAAAAAAATGTTCAAGTAAATAGATTCCCTTTTCACCAGATTGCGCTAATGTCGGTGCACACTTGAAGTGACGGATCTCGCAGTCTCACGGAGCGATAATTTTGCACACCTCGACACCAAGATGGGGAACTTGCTGATGCCAATAGAATTTTTTCAGTTGATTATCCCGTTGGGTTTTGTCACCGTCTGGTTGATGGTCGGACAATTCTCGTACGCCAAACATTCATCCTCCATTAGGCATTAGGCTGCCAAATCTAAAAATCTAAAATCCACCACCGAACGCGGGAGCATGCCTCTCGCGTTTTTGTTTTCAATAGCCCGATAGTGGATCTCGTTAAAGATCCTGTTTGCAGTCCATTAGATCTCAACTGAGCGGCAGTTCTTCGACAAATGATCTTTCACAAGACCCGCTACGCAGGTTTGGGAGCATGATAGGTCACATTTTTAGGAACCGTGATGCCGCCGGAAACGATCCCTTGTAACGTTTCTTCAATATCCCAGTTCAGCGGAACGACGTCTTGCTCGCGCACCATCAACATATAACCCGACGTCGGAATAGGTGTGGTCGGCACATACACGCAAAGGATTTTCTCACCGCTTCCTAAATCAGTGCATTCGCTGGTCACGAACGCGGGTGCCTTAATCCCAGGATGCGGAAACTCAATCAACACAACGCGTTTGAAATCTCGCACGCCTTGCGATCCGGAGACGGCATTGAAAACGTTACTGACCGCCGCGTAGATCGTTTTCACCCCCGGCACATTCAGCAGGATCCAGTTGGTGAAACGATGCAGCCGAGATTGAGCAAACATTCCCGCCACGAATAGGATCGCGAACAGGCTGGCGAATGAGAGAAACGATAGCAGCACGTCGCCGAATACGCTGTCGTCGACGTTGACGGCGCCGCTGACCGTTTTGGCCGCCTCTTGGATGTCGGGGTTTTTAAACCATGTTTCGCGTAAAAAACTGGCGATCGGTCCTAAAGCGTAATGGTACAACGTATCGTACAGCCACCGCACGACCCCGAAAGTAATAAAGATCGGCAGCACAACAAACACACCCGCAATCACTCGGTTGCGAATGTGGCGAATATTATCACCCCATGTGAAGCCCTGAGTTGAGTCGTCCGTTGTCATCCGATGCCGTACGTGAATCCAGGAAAGAGCAGTCAGTTTCTACAATGTGCCGTCACTGCAAACGGCATCATAGCGTTAGCCATGATAAAACGCGACCCATCGCTTGCATCAGGACTTTGTAAAGGTTTTGTGAGTGCCACCCACTTAGATATTTAACGCGGTAGCGGAACCAAGGGAGTCAATTCCTTTGGCGGTAGCGTTGCTTGGAGCGGCCAAGGCAGTCCGAAGGATGACAAAGATGGTTGCGTTGACTGGGACGCGTCATTGGCCGTGGCTTCAATGCTCAGCAGCACGTCAAGCTCGGTTAACGATAGCGGATTTTCCTGATTGGCCAACCAGTCCAGTGCCGCCCAAATCTCGGCAACAGACGCGGCTGGCACTGGCAAAGCAGCCTCCAGTGAGTCGCCGGATCCGCGGAGCTGGAGACACTTAGTGCTGATGGCCCGCCAATGCTGGGGGTGCGGGGATTGCGTTTGTGCGGAACCGCCAATAGCAGTTTCACTCCCACCATCACCGCCGCCGGTGAACCTTGAGAAGGGTCCCATCTGTCCGCCGTTGACGAAGTCCAGCTGCCTTTGATAGGCGTTTCGATCTGCGGAAGTGCCGGCGATTGCGATTAAACCTGTCAGGCTGCTGCGCGTCATCGCGGCGTCGCCCACGGCAATCGCCGATTTGTATTTCTCCACCGCGTTTGAAAGTTGTTTGCCGTCTCCCGAAAGAACCATGAGCTCCGCTTCGTCCCGCCAGCGACGGGCTGACGTGTAACGGGCGGGATCTGGCAGCCACCGTAAGTCCCGCTGGCTGCCAGCGCCTTCTACGCCGGACCCTCGTTGCAGCCACCGCCAGTGCAGCGTCACAAGATCACCAGCCGCCTTCCGCGATTGTTCCAGTTGCTGCCCCAACGTCGCCGCCGAATTTAATCTTCTAAAATAGGCTTCGCCCACCGCCAAGGAATCATCATCCAATTTCGCAAACAACAATGCCTCGATTAAGATCTGCTGCAGTTCGATTTGGCGCTGCATCGACGGCAATTCGACAGACCGCCCATCAATTAGCCGATGGAAATAACTGCGGGTGGCCCTGTCGTGCATTTGGTCGTCAATAAACTGTCGAAGGTGGTCCACCCATTGTGTTTCGATGTTGGCTCTGTTGGGCGCTTGGGTCTGCGTGATCGCCATCACACGTTCTTTCACCCGCAACCGTGCCAGATCAAAAAACGACGTCGATAAATCATTGTTGCTTTTCAACTTCCCGTCGGTGATCGCCGCCGCGATTCGCCGATGCCAATCGCTTGCAGACCCTGCCTGCTCACTAATCGCAAACGCATCCGAAACAGCCAGCAGAAAACGGGGCCAACGCCCATATTGCTTCACCGAACCAAGAACGGCGTTCTCCAATGCAGCATCATGCTGCTGGAAACAAAAACGCGCGATTGCCTCCGCTTCCTCGGCAGTCACATCTTCAATCCGATCTGATAGGACGTTCAAGTCATCAAGGGCACGGATTTTAATGCGTTCACTAGAGCCCTCCGATCGCAGAGCCTCGATAGCGTCTTCCTTCCTCTGCCGATCGGCCAACAGAGGCGGTGTCGTCTCCGATGGCGATCGCTGGAAGTCCCGGCCCACCAATTCAACGAACCTTGCCTGCCATTTCTGAAACTTTGAAGCCGGCAGCGCCTTCTCCAAGGACACAAAATCGTCGATTTTCAATGAGGCCACTTCATCGGTGGCTCGGGAGGATTCGACCATCGGTTGCGGGATTGTTTCTGGGACAGTCTCTTTTTTTTGAATCGAATTTGATTCTGTGCTCTTTGTGGGCGTCGCTGCGATCTGCCGTTTGGGGGTGGGCATGTTTTGCCACCGCCAAACGCCCGCAGCCACCACGCCCAAGGCAATCAGCAGCGCTGTGCCAACCATTCTGACCCAGCGATTGCGACCAGCCTTCCGTTGATTGCGATTTTCAATCTCGGTATCTAACCAAACGGTTACTTCATCCGCGCTGATTCCAAAATTAGCGGCATAGCTCATCAGTTCGGCCTTGAAATCTCCCCTCAAATGTTTGGGGGAATCAAGCTTTTGGGCGATCAGCATACGTGTGCGCTGCTGCGCGTCGGCGGCAGAGATCTGTTGCAATCCCACATCCTGAGCGACGTGGTCCAGCAACTGTTGGGCTCTTGAGGCACTGATTTGAAATTCCTCCTCCGCCCATTCCAACGCCTCGCGCGCGGCCCTCGGGCTCAGCACCGTTGCCGACGTTTTTGAAAACTGGTCGTTAAGACGATCCAAAAATACTTGTTCGTACCGCCCTACCCTACCCAGCTTCGATGTCCCCGCGCCGATACGGTCCAGGCAAGCAATAATCTGCTCCTCCGTAAGATGCTGCGCAGCTGCCAGATGCCGAATCTTAATCAGTGCCGCCGGCGTGAGGCCACGTTGGAGTGAAATGATATTGCCGGCCGCGGCAGAAAAATTTTCCAATCGCGAATCGCGCGGCAGAGCATCTGAAGAAGGTTGCATTTATCGAACACCCCACTGATCGGCCAGTTGCGTCATTCGCGCGGCGTGGGTTGGTGGCATGCTTGGGTGGAGGGCGCGCGTCCTAATGAGAAGTTCGGTCGCGGTCGTCTCATCGAACCGGTGCAACACCAAAAGACGATTCCAACGAGCGTCCATCCAAGCATCGCTTCCAGCGGAACATTGCTTTTCCAGTTTCTGCCACAACGTGGCACTGAGGCGCAGGTCGTTTTTCTGGTTAGCCAAATCCGCCTGCAGCGGCAACCAGAGTGGATCCTCCCCGAGATCTGGCAACAGCGTTTCTGCCTCCGACAAACGACCACCGGCGAGATACAAGCGGGCTAATTTTAGTGTGATCGCCGGCCGGGCGGCGGACGTCGTCAATTGGGTACGTTGCGATAGAAATTCGTAGACGCCAATCATCTTGTCGCGGAAAACCTGATCGTCAAAGCTTCCTTGGTTCCCCGCGGTCTCAAAAATCTTAGCGATCTCAATGGCGGCCGCCGATGTCCAGCGTGATGAATCGTTCAGTCGTTTTAGCTGTTGAAAATAACCGAAGGCGCGTTGGTGATCCGCCGGTCGCAGTTTGCTCAGTGCCAGCGACTGAAAGAATAAAAATTTAGCGACCGCGTTGGTGTTGTGTTGCTGCGCGTCTGAATCTTCGATCAGATCTTTCACGTTGACCAGGACATCCTCAATCTCTTTCTCAAAATCAAGAGGCCTTCGTTGAGAGATCAGTTTTGAAACGTAGTGGTAATTGATTTGAATCTTGGCGTGATTGGAAATCTGTCCATCGTTGCGGATCGTTTTCACGTAGTCTTTGAACGCCTTGATCGGAATGCCCGCAGCGGTGCTGTACCGTTTTGCGAGTTCTTCAGAGGCCGCGGTGCGGATGAGATCTGACGGTGCGTTTCTGCGGAGGCGACTCAGGTAAGCAATCGCCGCTTGATCGGGCAAAAGTGCGCGACGTGGCAGGTCGGCATCAAAATTTGCCAGCTTTGTAAAAGGAGATGACGGGCAGTTGTCGTTGAGCCACCTGAGGATGTTTTGTTTGTTAATTTTTTGATCGCCAGACAATAATCGCACCGATTGTAGCGCGCGATAAGCGGATTCGGCTGCCAGCGATTGATGGCCATCTTGAAATGTCTCTGACGAAATCGCCAGTTCCGCGGCCAGCATGAATTCGCGCACCGCGGCGGCGTAGTCTTTTTTCAAATGCAAACAGCTGCCTAATAGAAACCGGCAGTGACCTCGGACCTCGGCCGGTGTTTGTTGATCGAGCCTCCCAATGACTTCGGTTAATTCTAGGGTCGCTTGTTCTAGGGAAGCCGTTTCTGCGGTCGTTTGATAATCGTCCAAGGCGAGGTAACCGCGGATCCACGGGCCTAGGAATCCGCGCTGAGAATCCATTTGAGCCTCAGAAAGTAAATTCGGCGAAGCGTTAACCGCCTCGCGAAGCTGACCCAGATCGCGATTCAACGCCAGTCCCGTCAGCGCTTTGGCAACAAGTTCATCGCCGGCGTCGGGGCGGCGAAGGATGGTTGCGATCAACGTTTGATGCCGTAAAAGTTCAGGATGATTGTCCAGCAATCGTGCGGCCAGATTGGGATCGCCCGCGTTCAGATAACCGGCGAAATTCCATTGGTGAATGGCTTCGATCTCACGTTTTGCATTAACGCTGAACCCCGCATTTTCCTCTGCCACTTCGAAACAATGTTCGGCCTGCTTTTCTGATTCGACCGATCCGCCGGCCCCAATGCCACGCATCACGGCGGCCAGTCCCACCGTCGCCATTGTTTGGAATCGACTCCGGCGTCCGAATTGATCAGCTGAAAACTTGGTCAGGTTTCTGTGTGGGGCGAGCTCCAAGAACGATCGAAAATAGGACTCCGCATCACGCAGGGCGGGTTTGTGATGCTGGCCAAGTGCGGCCGATTTGAAAAAATGGCTCCAGCCAAGCACGTAATCGCCGTGGCGCAGTTGCTGCCGCAACTGATTTAGACGGCCTTGGTCGCCGATGACCGTTTGGTTCAGCTCCGTCAGTCGTTCTAGATTTTCACTCTGCTGTTTCAACGACCGCCGAATCAGGTTGACCTCTTCGGTGATTCGATCAACTTCGGTTAAAGCAACCTTTGTGCCCATCAGGTACTTGCGCTGAAGTAATTCAATTTCTCGGTGAGAAACCGCCAGCCGCAAGTCTTCGGTTTTTCTGTTGGGATTGAGCGCGATCGAAACTTTTACTTTGGCCAGAACTTGCTGGGCCCAAGCCTCATCAACGATTGGCTGAAACAGTTCTCGCACGTAAGACAGGTGCAGTTTTTCAATGGCTTCGTCACGATCTTTTGTCCCACCCTCCGCTTGAATTTCTCGATGGGTTAGCAGCAAGCGATTCATCCGGTGCTGAATCAAAAATTCTTCCAACTGAGACCCGGGCGCCGCAGGCGAATGGGTCTGACTGTAAGCCGCCGATAAAAGAGACCACAGGCAGGCAGTCCAGAACACCGCTGTGATAATGAGTGGCTTAACGTTCATGATTTGGGAACCAAGCTACAGAATCATGTCCGCAAGATCTGCACATCGAGATCAAATTCGTCGCCGCTTGAAACGGGATGCCGTCACCGACCTTGACCAACACGGGAGCCGTTTTGGGGTCCATTTCCTCCAGCACGCTCCGAATCTCTTGCCTGTCGTTGGTGATGATGCTTCCCAGGTGGTATTCAATGGCGCCCTCACGAGACCGGATCACTAAAGTCACCGGTTCAATTTCGTCGGTCACGATTTGATCCGGTGAAACCAAACTTGAGACGATCGGCGTCACCAACGATTGTGTCGGCGCGCGAAACGAAGTCGTCACCAGAAAAAAGATCAACAGTAAAAACACAACGTCGATCATGCTGGCCGTCGACAGAGTCATCGGCGCGTTGGAGGATCGCGGGGTTTTTGGTTTCGATAGTTGCATTATGGTTTTCTGACCGCCACGGTGACGGATTGGAAACCCATTTTCGACAATCGGTCAAAGACGAAATTTACATCCGTGGTAGAGCAGTCGGCCGCGCAGCGAAGCCGAGCGTGCGGCGGCTGATTCGCCGTTTGGGTGACCGCGATTGATTGCTGTAGCAACGCGTCCAAGCGGTCACGCAGCACCACTTCATCGTTCACTTGAAACTGTCCTTGGGAATCAATGTTCAACACGAACGTCGCAGACGCCTGCGCATCGTCACTGACCGTGGAGACCGGCAGCTTCAGGGACGGGAGAACATTTCGATTCAACTGGGACACGGTCATGAAAAAGATGATCAACAGGAACACCACGTCGATCATGGGCGTCATGTTAAATCCAATGGGTTCGACGATGCGTTGTTGGCTGAGCTTCATGGTTTGGAATCTATGGTTTGCGAGGGGCCGCCGCGGATAAAGGGCGTCACCCCTTCTTTCCCAGGGGTAACATGATGTGTTCGATGCGCTTTCCTGCCAACGAAACAATTGCCTCAATTTTGTGCCGAAAGTAGTTGCAGGCAACCATCGTTGGCATCGCGATCGCCAGCCCCATCAGCGTCGTCACCAGCGCCTGCCCGATGCCGCCGGCAAGATCTTGAGCCTGTGCGGCGCCGTCTTGGTTGGCGATCGTCATAAAGGCCTCGATCATTCCGACAACGGTTCCCGTCAGACCCAGCATCGGCGCGATGGCTGCAATCGTGGCCAGTACTTCGGTGCGGCGAAAGAGTTTGGACGTTTCGTCGGCGCCGGCCTCTTCGACGGCGGCGCGATATTCAGCGAACCCGAATTGGCTGTGGCGGTATCGCTGCAGTCCCGCACCAATCACGCGCACGGCCATCGAATCGCGATCCGGCTGATAACAATAGTCAATCGCTTGGTCGATTTTTTGGGCCGCGATCAGCTGTTCTAGTTGCTCCAATTGGTCCTCGGGAAACAGCCGCCGCTGCCCAATGGTTAAAAAGTGGTCGGCGACGAAATAGAGGCTGACCATGGAGAGCATCAACAGAAGCAGCATGATCACCACGCCGATCCAACTGCCGCCAAAGATCATCTGCAGCAGATTCATTTCATTAGCCGCGATCATTTAGACATCCCTTCTAAAATGCGCGACCGCATGGGAAGGCAAGAAATCAGTTTTTCAGCTTCCGCGGTGCGTTTCAATTTCCTCAGTCCTTGGATTGCGGTCGCCAAGGACTGATGGGCAATCGTTGGATGGTCAGTGCGTTGGGTAGCAAAATGTTCTATCAGTTTAAGGATGTCCCGGTCGCTCGGCTGTGGGTTCTTTTTCACTCGGGCAATGGCGTCCAGCATTTTTTGTTGTGCAGGCGATCGTTGGTTTTCACTGGCGTTGTAGTATGCCTGGGAGAGCTCGGTTTTCAAACAGACGCCGTTGCTAAGGGCATTGTCGAATTCGTCTCGGAAACGCGACCGATCCTCGTCGGTGAAAAACAAGGTCGGTAAATACTTCGTGCGAAACGTCTCTGTCTGATCGACTGGCTCAACCAACAGTTCATGCCGAGGGTTTTCTTTCGTTGAGGTTTGCAAATGCAACACGATCAAAAATGGCACGATCGCGCGGGTGTGATCGCCGGAGGCTAAGCTGAACTTCATGGCCGCCATCGCGATTAAGTGCTTTTGCGGCAAATCCAAATCTGTTTTTTGTGCATTGACCACCTGCGCGAAAAGTGGTTCGATCAACTCGCCGATACCGTCAATGTCATCAATTTCAAAACGGTGTTTGAGCCGCGCTATTGTGTGGTCGGTTGTCTCCGGTGCTTCGGGCTGTTTGGCCTGTTGGGCAGACAACGCCGTCGAAAAAAGAAGCAGGCCGGAGGTCAGCAGCAATAGAAGCAAAAATGATTTCGACATTTATCCCTCGGCTTCGATCGCGAACGCGGACAGCTGTTGAAAGTCGCTTGGGTTGAGCGTGTCGGCCAGTTCGTACCCTGCAGTCGACAGCGAAAAATCTTTTTGCAGGTGATGGATCATCAGTCCGTATCGGCACAGCTGAGCGAACGCTTCGAAGAACTTGATCGACTGACGCGGCTGAGCCTTTCTGCGGAACATCAGGAACACTTCGGGTTCGGATTCGACGCAGATGGCCAAGAATCGTTCGGTCGAATCAAAGGATACTTTCGTGGCCCGGATCTCAAACGTGCCGCGTTGCCCGGCGGTGACCAATAGCGTTTTGGCTTCAGCGCTCAGTTGGTCCACGTCGACATTGGCCGGCGGATCGGAGATCGCGTTCGCACACAGCATCGCCAAAGCGGCGATCGTCGGGTAGCCCTCGCCCACGACTTTAATCAGCGTCGAAGGTTCGGGATCGGTGGATCCAAGGTTGCGAATCAGCAT
>CAYOZV010000127.1:0-13884 GCA_964408465.1 uncultured Pirellulaceae bacterium
GCTAAACGATCCTCAATCTAAAATATGATGGCGTAGTGGATCTTGTTAAAGATCCCGCGCCGCCATTAACCAAAACCTCAGTGCAAAACAGAGGTGCGACGAGGTTTTCAACAACACTCCACTACCCAACCGCCTATGCCGGTACGAAGGATTGCTGCCCGCCGCCGTCTGTTGATCTGTTACCATGTGAATTATGAAAATTATTGATTTGAGTTTGCCGGTTGGCAACGAAATGCGTGGCGTGGACGTCCGCACCGCGAAAACGATCGCCAACGAAGGTTGGAACGCAACGACATTGGAACTGTATTCGCATTGTGGAACCCACATGGACGCGCCGGCTCATTTTGTCGACGGTGCGGCGACGATTGATGAACAAGACCTCAGTGTGTGTGTCGGACCCGCGCTGATGGTCGATCTAACTTTGGATGGGCCCGTCAACGACGGACAGCTTATCACCGTCGAACATCTAAGGTCGTATCACTCTCAGATCACAAAGGGTGCGCGTTTGTTGCTGCGTACGGACTGGCACAAACGTTACGGCACCGAACAATATCGCGATGCCCTGCCCCGCATTTCCGTCGAATTAGCGCATTGGTTGGTCGGTAGGCAGGTCGCCATGATCGGCGTCGAACCTCCCTCTGTCGCCGACGTTAATAACATTCCCGAACTAACCGAGGTGCATCAAATTTTGTTCAAGGGCGGCGTGTTGATCGTGGAAGGTTTAGCAAACCTTGATCAGATCAGCGAATCGGTCGTGCAATTTATCGCTCTGCCAATCAAAATTACCGGCGGCGACGGTTGCCCTGTTCGCGCGATAGCGATCGAAGATTAACGCACAGGAAATTTTTTGAGTGATAATTCATGAGCGAAACTAAAGGCGCATTTCTTGGCTGTGTTGCCGACGATGTTACCGGTGCGACAGATTTGGCGATTAATTTGGTCAAAGGCGGGATGCGTGTCGTGCAGTTGATGTGCGTTCCAACACAGCAGCAGTTGGAGAACTTGGAATGCGATGCCATTGTGGTGGCGCTCAAGACGCGCTCGTTGCCTGCCCAAGAGGCGGTGGATCAGTCACTGGCGGCGGTAGATGCCCTGCGATTGAGTGGCTGTCAGCGGTTTTACTTTAAATATTGTTCGACGTTTGATTCCACGACCGAAGGTAATATCGGCCCGGTCGCGGCAGCCATGTTGGATCGCTTGGACGTACAAAGTGCGATCGTTTGTCCTTCGTTTCCCGCGGCAGGTCGAACGGTTTACCTTGGCCACCTCTTCGTCAATGGAGAATTGCTCAACGAATCGGGAATGCAGCATCATCCGCTCAACCCGATGACCGATTCGAACATCGTTAGATTTCTTGGACAGCAAACGGATCGCGCGGTGGGATTAGTCGCGGCGCCCGATGTAGCCGCAGGCGTAGAATCAACAACCCGCGCGATAGATCGCGCCCTTTCCGAGGGGTGTCAACTACTGGTGACGGACACCTGTCAGGATTCCGATTTGGCAACGATTGCCGGTGCCATCGTTGACCACCAAGTGATAACCGGAGGATCTGGAATCGGCCGCTATTTGCCAGACGCGTGGCGAAAGAAGGGGCTGATTGGCAACAAGGTACATCAGCCCAAACTTCCTCAAATCGAGGGTAACGCCCTGATCATCGCCGGAAGTTGTTCGGAGATGACTCGGCGACAGGTCGCCTTTATGAAGGATCGCAGCCATTGCTTTCAGGTAGATGTCGGTCTGTTGATGCAGGATTTCGAACATCAGATTTCGGAGTTTGAATCCGCGATTGCTAAACTCGATGATCGGCCTTTGATGATTTATTCAACCGATGCGCCAGAGAAGATCGCACCGATTCACAAGGAGCACGGCCGCGCAAAGGTTTGTCAAACGGTCGAACAATTCCATGGCCGTGTGGCGAAGTGGTTGGTTGAAGAAATCGGGTTTCGCAAAATTATCGTCGCCGGTGGCGAAACATCCGGTTCGGTGATGCGTGAACTTGAGATCCAGCAGTTGCAAATTGGTCCGGAGATCTGTACCGGGGTACCTTGGACGTTTACGCTGGGCGAAAATCGCATCGCGGTGGCCCTGAAGTCGGGTAACTTTGGTGGAGAAGACTTCTTTGAATCCGCATTGAAAATGTTTGAATGAGTGACAAAAATCCTATGAGCAATGACAATCAAGATTTTTCGGAGCGACAGCTGCGCGAACGCATCGCGATGCACGGCAAGTCGATCTACGATCGAGGCTTGACCGCCGGAAGTTCGGGGAATATCAGCGTCCGGCTGCCGGACGGGTTTTTAGTGACACCGACCAACTCGTGTATGGGACGGCTGGATCCTGACCGGATTTCCAAAATAGATACGTTGGGGAATTTGGTATCCGGTGACAAACCCAGTAAGGAAGCGTTCCTACACCATAGCGTTTATCGAGTGCGCGACGATTCGCAATCGATCGTCCATTTGCATTCAACGCACTCTGTCGCGGTGTCGGTGATTGCTGATATTGATCCAACGGACGTGTTGCCAGCGATCACGGCGTATTATGTGATGCGTGTAGGACGATTACCGCTGGTGCCCTACTTTGCGCCCGGCGATCTTGAATTGGCGGCGGCCGTTGAGGCGATGGCCAAAGAATCCCACAGTTTGTTGTTGGCCAATCACGGACCGGTGGTGGCCGGTAAAAGTCTGGACGCTGCGGTTTACGCGACGGAGGAACTTGAGGAGACGGCGAAGCTTTATCTCATGCTTCGAAACCTTCCGATCAAAGTTCTAACGCCTGAGCAGCGCGACGCACTGCAACGAAAGTAAGCCAGTCCAATTCGAAAATTCAGACGGCACGTTCTGACTCAATCGCAGATCCATATTTTGAGATCTTTCGAGGCCACCCAAGGTTCGACTTCCGCCGCAAAACTGGTGAAGTAATCAGTGTTACGGTGCACCTCGAAGGCGGCTTCGTCGGTGTACTTCTCATAGAGAAAGCACTTCGTTTGGTCACTGGAGTCGAAACACACATCGAACTGATGGCATTCAGATTCGTTGGTTAACGAATCGTTTGCCTGTTGGACAATTCGGTCGCGGAATTGACTGACGAACTCTTTGTTGATCGTGAACTCAACGGCAATAACGTACATAGCGTCCTTCGGTTTTAGCGCTGACTCATTTAGCGGATGGAATGATTTCTTGCGAAAAATCTGTCTGTTCAAGCATTAAACCTGTTTCGGTGCTGACAGGGTCGAAATTACTTTCTTGCGATTGGAGAAGAGGATCTCCAGCGAACTGAGAATTTTCAGATTCTTGCGTGTCAAACAGATTTTGAGACTGTAACAAAACCTCAGCCGGCTGCGGGTTTTTTTTGGGCGATTGCAATTGAGATGCCTGCGAAACAGCGGGAGTCATCTCAGGGATGTCAGCAGTGCCCGAAGAATTTGAACAGGAGCAGAAAAGTAAAATGGAGAGGGAGGAAAAGGCTCCAAGAGTGGCGATTTGCATTGTTTTGCCGTAAAAAAGTTCAAAGAGATTAGCTGAAATAGACATTACTATTCCGAAGCGGCCGGTAAGATGGGGGACAAGCCGTGAAAGTATAGTTCTGGTATCGTTCGGGTTCCATCCCAGAAAGACAGGATTTTTCGGCGACATTGTTAATCATCGTTTCTAAATCAATGGTGGCGGTGAATTGTGGCCGAGAAACATTTGGCCTGTATCACGGTGAAGGACAGTTGAGTTAGACTTTTGCAAATGCAGTGGTATGTGTACTTATTCGCGATCTTGGCGGGCGGATTGGCTGGCGTGATCAATACGCTGGCCGGCAGCGGATCGTTGGTGACCTTACCGATGCTGGTGTTCTTGGGACTGCCGGCGGATGTGGCCAACGGGACTAATCGCATTGGGGTTCTTCTTCAGAACGTCGTTGGAATTTTTGTTTTCGGTCGTTCTGAATCATTCGAACCGACCGGCAACTGGTGGCTGATAACGCCGTCGGTGGCAGGCGCGCTGCTGGGGGCTTGGATTGCCACGGTTCTTGATAAATCAGCGATGGAAATGGCGATCGGTATCGTGATGGTCGTGATGCTGGTGGTGCTGATCTCAAACCCCAAGCGTTGGTTAAGAGAACATTCAGAAGTAGCGACCGGGCGGCCCGGTTGGGCGATGCTGGTGCTGTTCTTTGGGATTGGAATCTACGGAGGTTTTATCCAAGCCGGCGTGGGTGTTTTGCTGCTGTCGGCGTTGGTTCTGGCGTCAGGTTACACGCTCAATCATGCCAATATGATCAAACTGGTGGTCGTGCTGTTGATGGCGCTGACGGCGATTCCTTTTTTCATGTTAAACAATCAGATCGATTGGGGGCTGGGTGCACTGATGGCGGTCGGTCAAGGAATCGGTGCTTGGCTGGCGGCAAACTACGCGACGCGGGTCCCCAATGCAAACGTCTGGGTGCGCAGATTGTTGATCGTGATTGTGCTAGTTTCGATCGCGCGATTTCTGTTGTTTTGATTTTTGCGTCAACTACAAGTAATACAGCATTAAACACAACCCAAGAATCAGCGTCGCCCACACCGCCATCGTACTGGTGCTCCAAGCGCGACCCATTACGCCTTGGCCATTGAAACGTCTGTCCAAGCCTTTGATGGTTCCAGCGATCATCACAACAAAACCCTTGCGGATTCCCGTATCGACAAACGCGATCGCCGTGCCGGCGCCGCCGATCAACCACGGTAGCGCCTTGCGATAGACCCAGTCGGTGTCCAAATTCGTCGCATCCACCTCGGCGGGGTAAAGCTTCGTTTTCATCAACGCCACAAACGCCAGCGCCGCAAACAGCAACAGTTGCAGCTGAGTCACAACGTGGCCGGTGGTGAAGGGCGAATAGTACGCTTCATAGGGCAGCAAGTTGTATAGCAGCGGATAGGCGATGCCCAGTGTGATACACAGAAGCGATGCGATGCCCATCGCTGTCAGCATGTTCCAAGGAGCTTCCTTGGGTCGTTTGCCGCTGTCGTGAGAAAAGAACGCAAAGAACGGAATCTTAATTCCCGAGTGCTCCATCACGCCGGCAGATGCGATCAGCAGAATAAACCAGGCAACAAAGTGAGGGTGATGGTGGTCGGCGGCCGCTGTGATGATCATGGATTTACTAACAAAACCACTCAGTAGAGGAAATCCGGCAATCGAACCGGCACCGATCATACAAAAGATCGTCGTCCAAGGCATCGACTTATGCAGTCCACCAAGTTCCGTCGCTTTGGTGGTACCCACGCGATACAGTACCGCTCCCATCGACATGAACAGCAGCGATTTGTAAATGATGTGGCAAAACGCATGAGCCGCCATTCCGTTGAGCGCCAGTTCGGTGCCAATGCCAATGCCGACAACCATGAAGCCCAGTTGGTTATTCAGGCTGTAGGCTAACACGCGGCGAAGATCATTTTCAATGACGGCAAAGATGATCGGGAACAACGTCATCACGCAGCCGATCGTGATTAATTCTTCGGTTCCGGCGAAGCCACGTGCCAGCGAATACACGGCCAACTTTGTAGTGAAGGCGCTCAGGAAAACCGTTCCCGTCACGGTCGCTTTGGGATAGGAATCCTGCAGCCAGTTATGCAGCAGGGGAAACGCACACTTGATTCCAAACGCGATCAGAATCAGCAGCCCCGACGTAGAAATCGCTCCGCCAGAAACGCGTAGCCCAATCACTCCGAATTCGCCCATGTCTCCAAAGGACAGCGAACCGGTTTCTGCCAAACGCATCAGCGCTCCCGAGAGCAGCAACACGCCCGAGGTGACTTGAATGATCAGGTACCGCATGCCGGCTTTGTAGGATCGTTTGTTACTGCTGGCCCAAACCAGCACGACGCTGGAAATAGCCGTCAATTCCCAGAACACGAACAGGGTTAAAAGATCACCGGCGCAGGCCGCCGCAATCGCGCCGCCGGCGTACATCACCGCGCTGACGTGTTGTTTTACGTCTTGGACATGCAGAGCGTAGATCGAAGACATGATCGCCGCCAAGTGGAAAACAAGCGCGAAGATGAAGCTGAGTTTATCGATGCGGACCATCGTCAGCGCGTTGCCCAGCACTTCGACATTTGCGGATGTGCCAAAGGGTGTCATCAACAACAGGACCAAACTGGCGATCGACAACGCCAGCGCCCCCCACGCCGATTTCTTGTCCAGCACCGGCAGCAGCAGACTGCCGACGACCATGATCATGCCGGGGATCATCGCAATACTAGCGATCATAAAAGTCCTCGCTTTGGCGAATGAGCAATCGTAATGAACTTCCAAGCGCCACCACGACAACGAAAGCGATAAATCCTATCCAAGCTTGATAGGCAAAGATCTTTTCTATCGGGAAAGTTGGCGGGTGATGTTCGTCGTGGAAGTGATGACCGAAAACTAACTCAATCACCAGCAACAACACGCACGCTGCGACTAACCCAATGATCATCAAGTTGATGTTCTTGGGTCGTTCGAACCAACTTGGGTTTTCAGATGAGTTTGGTTTTGTCATGGGAGATCTTTTACCGCGAATGGACGCTAATGAACGCGAATATGGATGCTGGATTAGCGTACATTCGCGTCGATTCGCGGTTTTATAATTGGTTTCTTGTTCAAAAGTTATTGAACGATGGGAAGTAAACAATCGTAAATCGAATTGGCAAAGAAAAACAACACAACGCTACCCACGGCCGTAATGCACAGCGGCACCACACACATCATGGGGCCTTCACTAAATGATTGCGGCTGTTGCCCAGCGGGCACCATGAAAGCGTGGATCGGGATTGGGACTAAATAGGCGATATTCAATAACGAACTGATCATCAACGTCGCGATCAAAACGGTTTGTCCCGTTTCGGCCGCGCCCAACGCCAATAACCACTTGCTCCATGAACCCCCACCCGGCGGCAGGCCGATGATGCTGATCGCGGCGATTAAAAACGCCGCGAACGTGAACGGCATCGCGCGGCCCAACCCTTTCATATCGCTGATGTCGGTTTTATGAGCCCCGACGTAAATGGCTCCGGCACAGAAAAACAAAGTGATCTTCCCAACGGCATGCATTGCGATGTGCATCCCGCCTCCGAGCGCGCTTTCGGGCGTCGCGATTGCTGCACCGAGGGTGATATATGCCAACTGACTGATTGTTGAGTAGGCCAATCGCGCTTTTAAGTTGTCCTTGGTCATCGCTACCAACGACGCCAGCAGAATCGTCGCCGCCGCCACGTAGCACAGCCACTGCCCTGCCTCAGTATCGTTGATCAGGTCCAAACCAAAAATATAGATCGCGATTTTGAGCACGGAGAAAACGCCGACCTTCACTACCGCGACCGCGTGCAACAGCGCGCTGACGGGCGTCGGAGCCACCATCGCCGCCGGCAACCAGCGGTGAAACGGCATCAGTGCGGCCTTGCCGATGCCAAACGCGAACAGCCCTAATAAAATCGCCAGTTGGAATTCAGTAACATCGCCGTTGGAAAACGCCTCGGAGAGCACGCCGCCTTGGGTAAACGTCAGCGTACCGGCGATCTTCCAAGTCCACGCGATCGCAAACATAAAGAACGCGACCGACGTTGAAAGTAAGATTCCCAGATAAACGCGTCCGCCACGTTTGGCTTTTTCATCGCCGTGATGGGTTACCAACGGATAGGTCGAAATCGTCATGACTTCGTACATGACAAACAGCGTGAACAGGTTCGCCGAAAATGCAGCCGCCATCGCCGCGCAAATCGCGGCCGCAAAACAGGCGAAGAACCGCGTCTGATTCTTTTCGTGATGGCCGCGCATGTAGCCAATGGCATAAACGGTCGTCAGCACCCACAGACCCGACGCTACCAGCGCGAATAGCATTCCCAACGGTTCGACCGTGAACGCGATGTCGAATCCGGGCATCATTATCTGGCCTAGATTCCACGACGGTCGCTGCCCTGCGAAGACATGCGACGCCAAATTGCAGTTGATCAAAAACAGAAGTCCGGCCACAACCAGGGTGCAGGACTCTCGAACGTTGGGAGCCTTCCCCGTCAGGAAAACCAATACGATCGCCAGCGCCGGAAGGGCAAGGGAAATCTGAATCATCGTCTCAGGACTAAAGAGGTTCATAGCGCGCCTCCTTCGAGCAGCGCCTTGGCTGCTTTGGTCGCCAGTCCTGCTGAATAGGTCGTCCAAACACCAAACACAATGTTGGCTCCGACCACAACATAAGTTGTAACCAACATCAGCAAGGGCGCTTCGGTGGCTTGTTTGGCTTTCTCCGATGGTTCGGCAAAGTAGAGCGCTTCGACGACTTGCCAAACGTAGATGACCGCCAACAGAGAACTTCCCAACATCAAAATGGCGACAGGGAAAAGATCATGTTCCAAGGCCGACGTTAGCAACAGCCACTTACTGATGAAACCACAGGTAACCGGCACTCCGATCAGACCCAATCCGCCCAACACCCACGCCAGAGATGTCCAAGGCATCGTCCGCCCTGCGCCCTTCCAGTCGTCCAAATGAACCGACCCCAACCGCAGCACAAAACAGCCTACGACCATGAACAGTCCGCCCTTGATCAAGGCGTGATTAAACATGTGGACGATACCCGCGCTCAATCCATCAACATTCGCCATACTGATGCCCAACAACATATATCCAACCTGCGCGATGCTGGAATACGCTAAACGTCGTTTGATATTCTGTTGAAAAATCGCGGCAATCGAAGCGATGAAGATTCCAATCAATGAAAACGACCACAGCGCGTTGTCCAGCGGCAGCAGCTCAAACGCAAATCGCGGAGAGAAAATCCCAAAGATGACTCGAATGAACGCGTACACCGAAACCTTCGTCGCCGTCGCGGCCACGAACGCGGTGACGACCGAAGGTGCATAAGTGTATGAATCCGGCAGCCACGTGTGCAGCGGAAATACGGCCATCTTGATACACAGCCCGACCGTCAGAAACGCAAACGCGACCAACAACGTTCTGGGACCGGCCCACTGCCCATCGTTTTCCAACCGAAGATTCTCCAGCTGCAACGCAATGTCGGCCATGTTGAGCGTGCCGGTCATCTGGTAAAGCAAACCAATTCCGATCAACAGAAAAGTGGCTCCGATTGTTCCCATGATCAAATATTGAAACGCGGCCAGGGGAGCCTTGCGTGTTTTACCAAGACTGATCAGCGCGTAGGTCGACAGGGACGAAATTTCCAAGAAGACAAATACATTGAATAGGTCGCCCGTGACACAAATTCCCATCAGCCCCGTCATGCATAACAAATACATGGGGTAAAATAAATAGTGCTGGGACTGAGGGATTTCGGCGTTGAGGCTGTAGGGCGAATACGTGAGCACAATAGCGCCCATACCCGAAATAAACATGACGATGAACGAATTGAGTTGGTCGATGCGATACTCAATTCCATAAGGCGGCGCCCAACCACCCAACTCATACGAAACGGGGCCAGTTGAATTGACAATGGCGACCATCCAGATGGCCAATCCAAACGTGCTCCAGCAAACCGCCAGCGATAGCCATCGCACCGTTGGCCGGTGGCCGATCAGCACCGACAGCGGTGCCGCGATCATCGGTATCACGATCAGCAAGACCGGCAAATGATATTGTAAAAATTCGACCACTTATGATGCTCTTTTGTTTTGGCGTTCTCGTCGATTGATCAATTGGATCTCATCCTCTTCGACGGTGCCGTAGTCTTCGCTGATACGCACGATCAATGCCAGTGCCAGCGCCGTCGTGGCGATACCAACGACGATCGCCGTCAGCATCAACACGCTGGGCAGCGGATTGGAGTAGATCAGTTCAGCGGCACCGGCAGTGTCCACACTGTGATGCACAACATCGGCGGCGATCTCGTGCGTTCCTTGGTGAGCATGGTCCAGCTGATCGACTGCGTGATCAACGTGTTCTCCATGTTCGGCGTGGTCGTTTTTGTGGCCGCCATGATTGGCATGTTCGGCCACAATTTCTGGCGGAATGATCGGCGCTGTTCCGCCGGTCACCTTGCCCATCGTGATATATAACAACACCACCGAAGTCTGGAAGATGTTCAATCCAATGACCGTTTTGATCATGTTTTTGCGCGCGATCACAATGTAAAAACCGGTCATCATCAAACAGATCACAACCCAGTAGTTATAGAGACCAAAAACCTGTTCCAGTGTCATGGCGTGGCCTCTGAATTCGTTTCAGGATGTCGACCGGCAAAGCAATAAAAAATCATCGTCATCACGGCCGTCACGGTGACTCCCACGCCAAACTCAATCAGAAAAATCCCCAAGTGCTGACCGTGCGGCAATATCCCCGACAGGAAATGGTGATCCAAAGCGCCATAATCCAAAAAGTTCGCCATCACGCGCACCGGTTCTGGGTGAAGTTCGCCATGGAGTCCACCATCGACATGATCGGTGTGACCAACGGCAGCATGGCCCGCGTCTTTTGCTTTTCCGCACAGCATCGTGACGACGCCCGTTCCTGCGTAGATCAACAATCCCAAGGCGATCAATTTTTCGATCAGCTTTGGCGGTGCGACTTTCTTGACCGCTGGCAAACCGAACACCAACCCGTACAAGATCAGCGCCGAGGCCAAAATAACGCCGGCTTGAAATCCACCACCGGGGCCAAAGTCACCATGAAACTGAACGTAAAATCCAAACAGCAAAATGTAGGGAATGATCAGTTTGGCAACGATGCGAATGATAGGAAACGAATCCATTTACTCGGTTCCCTTCTTTGTGTTTTTGGAACCAGAGTTTTCTGAGTTCGTCCGTCGAAGAATCAGAATGACGGCGATACCTGCGGTGAAGATGACGGCCGTTTCGCCGAGCGTATCATAGCCACGGTAGCTACCCAGCAACGCCGTCACAACATTGGGCAGCCCGTGCATATCGCCCTGAGACTTTTCGACAAACCCCGGTTGGATGCGGGTTTGGACGGGGCTGTTGGGGTCGCCAAAATGAGGCATGTCCAACGTGCCATAGATCAGCGCCGCTCCCGTAATTGCGACCACCAGCAGCGGCACCAAGGGAGATCCCTTGGTTGGTTTTTCCTTTTTTCCCGCCAGCGCTAAAGTGCCCAGCAGCAAGAACGTCGAGATACCCGCCCCGACGGCCGCTTCGGTAAACGCGACGTCGGGAGCGTCGAGGATCAACATCCAGCAAGCGCCCAAAAAACTGAAAATGCCGGTGAACATTACGGCCGCCCACAGATCACGAATCCGAGCGATCGAGATGGCGGTGACCACCAGTAGAGTCAGGATGAAAAGTGAAACGAACATTCAGCAGCAGGGGATGGATTTTTTGTGTGAGCGCGGTAACGAGTTTATTGAGTTTCCGCTTTATCGACGATGGGTTTGAGCCCTTGGTTGATGGCTGATTTTGCCAATGCGTGGCAGGAGCTTGGGCTGACGACCAACAAAAAGAATAAAATCATGGCCAGTTTAACCGTCGCCAGCGTCAGGCCTGTTTGGAACATCAAAGCAAATATAATCAACGCCGCACCGAGGGTGTCGGTGACGCCGCCACCGTGCAGCCGCGAATAAAATTCTGGCATGCGCAGAATACCGATGCCGCCAACGATCGAAAAAAAGGAGCCGGCAATCAAAAAGATCCACGTCAAAATATCCAACAGGACGATCATTGCTGCCCTCGGGAATTGTGGTGGTCAATTTCGATTTCAGCGAACGTGCCGTATTGAGTGAATCTCAACAGGGCCACCATGCCGATGAAGTTCATCAAGCTGTACAGCAAAGCAAGATCCAAAAAATCATGGCGGGCGGGCGTGTTGAGCACGCAGATTACGCAAATCAACAACACGGTTTTGGTGCCAAACATGTTCAACGCCAACACGCGGTCAAACACCGTCGGCCCGAACATAGCACGGATCAACGCCAGCGTCATCGTGACCAAAATGGCAGCAGCAGCGGCGATGTACATGTTTTGGACGTCTTCTGAAAGTGTGGCAGGTGAATGGGGGTGGAATAACGAATTCTAAGAACAGAGAACTACTTTTCTAAAGCTTGGATTCGCCTGTCCATTTCGCCAGACAAGTCTTCGGCAGCGCCTTCGAACGAAAGTGCGTGGACCAAAATTTCATCGCCTTCCATTTTGATCGATACCGTGCCAGGGGTCAGCGTAATCGAATTCGCCAGCATTACTTTTCCCAATTCACTTTTGGGGCCCGTGGGCACGGTGACCAAGTTGCGTTTTAGCGGCATTTTTCTGGAGAGGATAATTTTGGCAACCTCGATGTTGGAGTCTACGATCTCTTTACCCAACCAAGGCGCGAACTGCAGGAAGGGACGAATGCCCATTTGAACAGGCGCCCCTTCTTCGTCGACGATGTGCATACGCAGCGAAATCCACATCGACAACCCAATCGAAAACGCCGCCAAAATCAGCATGAAGGGTTCGAAGTGTGCCGACCACAAAAACCAAATTGTGACCAACGCTATTAAGAGTGTAACCGAGTACTTCATCGCGCAAACAAAGGGAAAAGAGCCGAAACACTGTGCACCAACACAGTGCGATAATATAGTGCAGCGACCGATTTTGTATAACCCCGGAGGGGCAATCGCCACCCCGTCAACGCTTGCAGTCTGCACAGCCCTACACCGCCCGCCCCCGCCGCGACCGCTCTTTCACAACCTCCTCAATTTAACTCGACCGTTTTCCCTGTGCGGAAACTCTTATCGGCCGCGTCAACGATTCGCATCGAACTGATAGCGTCAGCAAGATGGTCTGTCAGGTCGATGTCATGGTTGATCGCTTCGAGGAAATACTCTTGTTCGCGCCGACACAAACCGTCATGGTCGGGTTCGTCTTCTGTCGAAATCCACTGGTCGGGTTTGGTGAATTTCCCGTCTACTAAATCGCGGTGGTGCAGGCGCAGCGATTGGGTCTGCGTGTGAGCGTCCACGTCAGCCGAAGCACCTTCGGCGCCGGCTTTGGCGGCGCAGATCGTCACACATCCCTTGGGTCCGACGACGTCTTTGACGAAGAACGCCGTTTCGCTCATCATCGGCCCCCAACCGGCTTCGTACCAACCGACGCTGCCGTCTTCGAAGGTGACTTGAAGCTGACCGTAGTTGATTTTCCCCTCGGGAAGTTCCTCCGATAATCGAGCACCGATGCCACTGACGCGCACCGGTTTGCTGCGCGTCATTTGGCACATCACATCGACGTAGTGAACGCCACAATCGACGATGGGAGAAATCGAAGACATGAGATTTTTGTGTGTTTCCCATTGGCTGCCGCTGGATTGCTGGTTCAGATTCATTCGCATCACTAACGGTTTGCCCAGCGTTTGAGCGACCTGAATAAACTTGATCCAGCTGGGGTGATGGCGAAGGATATATCCCACGACCAACTTGAGATTCTTTTCCAGCGCTTTGGCGACGACTTGTTGGGCAAGTTCCACCGTATCGGCGATCGGTTTTTCGATGAACACGTGAGCTCCGGCGTCCAATGCCGCCAGCGCGTAGGGTGCATGCGTGTCAGGGTAGGTGGAAATGGAAACGGCGTGTGGCTGAGTGTCTTTGAGCGCGGTTTCGAAGTCGTCAAACAATTCGTAACCGCCTCCCAATTCTTCGTTGAGTGCTCGGCGGCTTTGGGGGGATCGCGTGACGATTCCGCAGATTTCAAATCCGTCCATTTGGTGGTAGGACAGCGCGTGGGATCTGCCCATGTGACCGGCGCCGACGCATAGCACTCGAATTGGTTGTGAACTCATATGGTTGGTTTTCCAAGAAGTTGTGTTGATGAGTTTGATATTGGGAGCGTATGTACGAAATAGATTTTAGCAAAATCTATCCCGCAGAGACTAGGAGAAGTTCAGAGTAGGCCTTAGCCAGTCGGTACACGAAAGAAATTTGATAGGATTAATGTGATGGGCC
>CAYOZV010000128.1:0-13849 GCA_964408465.1 uncultured Pirellulaceae bacterium
GTTAAACGAAAATGGCCTTCATTGAACGGTATTACCTCCAACCCACTCCCCATCACCAACGACGTGCCCCCTCCACCCAGCCCCCGGCCAAACCAGCCCCCGGCCAAAAATGCGAATGTTAAACATTGCCGGTTTTGCCAATTGAGCGAAGACAAGCCTCCTGCCGCCAGACAGGACGTTCCATTTCAATCGATAAATGATTGGCTCATTGGGTGACCATGTGTCGATAGGAAACTATCAGTGCTGCCGCGGAAAGCCCAACCGCCCCGCACCCTACCTAACGATCATCCCATTTCGCAGTGGCGGTTTGACCATGAGTCTTAAATTTGGAATCTATCTCGTTGAACAACGAATTGTCTCAGCAGAACAATTTTGCGGCCTGATCAAAATTCAGCAGGAATCCACAAGGGCATTGCCTACCCTGGCGCTGCAAAAGAGCCTGATGACGATTCGACAGGTCGCAAACGTCCTCGAAGCTATCGAAAAATCGCCCGGCAAAGATTTTCAGCGGCTGGCGATTGAAATGGGATACTTGCACGCCAAAGAAGCAGACTATCTCGTTCAGTTACAACAGACCACCGCCGAAACGATTCGCGATCTGGCGGTTGAATGCGGGCTTCTGACCGAAAGGCAAGCGTCGGTTCTTTACTTGCACTACCAGAAGAAGGCGGCAAGAACGAGTAATTCCGACCAGGCTCCCGCCGCGACTCAACCAACCAATACGCCAGCAACTCCAGCAACTCCAGCAACACCGGCAACACCAGAGTCGACGTCACGCCCGAAGCAACCCAACTTCCGCAGACGGCCGATGATCATTCAAAAGCAAAACGCAAACGCGTAGTTGCAAATCCTCTACGACGAATATTTACTCGCCAAGTAGCGTCGCGGGCCGAAAACTTCGGCTGCGGCAAACGGGGATATCCAGCCCCGTATATCCGGCAAGGTATATCCAGCAATGTGCGTCGAGCCCCCCACAACGCGCCGCTGTGATTTCACTTGCCGACGAAGTGCGCCCAACGGGCGATCGCACTAAGTCAAGTTCGATTCTTTGACCAAGTTCGGTTACCACCCCAAACGCACGGCCTCAAACGAGCGTGTATCAACCCTCGATACCGATTTCGGTTTCTCCTTGGTCAATCGCCTGGTCGATTCCGCTGCCTCCATCTAGCACGTCGCCCCCCTCACCGCCAAGCAAATCATCGGCGCCGGGTCCACCGGAGAGCTGATCAGGACCACCTTGGCCACTTAAGAAATCATCGTCGCCACCTCCCAAGAGGATATCCGCACCCGCATTTCCAAGAAGCTCGTCATCGCCGGGGCCGCCCTCAATCGTGTCAGCCCCCAAGCCGCCCGCGATCTCATCGTCGCCACCACCACCAAAAAGCATGTCTGCAGCATCTCCACCAGAGATGACATCATTGCCGGCAAAGGCGTAGACAACGTCCGAGCCTCGACCGGCATTAATATTGTCCGCTAGGGGACCGCCGAAAATCATATCAGGACCTGGTCCACCTTGTATTTCGTTCTCAAGACGTCCGCCGACAATCTCATCTGGACCAAAACCACCGGAAATAAAAGTGGCAACGGCTGCATCGACTTCGATTATGTCTCGGCCCCCAAGCCCAAAGATTTCAACCCGAGAGACATTTTGCAAATCATGTACTCCCGTCAGGACGCCGTTAACGTCAACCGCGATTTGATTCCCAACCTGCTCTACCAAAATTCTATCCGGCCCTTGAGTTCCGCCGACGGTTATTACTTCCGCAGCAGGCCCTACAGTCAGCGTTGCAGATCCAAGCGTCGGGTCAAGTACGATGGCATCGTCGTCAACGAGATCAACTACACCTTTTTGGCCCAAAGCCAACTCAAAGTCTACGACACCTTCTCACACAATATCGAAGTCCAGCCGAGCCAGCAGGACAGCGCCATTGGCGCCTACATCAGCGTCGAAGCCGGGGTCAAACCCCGCCTGAATCAGGGCAGTATTAACTCCATGTTCCAAAATGCGTATTGGAACAAAACGACCTGCAGTTGTTGACTTAACCTCGAAGAAAGCGCTGTCAAACCTTACCCCACCAATTTCATTGAATGTCGGATTGAATCCCACCCCCCCGTAAACTCGATCACACTTGAATCACTATTTGTGAAAATGATATCGCCAGCGTCAAAATCAAAACCAAACTCAGAGTAAATGAAAACCGACCCAGACCCACTCGCAGTGGTCGTTGAAGTTGTGCTTGTTGCAGCTGCCCCCTGCCCGTAGGCGAAAAAAACGTCTTCCGCAAAAACAAATGCGGGGCTGGCAATCACGATGGCTGCAGCTATTAGAAATTTCTTAAACATCGCAACATCCTAAGGTTGTCCTTACGTGGTGAAGCATTCGATACCACAAGAGCTTAGCTCGCACACGTCGTGAAGGGGATGATCCCGAGAGGATTATCCCAAGAGTATTTAGCTTCGGCGCCCGTTAACAATATGGTCGCGACGAAATAGCCGATGAAAAACCGGCACTACATCTCTACGGCGAAAACACGGGCACATAATTCAACGGCATCTGCAAGATAATGCCGCCCATCGCGGCCCCAAACGGCGCCTCCGCCTCGCTGTAAGGCCACGAACCATCGGCCGCCTGCCCCTTGATCAGCTCGTCACGAATCGCCGGATACCAAGCGTTCCAATACTCCCCGCCGGCATGCCACATCGCCTGCACCGCGTAGTAATTGGAATAAAAATAGTGCGACGTTCGATTGCCGCCGGACGGTTTGAACTTCTTCAGATACTTCAACGCCTTCTCTACCGGTTCCCCCTCATAGATGCCGGCACTATACAGCGACGTCACACCCGCCGCCGTCATCGCGAACGTCGAATGACCGCCCCGCAACGTATATCGAAAACTTCCATTCTTATTCTGGCTGTCTCGAACGTATTTAATACACAGCTTCCGCACATCATCGGGAACATCAATTCCCGCATCACGCGCCCCCCGCAGTCCCATGATCTGGCACACCGTGATCGAAAGATCGCCCTCGCTCTTACGAGGCTGATATCTCCAACCGCCGGTATGATGCTGCGTCGAACACGTCAGCTCGACCGCCTTGCGGAGTTTTTTTCCAATCGCCGACTTCTGCGTCATGCCGTACGCCTGAGACAAAAACAGCATGCTGAACCCGTGGCCGTACATGTTCTCGTTGCTGTTCTCAGATTTTGCGATGTAACCGGTGTCCCGCACATTCTTCAGCACAAAATCAACGCAATGATCAATGGCCTTACCGAATTTCCCCTGCCCCGGTGCATGGCCGCCGCACATCATCGACAACCCCGCCAGCGAAGCCGTCGCCACGCCGCCGCTGTAACCCCCGTTGCCAAACGCACCTCGATTGCGCCCCGACTTAATCTGGTTCCTCAACAAATACGCCAGAGACTTGTCGATCGTTGCCTGAGCCGCCGGCGTGATCAGCTCCGCCGGTGACTTTTCATCGTCCGAATTCTTCCGGTCCGCCAGCGCGGGACTGGCCACCGCCGGAGCCATCACCGCCGCCAACGCCGCCGCGGCGCCTTTATGGAAACCTCGTCGCGAAGGGCGCGCCGGCGACCGACGCACTGAGGCATCTGCCGCACCTGCGGCCAAAGACGATTTGCACTGCTGAGGTTCGTTGGCCATGTTACTTCCGGAAATGTTCTAAAGATGCACCCGCCACGTTGCCGCGCTAGTGGCGAAGCGATCGTGATTAGTTTATCGTATTGGCCAATATTGGTCAAAATGGGCATAACCGTCCATCAATTGGCACACCTAACCACCAGCACATCAATATTACGAACAACGAATTTTCCCGAGGCAAGATACGATGGCGACTTCCACAAGCAACGTTCAGCAACAAGCAATCAACTCCATCCGCACCCTTTCGATGGACGCCGTGCAGGCCGCCAACAGCGGACATCCTGGCACACCGATGGCCCTTGCTCCGCTGACCTACGCGATTTGGAACAACCATCTCAACTACGATCCCGCCAACCCTAATTGGATGGGCCGCGATCGTTTTGTGCTCTCCTGCGGCCACGCGTCGATGTTGCTGTATTCCATGATTCACCTCGCAGAGGTCGCCGGCGCCGAAAAATGTGGAAAACCAACCGGCAAACCCTCCATCACCATCGAAGACATTAAGAACTTCCGCCAAATGGGCAGCCCCTGTGCCGGCCACCCCGAATACGGATACGCCGCCGGCATCGAAACCACCACCGGCCCGCTCGGCCAAGGACTCGGCAACAGCGTCGGCATGGCGATCGCCGCAAAGTGGTTGGCCGCAACCTACGATCGTCCCGGTTACGAACTTTTCGACTTCGACACGTACACCGTCTGCAGTGACGGCGACGTCATGGAAGGCATCGGCTGCGAAGCGGCGTCTCTGGCCGGCCATTTGAAACTGTCGAACCTTTGCTGGGTTTACGACGACAATGAAATCACCATCGAAGGCCGCACCGAACTGGCCTTCAGCGAAGACGTCAAAGGCCGCTTCGAAGCCTCAGGCTGGAACGTCATCACCGTCACCGACGCCAACGACGTGGACGCCCTCAACGCAGCCTACGATCAGTTCAAAAAAACAACCGACAAACCAACGCTGATCATCGCCAAAAGCATCATCGGCTACGGTGCGCCCAACAAACAAGACACCTCCGGCGCCCACGGTTCACCGCTGGGCGAAGACGAAATCAAATTGGCCAAAGAGAATTACGGTTGGGAAGAAGAAAAGTTCCACGTTCCCGCGGACGTCTACGAAGCCTTCCGCGCCGGCATCGGTGCGCGTGGAAAGGAATCCTACGCAGCCTGGGCCCAAAAATTCGAAGCCTACAAAAAAGAGTTCGCCACCGAGGCCGCTCAAATCGAAGCCATCCACTCCGGCGACCTCCCCGAGGGCTGGAAAGATGCCATTCCCACCTTCGACGCCGACGAAAAAGGCATGGCCACCCGCGCCAGCTCCGGCAAGGTTCTCCAAGAAGTCTGCAAAGCGATTCCATGGTTCATCGGCGGCTCGGCAGACCTTGCGGGCTCCAACAAATCCAACAATGACGATCCCACCGCCGGCCACTTCGGTGCCGGAGACTATTCAGGAAAGAATTTCCACTTCGGCATCCGCGAACACGTGATGGCCGCAATCTGCAACGGCATGTCGCTCTCTGGCATCCGCGCCTACGGAGCGACGTTCTTTGTGTTCACCGACTATTGCCGCCCCAGCATTCGCTTAAGCAGCATCATGCACCAACCGGTGTTCTACATCATGTCCCACGATTCGATCGGCCTGGGCGAAGACGGCCCAACCCACCAACCGGTCGAACACATGGCCGCCTGCCGATCCATCCCCAACGTGCTGACCATGCGCCCCGGCGACGCGAACGAAGTTGCCAAATGTTATGAGGCCGCCCTTGAAAACGACGACCGCCCAACGGTCATCGTGTTGTCTCGCCAAAGCATGCCGACCTTCGACCGATCCAAGTTCGGTTGTGCCGACGGCGTGCTCAAAGGCGGTTACACCTTGGTCGATTGTGAAGGCACTCCCGACGCGATCCTAATGGGCACCGGCAGCGAGGTCACCCTCTGCGTCGACGCCGCGGCCGAACTTGAAAAAGCGGGTGTCAAGACGCGTGTCGTCAGCATGCCATGCTGGAAACTGTTCGACGAACAACCGGCCGACTACCGCGAATCAGTCCTCCCCGCCGCGGTCACCAATCGCGTCGCGGTCGAAGCCGCCATCAAAATGGGTTGGGAGCGTTACCTCGGCACCGAGGGGAAATTCATCGGCATGACCGGCTTCGGCGGATCAGCACCGTTCGAAGAACTCTACGAACACTTCGGCATCACCACCGCCAAAATCGTCGAAGCCGCCCAAGCCTAGTCGCCGGCTATCGTCCCAAGTTTATCGTTCACCCGGCAGGCGCCAGTCTTCCCAGCGCCCCCAAGTTTATCGATGAACCGGCAGGCGCCAGTGTTTCCAGCGCTCAAGTTTAACGATTAGCCGGCAGGCGTCGGTGCTTCCAGCGCCCAAGTTTAACGATTAGCCGGCAGGCGTCGGTGTTTAGGCGGGGCCAAACGCGGTCGCCTGCCGGCTTGTCGTTAAACTGGTCGCGTTTTTCCATTCACAACTCTTCAGACGAAACCTTGCATGAAACTAAGAATAGCTCGATTAGCATTTCTTGTTTTCGTATCCGCGATTGGGATTTCTACAGCCTCAGCCCAACCACCCACCAAAGCCAGCGACGCCGCCCCCGTCAAAACCATCTACTTGGCCCCCGACGATCACACGGACTATTTCTGGACTGCCGACGATGTTCAGTATCGCGCGGTTTTTATCGAGACGCTGGATTATTACCTCGATCGCATCGAGGAGTCCGCCGACCAACCGCTCGAGTATCAACCGAAATGGAACTGCGATGGAAGTCTCTGGCTGTGGGAATACGAACACCACAAAACGAAGCAGGAATTTGAGCGCCTGATGGCGCGGGTGGCTGATGGTCATATCTCATCGCCACTGAACGCGCTGGTGTCGACCTACGGCGGACAGCCCGCCGAAGCCGTTTTGCGCGGCATGTACTACGCGGGAGATTTAGAGCGTCGGTTTGATGTGCGGTTTCCCTTGGCCGTTGCGATGGAGAACCAAACGCTGCCGCTGGGCTTGGGTGCGCTTTGGAGCGGCGCGGGGGCCAAGTATTCTTGGCGCGGCATCTGCGGTTGTGCCACAAAGATGCCGTACGCTCCGTTTCAAAAACGAAATCATGAAATTTATTGGTGGCGGGGCTTAGACGATAGCCGAATTCTGATGAAGTGGTATTCATTGGGCGTTAACAACGAATCGTTAGGCGGATACGCCGAGGCACGAAAACCCGACCAAGCGATCGACTTCGTCAATTCCGACCCCGGCTTCCTCAACCGTCACCCTTCCGCGACCGTGGGCCTGTTCGGGCAGGGATGGGACGATTTGAAAACGCTGGACAACAGTTTTCCCGCGATCGCGCGTCGCCGCACCACCGACGATCAAAAGGTGATCGTCTCCAACGAAGAAGATTTCTTTCGATCCTTCGAACGTCGGCACGGCGGTGACTTACCCGTGCTGACCGAGGCGTACGGCAATGAGTGGGATGTTCTTTCGGCGTCGATGGCCGAACAAACGGCCCGAGTACGCCGATCCGTCGAACGCCTACGCACCGCGGAGGCCATCGCTGCGATCGTCCATCGCCATGATGCCAATTTCTGGCCTCAATACAAAACACAACGAGATCTGGCTCATTTGAACCTGGGCCTTTACTGGGAACACGACTGGACCGCTGATTCTACTGAACTTCTTCGCACCAAACGCGCCGCTTGGCAGAAACGGTTGGCCGATCAGATCAGCAATTACGTCGACCGGTTACTCGAAGATGCAAAAACCAAATTGGCAACGTTAGTTCACCACGCGCCCGATCGTGACCGGTCTGGCCAATCCGACCAATCCGACCAGCCTGACGGGCCCGATCGGCAAACCGAAGCGTACTTGATCTTCAATCCGCTGGGTTGGCAGCGCGATGCGGTCGTAGAGATCGACCGTGATTTTCGGCGCCCTCTAAAAATCGCCGACGTTAACACGAAGGTGGTTCTCGATCACCACCGGACCCCCGAGGGTAAATTATTGGTGCGCGTGAAGGGCCTCCCGCCGGTCGGATTCACCACGATTGAAATTAGCGCCGCCAAAACAAAATCGCCGCTGGGCTTTGTCCAAGGCAACGCGATTGAGGACAGTCAGTTCAAAGTAAAAATAGATGGCAGCGGCGAAATCTCAAGCGTCATCGATAAATCGACAGGACGAGAGTTAGTCGGCCCCTCCGGATTCAATCGTTTGATGCGTGATGGCCAACCAGTTGCCTCCCAATGCACTTATTCGATTCAATCCCTCGGGCTGTTGGGGCAACGCCTGACGATCCGTCGCTTCCAACCGATCAAAAGCCAGACCACGATCACCTTAAACGACGGCGATGGTATCCAGATCGAAAACAGGATTCTGCAAAACTTCTCTGAAACGTTGAGCTGGAATTTTGACGTACAGTTGCGTGACTTTGAACTTGAACACGAAGAAGTCGGGGCGATCGTCAAAGCCGATCTGGTTAGCAACGGCGGACACTATGCCAATCGTAACGCGCGCTACGACTGGCTGTCCGCCGGTCACTTTGTAAACCTTACCCAGCGTGACTTCCGTGTCGACATCGCCAATCACGACTGCTCGTTTTTCAAATTTGGCCAAAGCACACCGCAAAAACTGGACACTGCGAAATCTCAGGTGCAGTTTCTAATTGGCGGCCAAATCGACGGGCCAAAATTAGGCATTCCCAACCAGAACGGCGACGAGACGTTTACGCAACGCTTTTCTGTTGGTACGACGCAGCTTACGCCAGCTTCAAAGACAGAGAACTTCCGTTCACCGATGGCGTGGGCGCTGGAGCGAACCAATCCGGCGATCGCGGTGAAACTGAATGCGGTAAAACGGGACGCGGATTCCAGCGGTCCACTGCCTACTCACTATGCGTTGATTGACGTTCAATCCAGCAATGCAGATGCCGACGGCGCTGTCTTATGGGCCATCAAACCCGCAGAAGACGGTTGCGAAGCAGACGTCGTCGCTCGCTGGTGGAATGTTAGCAATCATGACCGTAATGTTTTTCTAAAGTGCGATGGTCTAAAGCTGATCCAACCGACGACTCACATAGAAACCGATTGGGCCGAGCCAAAACCGATCGCGTCGGGGGATTCAAATCAGTTCACGCTACCGTTTTCAAAGCACCAGATGCGGACGTTTCGATTTAAATTTGCGGCTTCGAAGAAATAACCCCAGACAGAGCAAACGAAAGGCGGTTTAGCACCGTATTGAACTCAATAGAAATGCGATATAATCAGACGCAAGTAAAAGACAGGGCGCGACGAGTCCTCTTTTTCCAACCGCCGAACATTATTTTATGGGACCATCCGATGCGATTTTCTTTTTTTGTACTTTTACTGGCCGCTGTATGCACGATCAACGTAGGTTGCGACCAACCGGCAGCAAAGCCGGAAAATGACACCGCGGCCGAACACGATCACGACCACGGTGGAGAGGATCACGGACACAGCCATGCCGAAGAAGGGCATGAAGATCACGCCAGCCACGAACATGATGTGATGGTCGAAGAGATGGGTCCCAACAAAGGCCACATCGTTTACCTTTCGCCCAAGGATTACGTCAGCGAATGGCGTCACTATAAAGGTAATTCTGTCATCCGCGTTTACGTTTTGGACAAAGACAAAAAATCGGCCGCGGTGAACGCCAAAGTCAGCATCCAACCGCAGGCCGGCAAGACCCGTGACCCGTTCGTGCTGCAACCGGAGGACGGAGACGAAGCCGGCAAAACGGCCGTGTACATGTTGGACGACGACAAACTTTCAGTCGCGATGAACTTAGGCGTGAAATTGATGATCGAGATCGACGGGAAGACCTACCAAGGCGACATCCCGCCTCACAAACCTCACCATCACTAAACAAATTGCCGGCGGGTGCAAGCCCGCCGCTGCGTTTTGCTTCCAACGCCCTGCGCCACCATTTCTCACCTTGATTCAAGGCCCAACGATGATCACTTCAAAACAGACAGCCCTGTGGGTACCCGGCTGGTATGAGCTGGACCAGACGTTGGTGTTGGGGGAAAACCAGAAGCTCTGGTTTTTCCAAACGCCCCCTCAGGACATCGTCACCGTCGAACAGACGCCCGATTTCATCTTCTTTAATCAGCTCGATTCCACCACCAATTGCCAGGTGCGGTCGGCGCGCGTCATCGAAATGGTTCACCCTCAGATTGGCCCGCTGGCGCGGATCGATACCGACGGTTGCGACTACTTGTTCTTTCCCGTCGACGGGGAAGAAATCGTCGTCAACGCGGAGGAGGAGCCTGGGCAAGTCTATGACGAGAGTCTAAATATTGACCAGTGGATCGTCCACGTCACACTCGAAGACGTTTCCGATCCGATCGTAGATATTGTTTAGCGATCGCAAATATGGTCAGAAAAAGATGAATCGTTTTTCAACGTTGTTGATCCTCTGCGCGACAATCTTGATCGGGCTGCCGCTAACGCACGTTACCGCACAAGAATCCCGCAAAACCCCAACCCCGGCGATACGTGACAACGGCAACCTTGCCACCGATGACCTTCAGGTGGCGCGGCCGCCAGTGATCCTGTCGGCCGAAGCCCACGCCGGTCGTCCTTATGGGATCGGACGCATCAACTATCGCTTACAACCGGGCGATGAAATGATCGCTCGTACAGACGCCGTATTGATTACCGAGGCGGACCAGCGCGTTAGTTTTCCGGTCATCGCAGACACGCCCTTTCGCGAGTTTTTAGGGAACTTCCTTCGGTCTAATCCTTCTAATTCGGCCGAATCGAAATCAGTTTGGTTTCTCTTCCAAGGTGACCAACCGCTGAACGTGACGCTGCACGGGACGGGTCAATCGACCTTCAACGTCCCCATCGTTTTCGACAAACCGCAGCGCTACCAGCGATTTGCCAAAAACTGGTGGAACAGTTTCTCTTCGGCCAGTGACGACATGATCGAATCGGGCGATTACCCACCGATGGTCGAAACCTACCTCACGGCGGTGGTCGCCAAGCGTCTGGGGCTTGCGGCACCAACCCAACCGCGGCGTTCCAAGGACGCACTGTCGCGCACGTTCGAGCTTCTTTTTGACGTCGAAGCACTCCGCCTCGACGGCATCCAAAACGCAATGACCGTCGGCGTCGACCGAGCGTTGGCGACGCTGCCGATGCCGGAAGAAATTCAATGGACACCGCTGACGGTGGAGGATTTGCCGGACGATGTCGTCGTTGAACCCTTGGCCAAAGCCGTGCCGCAGGAGTGCTTTTACCTGCGGTTTGGAACGTGGCAAAATCAAATCTGGTTGCAAAAACTGACCGAGGAGTTCGGTGGAAATTTGAGCCGCATGATTCAGCTGCGCGGTTACCAGCCAAAAATCCAGTCAAAATTTTTGGATCAACTGGCCGTTGAATCCAACGAGTTTGACCGCCTCTTCGGCGGCAGCCTAATCGACGATGTCGGCGTCATCGGCATGGACAGCTATTTTGACAACGGGGCAGCGATCGGCATCATGCTCCACGCCAAAAACACGAAGGCACTTTCGAGCAGCCTACGTTCCAAACGCAGCAAATTTGCTAAAAAACATGCCGCCGAAAAAACAACCCTGCAAACGATCACGACCCCAAACGGGGAAACGATCGAGCTTCTGTCCACACCCGACAATCGCTACCGTTCCTTCTATGCCGTTGCCGGCGACAATCACTTGCTGACAACGTCGCAGCATGTGGCGGAGCGTTTTTTGGAATCGGCGCGTGGCATTGATAGTCTGGCCGACACCCGCGAGTTCCAATTTGCGCGCTATCAAATGCCTGTCGACCGCGACGACACGCTTTTCATCTACATGCCAACGCGCTTTCTGCAAAACCTGTTGACGCCCGAGTATCAAATTGAACTCCGCCGTCGTAATCAAGTCGTCACCGACATGGTGCTCAACGAGATGGCAAAACTGTTGGCCGTTGGTGAATCGTACGACTTCAAAAGCATCAGCGATCTCATTGAAGGTGGGTATCTGCCGACCAATTTTGGCAGCCACCCCGACGGCAGCACTTTTGAAACCGTTGGTGAATCTTGGCAGTGTGCGCTGCGAGGGCGGCGGGGATTCTTCACTCCGATCGCGGACATGAAGATCAACCGCGTGACCTTGGACGAGCAGCGCTGGTTTGAGCAACGGGCCGCGTTTTTCTCCAACAACATAAAATCACTCGACCCGATGATGATCGCGGTGAAACGGTACCAGGAGAAGGATCAACTTGAACGTATCGTTTTCGATGCACAGGTTTTGCCTTTTGGTGAAGACAAATATAAATGGCTGGTTCAGCGGATGGGACCACCGTTGCAAAAAGAAGTGCAATCCTCACCGGATGACATTGTCCGATTTGAAGCCAGTCTCAAGGGCGGCTTGGCAGGGGGAACCAATGAAACGCATCACTTGTTCGGCGCGGTGCAGGATTACTTGGACCCCGACATTGATTTGAAACCAAGATCGTTTTTGCGGCTGCTGGATACATTTAAGCAGACGCCTGGATACGTTGGCGCTTGGCCCAATTTGGGGCTTACCAACTGGATGCCGCAGTTGGGGGGGCGCCCGGATGCGTTTGGATATACTTACTCTCGACTGTTGGGCCTTTGGCGATTGCAGTGGGAAAATTTTTCGGTGTTGTCCTTTAACCAAAGAAGGCTGGAAGATTTGAAGAGGCACTTGTCTATCATCCCCAGCCAACGGCCGGCTCAAGTGCGTGTGAAGATCGGAGACCTAGCGCATTCAAAAATTCAAACCTGGGCCAACATGATTAATTTCCGTCGAAGTTGGCAGGCCTCGATCGCGAACGTTCAGTTGCTGAATCTGATCAATCAGCAATTTGGCACTCCACCCGAGGAGACTCCAGCGGTCGCGTCGCGGATGTTGGATGTTGATTTGGTGTGTTCGCTCGATGGTGAATATAAAAAGATGCAGCTGCCCAGCGGTCGCACCCTCTGGTATTCAGACGCTTGGCCGTCGTTCGGCAACCCGGCGTTGCCGACAGGGTATTTGGCTCCGGTGCTGACGTGGTTTCGTGGCTTGGAATTAGAAGTCATCAAAAAAGACACGCAGTTTTCGGTTCACGGCATTCTGGATGTGCAGCGATTGGATCAGGCCGACGCGCTGCCTTCGTTTGATCTGTTTAAGGGCTTTGGGGAAATGTTCGGCGGCGGTAAATGACACGGCTTTGAATGACACGGCTTTGATTGAAATTGTGTTGAATGACATTGTGTCAGAGAGTGGTTAAAAGGGGGCCGACGAATGAACGAATTCTTTTGGCCCAAAGCCATATGATCAGTTTAACGATCAGCCGGCAGGCCTCGGTGTTTTAGACGGGGCCAACCCCAGTCGCCTGCCGGATTGACGTTAAACGAAAACGGCCTCCGGTGTAGCGGGAAATTAGGTCGGGAAATTAGGTTGAGAGGGGTGCCGAATCGGGTCACGGTGAAACAACCTCCAATTCAAAGCACAGACTCTTCGCCGCTGCTGGGCCAAAACACCTAGAGAATCCTCTCAATCTCAATAAATTTCTCCTGCCCAATCGTTCTGGCCCGCGAATTGCGTCTTAGGGGTGTTCGAAAACGAATAACCGCAAAATTGTCAGGGAGAATCTGTGGACAACGTTCGCAAACCCCTTACGATAGCGGCTTTTCAAATAGCAAAAATATCCGATACACGATTTCAAATCAAAGTTCTGGAGGAATAGAACATGGCAGCGACCGCCAAAAAACCAGCTAAATCGAAGGCCAAATCAAGCAAATTACAGCCGCTGGGCGAACGCATCGTTGTGCAGCGTGAGCAATCACAGGACCAAACTGCCGGCGGAATCATCCTGCCAGAATCGGCCAAAGACAAACCGGCCCGTGGAACTGTGGTTTCAGTCGGCGAAGGCCGCATGACCAAAGACGGTTCGCGCATGGCACTGACCCTCAAACCGGGCGACCAAGTGCTGTTTTCTTCCTACGGCCCCGACGAAATCACTTTCGGCGACGACACATTGTTGCTGATGCGTGAAGACGACGTCTTGGCCGTCATCGAATAAGTGCCGCGGGCTCGACTCGGGCCCGTCAGTCCAACAAACAATTCAACACAAACCTGAACTCAGGAGATTTTATCATGGCAAAAATGATTGCCTTCGAACAAGAAGCCCGCGAAGCTATCCGCCGTGGCGTATCCAAATTGGCCCGCG
>CAYOZV010000129.1:0-13589 GCA_964408465.1 uncultured Pirellulaceae bacterium
CATTTTCGTTTAACGACAAGCCGGCAGGCGACCGCGTTTGGCCCCGCCTAAACACCGACGCCTGAGGGCTAATCGTTAAACTGACGACATAACTGTGAGCCAAACAAATCAGTCCATTGAACGGTTCAAGCGGGTTTGAAAAAACGACGATCTCATCACCACGAATCCGTTCGGAACGGACTGGCCGGCAGCCCCGTTTCATTGGTCAAATTACAACCCTCCGGATTTTTAGACCAGGCATATCGAACGGCGGTAGGCAATGCGACTTTCTTACAGGTAACAACGACTTCATTGCCCTCAATCGTTGCCACGCCCCAATGAAACTTTTGATCATCGCCGGCAATCTCGAACCGCTTCAACGGCTTGCCATCGCTGGACACCAATCCCTCATTGAAATCAAAACTCACTTTTATCTTGTTCCCATCGACCGCAAAACTCTTATAGGCGGGGCCTGAGTATTTCACGGACCTGCCGTAGTCCTTTGCCAGCGCGTGCCGCGCCAACCGCGCGCCCACGTCTTGTTTGTTCTTGGGATGAATATCCCGCGCCTCTCCGATGTCGATGATGACTGCCTGCCCAGTTTTGGGTAACGACAATGTCATCGATTGGGCTTCTCGAAGCTTGGCCCAACTACTGTCACACGGTAAATCGGCGGGCGCTTGATAATTGGCTAATTGAACCCAATAAAAAGACATTTCATCTTGCCATCGGTCCCGCCAATTTTTGATCAACATCGGAAACAAAGTTTGATACTGCTTCCCGCGCTCCCCATTTGATTCACCTTGATACCAAATCACTCCCTTGGCTTTGAAGGGGATCAACGGATTGACCATCGCGTTAAACAACCCCGTCGGCGTATTGTTTCCACCAGTCGCCGACCGGGGGGCGGGGCCAAGCTTTTCCGTCGCCGGTTCCAGCCGCATCTTCCAATCACCGACCAGCGATAGCGGTTGTTCGCCGCCGACACTCAACGTGTACTGCTGCTTGCTTCCCACCATTCCGCCGCCACCGCCAGTATCGGTGACACGCACCGCGATCGAAACGTCAATAGAATGATTGGCCGAGGCCGCAACTTCATACGTCCTCTCCACATTCCAGCCGGCTGTCTCACCAATTTTCTCACCGTTAACGTAAGTAACGTCAAAATCGTCGATGGTCCCCAGCGAAAGGGTCAACTGCTGTCCCACCCAAGTTTGGGGGATTGTGACTTTCCTCCTATACCACGCGACACCGTCAACGCCTCGGTAACCTTTGGACTCCCAATGGGCGGGAACGGGAATCGTTTTCCAATCAGAATCATCGAAGTCTATCGGGTGATAGTTTTCCGGTGGGCTGGCGACCGCAGCGTCTGCGCGCTGCTTCCACTGCTCAAAATCAGCGGCCCTTTTCGCGGCCCTCTCCGCATCGGCGGCCTCCACTTCAATCGCGCGGACGACGTCAGCAAAATCAGGATGATCGCGTAAGACTTTCCCCTCGATCCAAGCCTCGATCACCGTGCCTCCCCAAGTCGTATTCACCAACCCGATCGGCACCTGCAATTCTTTTTGTAGGCGGCGGCCGAAATAGTATCCCACCGCTGTGAAATCGCCGACGGTTTCAGTGGAGCAAACGGACCAACCTGTATTTGCCGCACGTAATTGCGGCGACATTTTCGTGGCGTTATTGATCTTAATGTGACGAATCATGGGATGGTCGCCATTGGCAATCTCATTCAACGCATCGCCCGAATGCGCCACCTTCCACTCCATATTGGACTGCCCGCTGCAGATCCAGACTTCACCCGCCAAGACGTTCTTGAGCACGATCGAACGATCGCCTGAAGAAACGCTGACTTCAAAAGGATCACCAACGCCGATCGCAGGCAGCGCAACTCGCCAGCTTCCATCGTCGCCCGCGGTGGCGGTCGCCGAAGCATCTTTGATTGAAACGGTCACCGCTGCATTGGCTTCGGTCCACCCCCAAACGGTGATCGGAGCATCGCGTTGCAGCACCATGTTATCGCCAAAAATTGACGCCAGTTCCAATTCACTGGCGGTCGAATTCGATGACGAAAACACAAACGCAAAAACGGCACAAAGGAGAAACAAGATTCGTGACAGTAATTTCATGATTTACTTCAAAGAGTGAGGTTGGTTTCCATCCATCCTAACTTCTTGAGGCAGGGTCCACAAATATTTTGAGCCGTTGCTCAGGAGAACTGCAAAGTCGATTTTCGCGTGAACCGGGAGTTTGAGGCTCCGCCCGAAACCCACGAAATCAAATAGGTCTCGGTCGGAGCCTCGACCTCCCGAATTGCACTTCGCACGAAATTTCTACTTTGCAGTTCTTCTGACCCATTTCTGAAGATCATGCCTCTTTGATGGACAACCCGATTCGTTTACGCGGCACATCAACCTCCATCACCTTCACTCGTACGACGTCACCCACGGTGACCACCTCCGCCGGATCGGCCACATAGCGGTCGGCCAATTGCGAAACATGAACCAGGCCGTCCTGATGAACGCCAACGTCCACAAACGCTCCAAAATTTGTCACGTTGGTGATTTGCCCCTGAAGGATCATCCCCTCCTTAAGATCGCTCATCTTGTTAACGGAGTCGTCAAATCTGACGACTTCGAATTGCTTGCGCGGATCGCGCCCCGGTTTTGTCATCTCGCTGATGATATCACGCACCGTCGGTTCACCAAATTTTTCATCGACAAAGTCTCGGGGAGCCAAACGCGACGCAAGCTCAGGATTTTTCATGATTTCTACGACGTTGACATTCAATGACTTTGCCATTTTTTCAGCAACGTAGTAGCTTTCAGGGTGAACGGCGGAACCATCCAGCACCGCGCTGCCGTTAGCGATTCGGAGAAAACCGGCCGACTGCGTGAACGCTTTTCTCCCCAACTTGGGAACCTTTAACAACTGGCTTCGACTCTCAAACTCGCCGTTGTGATCACGATACTTCACGATCGAACCCGCCAGTTTGGGTCCGATTCCAGCGACGTAACTGAGCAACGATGCACTGGCGGTGTTGAGCTCCACGCCCACCGAATTAACGCATGATTCAACTTCGCGGCCAAGCGATTTCTGCAGTTGCGTTTGATTGACGTCGTGCTGGTATTGCCCCACGCCAATAGATTTTGCGTCGATCTTCACCAATTCGGCCAACGGATCCTGCAACCGATGAGCGATGCTGATCGCGCCGCGAACGGTCACATCCAAATCGGGATATTCCTCAACCGCAAGCGGGCTTGCCGAATAGATCGAAGCCCCCGATTCATTAACGATTACTTTGGTAACGCCCAATTTGTGTTGCTTGATCAAGTCCCCAACAAACGCGTCCGTTTCGCGCGACGCGGTGCCATTTCCTATCGCGATCAATTCCGCGTCATGCTTCTTGATCAAGCCAAGCAATGTTTTCGCGGCGCCTGCGACGTCATTTTTGGGAGCCGTCGGGAAGATCGTATTTGTTTCTAAGAACTTGCCGGTTCCATCTACGACCGCGACTTTGCATCCGGTCCGAAATCCAGGGTCCAAACCAATGGTTGTGCGTTTTCCAGCCGGTGGTGCCATTAAGAGTTCCCGCATATTTTTCGCGAAGACTTCGATGGCTTCCCGATCGGATTTCTCTTTCAGTGCGGCAAGGTGGTGTTGACTGGCGGCCGTCAAGAAATGGGATTTGAAGCTCGATTCAACGATCGAGACTAAGTCATCGTACAGCTCAAAATTACGCTGGGTAACTAACCGACGTTTTAGTTGCCGCACGAAGTATTCTTGGTCCAATTCTACGGCGACGCGTAAAACGCCCTCGCTCTCTCCACGTTTGATCGCCAGAAAACGGTGCGACGCAATGCGTTTGATGGGTTCGCAAAAGTCAAAGTAGTTTTCAAATTTCGCCCCCGCTTCTTTCTTACCCCGCTTCACCTTCGACGTAACCTTTCCGCCGGCCGATTCTTCAAACAGCCATCGCCGCAGTTGGGCATCTTCGACCCAGGTTTCGGCCACGATATATCCGGCTCCGGTGATGGCCGAATCAGCGTCCGGGACATTTTTTTCGACGTTAATAAACGGACGTAAGATTGCGGTGCGCGTTTTGCCCATTCGTTGCTGAGCCATCAACAAATCGGCCAACGGTTGCAACCCCGATTCGCGTGCGATCGTGGCTTTGGTTCTGCGTTTGGGTTTATAGGGAAGGTAGATATCTTCCAGCTTGCTTTTATCTTCGCAGGCGATAATCTGCTGCCGCAGTCCGTCCGTCAGAACGCCTTGATCGTCGATCGTCGCAAGAATCGTATTCTTTCGGTTGACTAGATCTTGGTGTCGTTCAAGTCCATCCTGCACGACGCGCAGCTGCGTTTCGGTGAGTCCTGCGGTGGCTTCCTTTCGATAACGCGCGATGAAGGGCAGGGTGTTGCCTTCATTCAGCAGGTCGATCGCTGCGGTCACCGAGGCCGGCTTGAGCTGATAACTGTCCGCAATTTTTGACGCAATGTCTTTGAGATTAATTTCCAGCTTCATGGATTTGGCGCTTGCTTGCTTGCAAAAACCATACCCCCGACGCGCGTGCGTGGGAGCATGTTTTTCGTGACATCCCGCGTTCACGTGTCGGGCATGCTAAAGTCAACAAGCCAAGCCCTAACGCGGCGGGGGTAAGATGGTTTTACTTTCAGGGACCGACCGGCTATCCCACGTTCTGCAGACCGGCCGCGATTCCATTGATGGACTGAATCAGGCACTGCTGGTAATGTTCCGCAGCGGCACCCTCGGGGTCCTGTCGCAGCTTCCGCAGCAACGCAACCTGCATATAGTTCAGCGGATCAACGTACGGGTTGCGGACCTGGATACTGCGTTGCAGCCAAGGTTCGGTGTCCAGAATTTTTTCCGTGGCGGTCACCTCTAACAGCATCTTTTTGGACAACGCAAATTCATCTTTGATGTTCTTAAAGATGACATCGGCGTCTTCCTTGTTCGCAAGTTCTGCGTAGAGGCCGGCAATCTCCATATCGGCCCGCCCCATTCCCAAGTGAACGTTAGAAAGCATGGTGCGGAAAAACGGCCACTTGCGATACATCTCCTGAAGCTGTGCCATTCGTTCTTGAGCATCGCCCGTCGAAAGAAACGTTTCAAATCCAGTACCAACGCCGTACCAGCTGGGCACATTGGCGCGCGATTGCGTCCAAGCGAACACCCAGGGAATCGCCCGCAAATCATCCAATGTTTGAGTCGCCCGGCGATGGGCCGGACGCGAACCGATGTTCCAGCTGCCGATCTGATCGATGGGCGTTGCCGTCTGGAAATAGGAGAGAAAGCGTGGGTGTTCGACCAGGGAACGGTATTTCTGATGGGCGCTACTACTCAGCTGGTCCATCGTCGCGGCCCACGATTGGGTGTCCGCCGGTTCCACCTTTGGCTGCCCTGTCGAACACAGCACCGCGTGCAGTAATTGTTCTAGATGACGTTTCGCGATCGCCGGTTCGCTGTAACGCGAACTTACGACTTCACCTTGTTCTGTAATTCGAATGCGGCCGCGCACCGATTCGGGCGGCTGAGCAAGAATGGCTCGATTGGTCGGACCGCCTCCGCGCCCCAGTGAACCGCCGCGTCCGTGAAATAGCGTCAACGTAATGTCATGCTCTTCACAGGTCTTTGCCATCTGACGCTGGGCGGTGAACAGCATCCAATTAGCACGCATGAATCCGCCGTCTTTATTACTGTCGCTGTACCCGATCATGATCTGCTGACGCTGACCGCGTAGTTTTAGATGCTCCGCGTAAACCGGATGCTGAAACATTGCCTTCATCGTATCCGCCGCCGCCAACAGATCGTCAACGGTCTCGAATAAGGGAACAATGTCAATGCGTCCAAACAGCCCAGCATTTTTAGCCAGCAACAACACCTCCAACATATTGCTGACACTTTCGGTCATGCTGATGATGTAAGTCTCCATCGCGTGAGCTCCGTTGCTCTGCTGAGCCGCACCGATCACGTCGAACAGGCCAAGCAAATCTTTCACATCGTCGCTGGCGGCAGCACTGTCAAGGGCAGCATCCGTTTTGAACTGCTGAGTCAGTAACTCCACCCGTTTGTCATCATCGACTCCTTTGTAGCCAGCCACCAATTCATCCACGGCCTGCCGGTGATGGCGAGCATGTTGGCGAATGTCCATCGACGCCAGATGAAATCCAAACACACTGACCGCTCGCATCAGTCGCTGGAATCGGCCGCGCACCAATCGCTGCCCTTTATTGGCTTCCAGAGAATCTTGGATTAGTTTTAGATCGGCGGTGAACTCTTGGGCCTGAGAATAAGCGCGTTTTTGATCGACCGGATCACACTCACCATCGCCGGCATCATTCAGCCGAGACGTAGCGACCAAACGCCGGTACATCATCACCAATTTCCCGCGGTAGGGTTCTTGCTGAAAACGATCAATGACTTCAAATTCGCTTTCGGGTACCAGCGCACGATCAGATTCCAGGCTGGCTTCGAACGCTTCGGAAAACCCGACGCGGTTACGGGAACAGCTGAGCAATTCGTACAGGACCAACGTTTCTTTTCGGTACAGCTCCAGCACCAGTCTTTTCTGGGCCTGCAACGCCTCGATCGTGATCTCGTTGGTCACAAATGGGTTCCCATCGCGATCGCCACCAATCCAAGAACCATAGCGCAAGATCGCCGGGATATCGAAGGTGTGTCCCGGGTAAACGTCCTCTAAATCGGCCTCCAACTGTTCGTAAATTCTGGGCACAAGATCGAACAGCGTATTCTCAAAAAAGTAGAGGCCCGTGTTGCGGACCTCGTCCATCACCGTTGGCCGGCGGTCTCGCATCTCCGAACTTTGCCACAACAACACCACGTAGTCCATCAACAGCGCTTTGACTTCGTCTTTCTGGCGGTGATAGAGATCCTTTGAGTCCAACTTGGCCAACAGTTCAGAAACCTTCTTAAGAATCTGGCGAGTGATCCGCCGTCGAGACTCCGTTGGATGAGCCGTGAAGACGGGCATCACCAACATCCCGCTGAGCATCGTTTGCACCTCCTGTGCGGAGAAGCCCTCGGCTTTCAATTCGTGCAGCGCCTGAGAGATCGTTTCGTCCATCGGTTTGTCGCTGACGTAGGCGACTTCGGCGCGTTCATCCAGCACTCGGACACGCTCATGTTCCTCGGCCAGATTCACCAATTGAAAATAGGTGGAGAACGCCTTGAGATTGGCGTCGGTACTTTCGCTGTCTTCGGTCAGATCATTGATGGTTTGCCGAAGTTCCTCAAGGGCCGCTTGATCTCCCAACCGTCCCGTCTTGGCCAACGCGCGGATCTTTTCGACCAGATCCAAGGCGCCAGAGCTTTCTTGATGAGCGATCGTTTCGCCCAAAATATCTCCTAGGGTGCGGATCGTGGATTTTAGCTCGCTGGAAACCGATGCGTTTGTTTGGCTCATGGGTCTTGGGGGAGGAAACGTTGTTAGTGAATTGGAAAAGCTACGTTTTAACGTTTTTGCGACCAATATTCTATGGACTTGCCGGCGGAGAATCGTGGTTGAGCAGGCCGCATTCAATGCGTGCAACGACATCGTTGAGTTGGCTTTGGGTGCATCCTCGTGCTAAAGCCAACCAAGACCGCCCAAGGCCACAACAACAGCGATTTAAGTTCGCTTTCTTCCCCAAGTTTGACGTTGACGATCGAGTCTCTGTGCTTAGACTATCGGCCTACTTATTACCAAAAGGACCAAAGAAAAATGTCGCTGGATATCTATTACGATAAAGATTGTGATCTTTCCATCATCAAGAGCAAGAAGGTAGCCATCCTCGGATATGGCTCCCAAGGCCACGCCCACGCTCTAAATCTCCGAGACAGCGGCGTCGATGTTGTCATCGGCTTGCGCCCCGACAGCAAGACGGCCAAAAAAGTCAAAGCAGCCGGATTCGAGGTCAAGGCTTCAGCCGATGCCGTCAAAGACGCCGACGTTGTGATGATGCTGACGCCTGATGAGTTTCACGCGAAAATTTACCGCGAAGACATCGAACCCAACATAAAGGAAGGCGCTTGCCTGGCGTTTGGTCATGGATTCTCAATCCACTACGGACAGGTCGCCCCACGTGCTGACTTGGACGTGATCATGATTGCCCCTAAAGCACCCGGCCACACAGTGCGCACCGAGTTCGCTCAAGGGCGCGGCATTCCGGATCTGATCGCGATCGCTCAAGACGCCAACGGCGGCAAGGCGCTCGAATTGGCAAAGTCTTACGCTTCGGCGATCGGTGGTGGACGGACAGGCATCATCCACACGACTTTCAAAGACGAAACCGAAACAGATCTTTTCGGCGAACAAGCAGTCCTTTGTGGTGGCGTCGTCGAACTGATCAAAATGGGGTTCGAAACACTCACCGAAGCCGGCTACCCACCAGAGCTGGCGTACTTTGAATGTCTGCACGAAACGAAGTTGATCGTGGATCTGATTTTCGAAGGCGGCATCGCCAACATGAATTACTCGATCTCCAACAATGCGGAGTACGGCGAGTACGTTACCGGTGAAGCGGTAGTCAACGATAGTTCTCGCGCGGCAATGAGACAGGCGCTCAAGAACATCCAAAACGGCGACTACGCCAAGAGCTTCATCCAAGAAGGTGCGTTGGGCTACCCGAGCATGAACGCTCGCCGTCGTAATATTGCCGATCATCAGATTGAAAAAACAGGCGAACAACTTCGCGCGATGATGCCATGGATTGCGGCCAATAAGATCATCGACAAAGACGTTAACTAAAGCCGAACGCGTCGTCTCTTGAAAAACAAAAGGGGAAGTCACCGCATCGCGTTGGCTTCCCCTTTTTTTCGTTGTGGACGAAGCCATGAGTCCGGCCAGGAAGCAGGGCCTTCCAACAATCGAAGTTTAATCGAACGTGTTCTATCGCGGTTATGAACCTGGCGACGTTTTCCGTTACGACATTCCTTCATCCCACCGTGAATTTTCTAAGCCTGCTACCGAATGTAACACCTTGCGGGTTGGCAACTTCAGTCGATAATCAATCTTCCCATGTCAAATAACATCGAAAACCTCGACAGCGCAGAACTCCTTGAGCGACTGCGTGAACAGACGCAGGCCGCTACCACGCGTGTCTACCAACTGGACAACGCAACGCCACTGGATGAAGTCACGTTGCCAAACGGCTGCCGGTTGAAGCTCAAACGCGAAGACACCTCGACCGTTCACAGCTATAAATGGCGAGGCGCGATGAACAAGATCGCTTCGCTGTACGAGGCTGGATTCCGCGGCGCCCTCATCGCTGCGTCGGCCGGCAACCACGCGCAGGGCGTCGCGCTGGCGGCCAAAAAGCTGAAGCTAAAATCCACCATTTTCATGCCGGTCTCCACTCCCAAAGTAAAACAACAGGCCGTGAAAAATTTCGGCGGGGATTTGGTTGAGATCCAGTTGCACGGAGACAAATTTGACGAAGCGGCGGTCGCTGCCAAAGCATTCGCCGACGCTAACGATGGCCAAATCATCGCCCCCTACGATGACCTGATGGTGATCGCAGGCCAGTCAACCATCGGCGTCGAAATCGTCAATGATTTAGACACCGCGCCAACGCACGTGTTCCTTCCCATCGGCGGTGGCGGCATGGCCGCCGGCGTTGCCTCGGTGCTGCGGACGGCCTTTCCCGACGCAAAACTGATCGGCGTCGAAGCCAGCCAACAGGACAGCATGGGTACCTCCATCGCAGCAGGGCAACCGACAACCTTGCCCGCGGTCGACCGGTTCTGCGATGGAACGGCCGTCGCGCGCCCGGGGCAAATCAATTTTCAAATCTGCCAAGCATTGCTGGATGATTACGTGTCGGTCGACAACGACCAAGTCTGTAACGCGATCCAATACCTTTGGAACGAAATGAGAATCATCGTTGAACCTTCAGCAGCGTTGGGTGTGGCGGCAGCGCGAAAGGCAAATTTAGGCCCATCGGATCTCGCGCTGACGGTCTTATCTGGTTCCAACGTTGACTTTATGACGCTTCCACAAATCGCAAAACGTGGCCGCGACGACATCCCTGAAGAACGTTACTTTTGCTTTGAAATTGGGGAAAGGCCCGGTCAGCTGATCGGCATCTTGGATAACTTTTTCAGCACGATGAACATCATTGACTTCCAGTACGGTAAAGTCGCTGACGAAATCGCGTATCCGGTGATCGGGATCGAGGTCCCTCAATCCGAACACGATCAACTCGAAGCGTTCTTAAAAGATCCTAAGATCCCACCCTACAAGGAGGTCACCGGTGCCGCTTCGGTTTCGTTTCGAGTCATTCCATTCCGCGTCGATCTACTGAAACATCCGTTTTTCGCCGTGATCGGGTTTCCCAACCGCCCTGGTGCGTTGAGAGACTTCATGCGGGGAGCCAGCCAATACGCGAACGTTTGCTATATGAACTTTGTCGATTCGGGACAAGAATTCGAACGTGCTCTGATGGGCTTCGAGGCCAAGAACGAAGCGCAGGCGGAACAATTCATTCGGTGGTTGAACTCGTCGCAAACGCTGTTCAAAGAAATTCCGATGGAAACGATCAAACACCTCAGCCAATCCGGCGGCAGTTCTTCAAATTTCGCATCCGACTTCATTCGGCACAGCTAATCGCCCGACCGCCGATTGCCCCACATCCCGCCGTGTTTGCCAACCTTAAGATCTCCCAGCACTCGGCATTGGCAGGCCAAACGAAGTCCGCCATCAGAGCGATGCGGTGGAAAACCCAGCCTCCATTTTTCGACGGCCGTTGGCTCAGAAACGTCGCCATCTATTTCCACGCTGCAAGTGCCGCACGTTCCGAGGCCCCGACAATGGATCGCTGCGGCCACGCCGTTATAAAGTGGAGCCCCCGCATCGAGCAGCACACGCCGCAAATTTGCGTCTGGTTCGCACTCGAATTCCCGCCCGTCAAAATAAATCTTTGGCATTAATTTAACTCGACGCCTGATTCAAATTCCGGAGTCAGATTACGAACGATTTCTTTCAACTTTCGAATCGCTCGTAAATACCTCATACTTGCGGCGGCCTCACTCAGATTCAAAACTCGGCTGATTTCCTGATTTGTCAAATGCTCGTAGTGCCGCATCACGATGATCTCAGACTCGCGTTCTTCCAGTAACGTTATTGCCTGTTCGACTTTCCGCCCCAACTCTTTTTTAACGAGGGCTTCGGCCGGTGATATTCTTGAATCGCCAAGCATCGCCGCCAAGTACATCGAAGATTGATCGTACCCTTGGGCGCCCACCAAAGGTTGCTCGCGATCGACCGAACGTTTTGCAGAGACGCGGTGCCGACGATGGGCATCAATAATTCGATCCCGAGCAATCTGACGCACCCAAAGATGAAAGGGCATCGCTGGCGACTCAAGGTATCTTGGCAACCGGCGGTGCGCTTCCACCAGCACATCTTGAACAACGTCGCTCGCACCGACCCTATTTTGAATCTTCTTATCCAGTCGCATCCGCACCAGGCGATCGAGCGAACTACGGTGGCGGTCCATCAACATATTCACTGCGGACTCGCTTCCGTCCTTCGCAGAGGCGATTAGATTGTCCGTTGGCATTGGCCCCGTCCACGACAAAGTCTCGTTTGCCTTCCAACCGTTTCGAGATCCAGCAGAATTAATCGCAGACATGTCCTCACCCCTTCTTTCTTCAGCAGTTCTAAAGTTCTTCACTGGGAAATAACCGCACCAACCGCCTTGGTGCAACAATCGCGTCTCGAACAAACCCAATTTCACGATCGACACGTTTGCGAAACTACGCGTCTTTGTTCATGCGTTACACCATCGAACAAACAGTTGAAGGAAAAGAGGAGCGGACGGTTAGTCGGTCGGCAGCATCGTCCACAATTCGGGACGGCCGACGTTGCAGTGTACCGATCGAGACAGAAATCCCAGACACGCCCATGAGAAAAACAGAGTCGTACGCGCGACGTTCCACGCTGCCAGCCCGTGAACCGGTTGACCACTATTACGACTGTTGACACTGGGAACAGGGTGGAAGATTGTTTCGATCCACGGCGACCGTTCGGGCTCGCCATCCTGCATGTCATCCAGCGCCGATGCGGTTTGCGAAAGCAACTCCTCAGGCATTCCCTTACGCGTCAAAATGTAGTCGATACTCAACGAAGCGTTTCTACTAAGCGTCGGCAACGTCAGCAAACCAATGAACGACCAAATCGTAAAACCGCAGACTGTCGTTGCCAGCCCTGCAACCGAACCTAAGCCTCCGCCTGGCAGCAGCGAGCAAAGGGAAAAACCAGCAACGTTCCAGACAAATGCCAACAACAATCCGCGGGCGTAACTGCCACTGTTGACCGCGACGGCGCGTCTGGCAATCGCGGCGGCCAGTTGCTCACGATTGAACGCGAGCCATGATTTGGGGATCACGATTTGAGCGTTCTTGCCAAAGCCTACAATCCCGCCGGTAAATCCGATGTCCTGATGGTCAACCACCACCGTCCGCGGAACAAAGATCTGCCAGCTTTGAATTAGGCTGATGGCGTCCAGAAGTTTTTCCGCCGAAGATTCAGATTGGGCTTCCCGCTCCAGTAGCAAACGATTTCGGACATAAACGCAAACCGCCATCCCAAAGCTGATCGCAGCGATCCCACCCAGCAGCGAGTAGCGTTGGCTGGACACCACGATCAGCGCCCCGAATAGCACGAACAAAGACGCTTGGCCCACCGCCGCCGTGACGTAACCTTTGAGCCAATCAGAAAAATGTTGTTGGGTTTTATGGAATTTGGTCGGAAGTAAATAACCGCCCAAGAAATCAAGCGGCATTAACCAGACCAGAAACAACCCCGTCATCGCAGCAAGCTGCAGCAGTTGGGGCACACCAAAGGACGACGTGTCGGACAGTAGTGCTTGCGGCCATCCCGCTAGGAGAGCAATCGTACAGATCGTTACCAACGATCCAACGCCCGTTACTCCCAACCAAAGTCTCGCTCGTGCGTAGGTCATCGTTTATCTGCTTTGTTAAATATTCGGCGGTTATGTGTCAGCTATCTGCCTATGACTCAAACCGCAGCTAAGCCATCGGAACAACATACGAAACCTGTCCGTTGTGCCCCACGAGTTGTTCCGGTTATACCGCTGGTGATGGGTAAATCGCGGCTCAAATCCGCAAATAAGCGGTCGCGGGCGGCGGAATGCGTTCCTACTTGCGGCTTTCTCACCAGCGGAAACCTGACTTCGAAGCGGCTTGCTTCGGGCAGGTTGGGCTTTTAGCCAGCGTGAAACTGAAGGGCGATTCGGCTAAGAGCCAAATCTACGGTTCGTGTTCGACGCGTCACCCATCGAAAGTGAGTGCTTTGGGGGTAAGCTTCGGTTTTAGCCCAAGAACCGGACGCTAACGCGTGGTGGCTGATTCATTCAACAAGCCCCTAGCGGCGGATTCAGACAATGACACTGCACGTTGCAATTCACTTTCACATAGCAAGCATACAACAAACGGCCCCCGCTTCCTAACCTCTAACCTTGCAGTCATGCGATCAATTTGCGTGGTAAGAAATTACAGGAATCTCTCCGCAGTTTCTTCCCCCACCCGTTCTCCCCGACACGCAAGCCACGTTTGCAAATCGGTTT